>NZ_JBSLYH010000001.1:0-387617 GCF_055793305.1 Calyptranema fuscum S582
AGTTCCATACATAATGGATCCATGCTGCCTTAAAAGCTCACCTAAAGGAATAATTGGCAAAGTTTCATTAGCCGAGGCTGTAATAACCTCAGGGGATACTGCAACGACTGGATTTCTTGCTCGATCTTGAGCAATCGCCAAATTGCGACGATATTCAGCAATTTTGCCTTGCACCTGATGATGTTGGGCATGAGAGGCGGGTACTGTTTGCAGTAAAGCGATCGCTTGTTGCCAGCGGCTAATCACCAAACTCCAATCGTCTTTAGAGCTAGCCGATTGTGCCATAGTTGCAGCGCTAGTAGCTCTGTTTATTGCTTGCTGCCAAGGGTCAGACTGAGATGAAGATGGGGCAGCAGCATCAGGGGAAGCTGCGGTAGCAGGTGGGGTGGTAGTAGGCTGAGAGGCAGGCGGAGCCACAGATAGGGAAGCATCGACTGGGGCAGCTGACTGAGGTTGGTTAGGCGTTGAGCAGCCAACTAGCATAAATAAACCAGCGCTCGAAAGCCAACAGCAAGAGTTACTTAATAATTTGCGCATGGCAATAGGTGAAGAAATTTATGAAATGGATGCGTTGAATCTAAATGTAGAAGAGTTAGTGCTGAGATTCACCTCAAACAATAAAGATTACGGAACAGCACCCAAAATCACTCAAAACCACACAAGGAATAGTCGTAACGTAAATACATCATAAATCACCTTGAAGAGCACAAGCGATACTATTTGAGGGGTTCACAGAACAGGCAATTGGGTATGTCAACTAGATTGTGTCAGGGCAAATTGATCTGATCTGCTGCTGAAAATAACTGATGGATCAACTCAATGTGGCGATCGTTCATACTCACCGTTTTCATGATGCAGTGTGCTGCTGGATTGCTTCAATGATCACAGCCCAATCATCGGGGTGTAGTTCGTGTCCTGTTCCAGACAGGGTGAGTAATTGAGCATGGGGAATCTCTGCTTTTAATGCCAGAGCATGGGCATAGGGCAAAACAAGGTCTTCTGTGCCGTGAATGATCAGGGTTGGAGCCGCAATTTCGTCAAGCCGACCCAGCCATTGCTCTCCTCCCCCAAGCAGAGCATGGTTAAAGGCAGTGGTGGGGTTGGGGGTGCGATCGAAGTCTGCCCCTGCTAATTCACAAATCAGTGACTCATCAAAGGCATGGGATGAACCGGACAGCAATCGCCATGCCCCAACCTGATATTCAATCACTGCTTCGCGGTTTATCCAATCCAGTTCACCCGCTTTTGCATGGTAATTGAGAACGGAAGGATCAATCTCAGGCAGAGTAGGGTCTGCTTCAGCCAGCCGTTCTGAAGCAATCAAGGTTAGACTGTTGACCCGTTGGGGCTGTTTGAGCGCCATGAGTTGAGCCAGATAGCCTCCCAGCGACATCCCAACCAGATGAACACTCTGGATTTTATAGCCATCGAGAACACAAAAGGCATCATCCGCCAGATCTTCAACCGAATAGTTGATCTGTCCAGGCTCGTAGCTGGTGGATTTTCCAGTATCTCGGTGATCGTAACGAATTACATATCGTCCCACAGCCGCTAACTGACAGCAGAACGCTTCCGACCACCAAATACCAGAAGACATGGCTCCCATCATCAACAAAATTGGAGCATCATCCGAAGAGCCAAAGGATTCTGAAAAAAGCTGAACTCCGTTATGGCTAATTTGCTTGTTTTTCATACGTTGACTTGTTCATTGTTCAAGTATGTTCCTGCTATTTCGTCTTAAAAAGTAATGCACAGCTTTACTTCTACGGTAGAAGGTAGGATTACAGCTTATTTAATCCACGATCCTTAGTGGTCAGCTGCCCCTAATGTTTTTAATGTGGTTTTTTGAGCATCTGTCAATCCGGTTGCGCCTTGAATATTCATCCCTTCATAGAGGCGATCGGCTCTCAGAGTTTTGAGGCACTCACCCGTTATTGGATTCCACAGCTTAATGGTTTCATCCTGACTACCACTGACCAAAAGCGGACCTGTACCGGATGGCAGGCTCACGTCGAGCGGACTAAATTGAACAGAGCAGACCCGGCTCGTGTGTCCTTGTAGTACTTTCTGGCAGATGAGATCTTGAACATCCCAGAGTCGAATCGTTTGATCGTCACTGCCACTGGCCAGGGTATGACCATCGGGACTGAAGGTAACGGAGCGAACACCATTGGTATGGTCGCGTAACGTTGCAAAACAGATGCCGTCTTGTACATTCCATAATCGAACTGAGCCGTCCATGCTACCCGTCGCTAACGTCTGACCATTCGGGCTAAAGGCAACGGATAAAACCCAAGATGTATGTCCATGTAGGGTTCTCAGGCAGTCACCGTTTCGCACATCCCATAGCCGTACTGTGTGATCATTGCTGCCACTTGCAAGGGTGGAGCCGTCGGGGCTAAAGGCGATCGCCCAAACCCAGCCTGTATGCCCGTGTAGAGTTTTGAGGCAGGTACCCTCTCGCACATCCCAGAGCCGCACGGTTTGATCATTGCTGGCACTGGCAAGCATTTGACCATCCGGGCTGAAGGTAACGGCAAAAACCCAACCCGTATGCCCATATAAGGTTCTGAGACAGGTACCATTTCGGGCATTCCATAGCCGCACGGTTTGATCGTTGCTGGCACTGGCAATCAGTTGACCATCCGGGTGAAATGCCACTGCCCAAGTCCAGCTTTTGTGTCCTGGTAGATCCCTGGAGCACGTTTCCTGTTTCATATCCCAGAGCCGCACGAGGGCATCATAACTGCCACTGGCGAGTGTGGAGCCATCTGGACTAAAGCTGACCGAACAAATCCCATTGGTTCGTCCATGAAATGTTTTAAGGCAGGTGCCATCCTGCACATTCCACAGTCGAGTGGAGAGATCGGCACTGCCGCTCGCGAGGGTTCGACCATCCGGATTAAAGGCAACTTTCCAAACGCAACTGCTGTGACCTTGCAGCACTTTGAAGCATGTTCCATCCTGCACATTCCATAACCGCACTGAAGCATCTTCACTGCTGCTAGCAAGCGTTTGACCATTGGGGCTAAAGCTGAGTGAGGTGACCCAACCTGTATGACCTTGCAGGGTTTTGAAGCAGATACCCGTCTCTACATTCCACAGTCGAATGGTGCAATCTTCACTGCCGCTGGCAAGCGTTTGACCATCCGGACTGAAACGCACTGTCCTCACCCAACGGCTATGTCCTGGCAAGGTTTTGAGGAGGGTTTTGTCAGCAACACTCCACAAGCGGATCGAAGCGTCTTCGCTGGCACTTGCTAGAAGCTGTCCGTTGGGGCTAAAGCGAACTGACGTAACCCCACCCGTATGCCCCTGCAACACTGCCAGGCAGGTTCCATCCTGGACATTCCAGAGCCGAATTGTCTGGTCATCACTACCACTCGCCAGCAGTTGACCATCTGGGCTAAACGCGATCGTCCACACCCGCTGGGTATGCCCCCCTAATGTGTTGAGACAGTTTCCGGGAGAATGGCTGGAATCACTTGCTTCAGCCAGGTTCGCAGGACTGGATGGTTCAAACCCATCGAGGCTCTGCATGTCCCATAACCGAATCAGAAAGTCATGGCTGCAACTGGCGAGCGTTTTGCCATCGGGACTGAAGGCGATCGCCCAGATCCAGCCCTCATGCCCCTGCACGGTTAAAACGGGCTGACCATCAGCGACACGCCACAGGCAAATCTTACCGTCCAAATCGCCGATCGCCAGCAGGCTACCCTCTGGGTTGAAACTGACTGACATAACGCTACTTAAGGTCTCTGCAAACACAGAGGTGGCTAAATCAGCGTTGCGAAAATTGACCCCTGCCAGGTTGACCTGCCGCAAGTCGGCTTGCCATACGGTTAGCTCCGAAAAGTCACAGCCGCATAAATTGCTTTGCAAATGCACCAGCAGGTTGAGCAGATTGCCAGCCATATAATCTGGCTGAGGTGCTTGTTTTTGCTGCTCCAACAGCGTTTTCAACTGCTGTTCAAGGGTTTGTGACTTGCTAAACTGAAGCTGCAATTGTTCCGCGATCGGTTCTATAATCAATCGCTTTTGCATCTCTCGAATGTAGTCTTTTGCTTGTGCTCTAATCAGTGCATGAATTTTGAGCCGCTCTGGCGTTTGGCTAACAATTTCCCTAGTAATGCACTGCACAAATCGATCAGTCGCATACTCCAGCACAACGGGCTGAAGAAAAAAACGCTTCCCCTCTTTTTCGATGAGCGTTCGCGAAGCGGTCCCTATGAGACATCGCGGAGCGGTCTCTATGAGACATCGCCGCAACAATGACTGTATTGCGTCTGGTAATCTACGCCTGGACGCCTTCGTGACCAGATCCTGGCTCAACTCAAACAGTGACAAGGGTTCCCGATGAATGGCTAGCCAAAACAGCATTTCCTGCTCAATGTCGGTCAGGCGATCGAACTGTCTCTGAAGCAAGTCACGAATATCATCAAAGACGGCTAAGCCCTGCTGCACATAGTCCAAGATTGCAGCAATGCTGCCACTGAAGAGGTCTTGGGTTGCCGCTGCTACCAGCTTTAACGCCAGGGGGTTGCCGCTGTAATGGGTCACTAATCGCTCCCAGTCTGATTCTGTTCCGGCAAATGCCCCTTTATAGCGAAAGAGTGCTTGTCCGGCTTCTGGGGTCAGTCCTTTCAACCGGAAGGTTCTGACGGCTTGCTGTGCCCCTTCCAGGGGCACAATCTCTCTCGGCTTTTCGCGACTGGTGAGCAACAAGCAACTTTGATGAGGGATTTCTCCAAGGTCTTTAAATAGTTGACCATAGCCTTCATACCCTGTTCGATACTGTGCCGATTGTCCGGCACTCAAGATCGTCTCAACATTATCCAGGATCAGCAAACAGCGCTTTTGGCGCAACCCTGATCTTAGCTTCAGCAATTTTCCATCCAGGCTACTTGGTACAGCGATATCCTCTCCCTGTGCCCGCAATAGCAGCGGCAACACCGTCTCTAGCCACTCCTCAAAGGGTGGAGCATTTTGTAGCGATCGCCACACCACCACCTCGAACTCGGTTTGAATCTGCTGCACCAGTTTGGCGGCCAGGGTACTTTTGCCAATGCCACCAATGCCCAGTAGCAGCACAAGGCGGCACTGTTCTTCTATTACCCACTGTTGAAGACACACCAGTTCTTCAGTGCGCCCACAGAAGGTAGCCGTATCAATGGCATTCCCCCAGTCGGTTGGCTCCAATTGGGTTGTCGATGGGGTAATGGCTAGAGGCTGAGTTTGGGTTGCCTCAATCAGCGATCGCCGCCACTGATGCTCTAACGCCCCTCGAAAATTGGTTTTACTGACGGGTTCCCCCAAGGCGCGCTTCAGTAAATTCCACAGTTTGGGACCGACATTGCGCTTGATATAGCTGATTGAGTAGCCAGACACCTCAGCAATTTGCTCGTAAGTCTGTTCTTGCAGGGCACCGAGCAAAATGGCGGCTTCTACTTCATTGAGACGTCTACCGACCTCGGCAAAGACGACGGAATTAGCAACGTGCAAAGCATCTTCTAAATCCATTGTCTTTGATTCCATTACTTCATGAATAGTAGTAGTCTGAATTCACCTCCAGTTTAAGGTGAACTTTTGTTTTGAGCACGACTAAACCTAAGACTTAGGCGAGACAGGGGATTCAGCCCAGTCCAACCAAAGTTGATGACGAAAAAGTTCACCAATCCGTCAGGATTCAGGCTCGTCTTATTGACCTCAAAGTGGTGAATTTGTAGGTAACGACAAACCCCAAAAACTTCTCTAATGTAGTGACATCAGGTTCAAAGGCGCGAGGGAAAAGAATTAGCAACCTAAGTAGCTGGGGAATCGTAGGATGGGTTAGCGGTAGCGTAACCCATGCGGATGTTGGGTTTCGTACCTCTACCCAACCTACACGTTCCTCAATTTAATTTGCCTTGCTTACTTGCTAGCTCCTAACCGCTGGTCAATCTGCACAATATCTTTTTCAGCAGAACCCAATCTTGCGACCCTAACCCGATCGCCAGGCTAAGGTTCTGCTGCAAGGGATTCACTAATTTAGGAGATTCAGTATGAAGATTGTCGTGATTGGTGGCACCGGACTGATTGGAACCAAGCTCGTGAAAAACCTCCGTCAGCTTGGTCATGAGGTTGTGGCGGCATCACCCCGATCAGGGGTCAATACAATTACAGGTGAGGGACTGGCGGAGGCACTTACAGGCGCTCAAGTCGTCGTTGATGTGGCGAACTCGCCTTCGTTCGAGGACAAGGCAGTTTTAGAGTTCTTTGAAACCTCCGGTCGTAATCTGCTTGCCGCAGAAGCGATCGCGGGAGTGGGACATCATGTGGCGTTGTCGGTCGTGAATGCCGATCGCTTGCCTGACAGTGGTTATATGCGGGCAAAGGTTGCCCAGGAGAAGCTGATTCAGGAGTCCAAGATTCCCTATACGATCCTGCGTGCAACACAGTTTTTTGAGTTCCTCAATGGTATCGCCCAATCGAGCACCGACGGGCAAACAGTTCACTTGTCCCCTGCCCTGGTGCAACCGATCGCATCGGATGACGTTGCTGCCGGACTGACCAAAATCACAGTTGGGGCACCCCTGAACGGCATGATCGAAGTAGCGGGTCCCGACAAGTTCCGTCTCGACCAACTCGTTCAAAAATACTTGATTGCAAATAACGACCCACGCAAGGTCATCACAGACATTCACGCCCGCTATTTCGGTATCGAGCTGAACGATCGCTCCCTTAACCCTAGCAGCGACAATCCGCGCATTGGGGCGACGAACTTCGATCAGTGGCTCGATCGCCAGGCGAAAGCAGCCTAGCCAGCCCATGTTTCTTCAAGTGATTGTTTCCTGCCCGTCGCGACGCAGCGATGGGCGGGAGTCACGCGGGACTAATTTACCTCTACTCAACATGGCAAGGTGATCAATCATGAAACCAACTGCAAGTGATCGAACCATTTTGGTTGTGGGAGCCATCCTGATCGCGTTCAACGTTCTATTTCTGTTTGGCAACGGACTGTTTATGCTGGTTGCTCCGTTGACATGGTATAACATCGTTCCTGGTGTGACCCACACGGGTTCCTTTAACCAGCACTTCATCCGCGATATTGGGATGATTCAGATGTTTCTCGGTGCTGCCTTCGCGATCGGGATGTTCCAGCCAGCACATCGCTTTGACCTGTGGGCTGCGGCAACATCATGGCTCATCGCCCATGCCAGTTTCCATCTGTGGGAAGTTGCCGTCGGCATTTCCGCTCCATCAACGATTCCGCAGGACTTTCCCGCTGTCACTCTTCCGGCTTTGATTGGTGTTGCACTGACGACATGGGCTTGGCATACCAGTCCACGTTTAGCATCTCCCGGTCTGATGACCAGAAATTCTTTGTGATTTAAGTTGCCAAGGAAGAACCGAAATGTTCACTAAATTTCTCCCCAGAGTTGCATTCGCAGCACTCTCCATATTCGCAGTTCTTTTCGTATTCACAGCACTTCCTGTCTTCGCCGCTTCAGCCGACGACACGTCTACTGAGTCCAAGATAACATTGGTCTTTGATCATGCCCTTCCCAATGTGCCCGGCAAGAGCATGAAAGGCGTGCTAGTCGAATATGCGCCCGGTGATTCATCGCCCGCTCACACCCATCCAGGTTCGGCTTTTATCTATGCCACGGTTTTGGAGGGCGCGATGCGTAGCAAAATCAATGACAATCCGGAACAGGTGTATCACGCGGGTGAGAACTTTTTTGAAGTACCCGGCAATCATCATCTGGTCAGTGCCAATGCCAGTGATACTCAACCCATGCGGATGCTAGCTGTCTTTGTCGTCGATACCAATGAGACGAACCTGGTCACGCCCGACGAAGAGTGAAACTTCCAGCCACCCGTTCTCTTTTCGTTCAAGCTGCCGCTGAACTGAAGAAATCTCTGCAATCAAAGCAAGTGACGGAATTAATCAATGATAGATCTTTCAAACTTTTCTAATACTACTCAGGAAGTACGTATGGAATCATATAAATGTCCAGTTTGTGGTCACATTTATGATCCGGAAGAAGGCGATCCAAAGTCTGGAATTACTCCAGGAACAGCATTTGAGGATCTGCTAGACGATTGGAAATGTCCAGTCTGCCGCACAAAGAAGATAAAGTTTCAACCCGTGCAACCACAGGTAGTTTAGGACTTACGCAAACCTCGGAGGTTTTGACCAAGAATCAAGCATCATGACCAACATCGTGACTTAAACCTCCGAGGTTTTAGCAGTTGTTGAGCCATGCAAAAATGCACTGGCGGGGAGTTATACCGCTGTGTCCCCTTGCTGGATCTTGTAGGAGAGCGATGCCAGAGATCCAGACAGTGCAGACCAAGTACGACCTGAACGGTGGAGAGTTTTTATCGCTTCCTCTCCTTTATTGCCACCAACGGCAGGCTAAACCCTGCATCAGAGCGGTCAGAGGTGGCGATCGCTCAGGTCATGTCCACAACACGATCAACCAACACAAATGTACTAGGGATCACAAATTAAATACCCTGTAATTCTTTTTGAGAGAGCGACGGCTCCGCCGTCGCTCTCTCAAAGATGCTGCCACGCAGTTTTCACAATTGCAAGCTAAATTAGCATTCATAGCCAGACCTGTTAGCAGTTGAAAGCCAGCATGACCTTTCTCGACGTAGCTCAAACGAATACCTTTGTCGATAGCCATCTAGATCCTCAACCTTCACTTTCAACAGCAAATTTTTCATCTGTGATAGCGCTGATGGAGGGACAAAATCATGTTCTAGAGCTGATTGCTCAGGGAAAACCACTACCCGCAATTTTGGATACTCTGGCTCGTTTAATTGAGTCTCAAACCCTAGAAACGACCTACTGTTCATTTTTGCTCGTCGATCAAGATGGTCAACGGTTACGACATGGGGCTGCCCCCAGCTTGCCGACCGAGTATAGCAATTTAATTGATGGCATTGCAATCGGGCCAGAGGTTGGTTCTTGCGGTACGGCTGCGTACCGTGTGGCATCGGTGATTGTCGAAGATATTAGCCTTGATCCCTTATGGGACGCATTTCGAGAGTTGGCTTTGAGCTATGGATTACATGCTTGCTGGTCAACGCCGATTCTATCGTGTGATGGGCAAGTTTTGGCGACCTTTGCGATGTATCATCCTTTTCCCTACAAGCCTGTCCCCCACGATCGCGAATTGTTGATCAAGGCGACTTATTTGGCGCGTATCGCCATTGAGCGACATCTGAATGAAGCAGCTTTGAAACAAGCCAAGAATTCTCTAGAAATTCAAGTGGAGCAGCGAACCCAGGAATTACAAGTAGCGATCGCTCAATTGAAGGAGCAAATCCAGGAGCGACAAGGTGTAGAAGCACAACTACGTCACAAAGCGCAAGAACTGGAAGACACCCTGAGAGAACTGAATCAAACGCAATCCTGGATGATTCAGAACGAAAAAATGTCATCGTTGGGGCAACTTGTGGCAGGTGTTGCCCATGAGATTAATAACCCAGTCAATTTTATTTATGGCAATCTAACTCCAGCCCGACAGTACATTCAAGATTTATTTGAACTGATTGATCAGTACGAAATTCATTCTTCGCAGCCTATCCCTGCTGTGCAAGCAATGTTAGAGGCGATCGAGTTTGATTTTTTGAAGAGAGATTTACCAAAACTGCTGAATTCGATGCAATTAGGAGCAGATCGGATCAAGCAAATTGTGCTCTCATTACGTACGTTTGCCCGCAAGGATGAGGCAGAACACAAGGAGGTGGATCTGCACGAGGGGCTTGATAGTACGTTGACGATTTTGGAACATCGACTGAGAGCCCAGCCGGATCGATCTGAAATAGTTATATCCAAGGACTATGACCAGTTACCCCTGGTGCAATGCTATGCAGGGCAATTGAACCAGGTCTTCATGAATCTTTTGGTGAATGCCATCGATGCAATTGAGGAGCGTTTGAGGCATGGCACGCTGTCTGCTCAGCCTGAGATTCAGATTTCTACCCAATTCAGTAACAACCCCAAACACGTCAGTAT
This sequence comes from Calyptranema fuscum S582, assembly GCF_055793305.1. Lineage (NCBI taxonomy): Bacteria > Bacillati > Cyanobacteriota > Cyanophyceae > Oculatellales > Oculatellaceae > Calyptranema > Calyptranema fuscum. Next base: position 10,013 of record NZ_JBSLYH010000001.1, read on the forward strand.
TTCTATTACCGATAATGGCATAGGCATCTCACCGGAAGTGCGATCGCAATTATTTGATCCATTTTTTACAACCAAGACCATCGGCAAAGGAACTGGGATGGGTTTGGCGATTAGCTATCAAATTGTGACAGAGCGACATCAGGGAACCTTGCAGTGCATTTCCCAGCCCAACCAGGGAGCAACCTTCATCATCACGATTCCGATTCGTTGAGGGCAGTGCGAGTACATCGTTGACTCCGGTTTTGGGTGGCTCATCTTGATGGAGCATCGGCTCTCTACCCCCGTGAGGCACTTGCATCTGGGTTGCGTCGATAAGATAGGTGATGCACAATCAGATGAGTCCTAACATCCGAAAGACTTGTATGGAAGCCGCTCTGCTTCAGTCCTCCGATCCAATTTCATATACCGCCCGAATTGTTGCGGCGAAGCGGGCGATCGAGCAGCTCCACTCTGCTCCCATGTTTCAAGACCCCTATGCCGCAGCTCTGGCAGGTGATGAAGTCGATGCTTTACTTTCTCGTTGGGAAAAAGTTGCTCAAGCTCAAGCCGTTCCGTTAGAGCAAGTGATGACCAAACGAACTCGCTACATTGCGGTTCGCACGAAATTTATGGATGACCTCCTCAACTCGACGCTGGCTGAGCACAAGCAAGTGGTTATCCTGGGAGCCGGACTCGACACAAGAGCCTATCGGCTAGCATGGGCACCTGATACGACCGTATATGAAGTGGATTGCCCAGAGGTGTTGCAGTACAAAGCCCAAGTTTTGCAAGACGTTACCCCAGCGTGTATCTATCGACCTGTCTCTGGAGATCTGGCTGCACCAGATGTGAACTGGGCAACCGCCATCCTCGATGCTGGCTATCAAACGACCGTGCCAACCCTGTGGTTACTGGAAGGAGTAATCATGTATTTGAAGGAAAAAGAAGTAGATCTGCTACTCCAGACCCTCTCTCAATTAAGCGTTCGTGGTAGCGTTTTGGGTATGGATGGAGTCAAAGTCGGATCAATTTTGGCTGGGCAGCGAGCGAAAAAAGCCGATCGCGGCAGAGTCGTACGGCATTGGCAATTTGGTCACGATAATCCGAAACAACTGCTGGCGAGATATGGATGGGTTGCAGACGTGGTTGAGCCGCAAGACGTTGCCGCAGGATATGGCAGGTATCCCACGTCTCTACCGATCGGCACTGAAACAGCAGACCAGGATGATGGTCGAGGGGTATGGCTGGTTAATGCTGTGAAAGCCTAATCTTCTGAGTACGGTGTTGTGGGGCGCGGAGCGCCCCACAACACCGTTTCTGCACTGAACGAACTTGCACACCGCTATAAAAAGAGGGACTTTGAATGGCTCGGCTCTCTCCAGCGGAGCGAACTGCCGATTAAACCTTTGTGCCTTGAGACGGACGATCGCTCGTTATAGCGCATGATATAGCTACTTATGAGCACTCACTGCATCAGATGGGCGAGGTGGGTCAAGACTTGCTGGTTAAGTACTGTTCAGAGTGAGATAGAGCTCTTATGATCGATCATCTCCGCCACTCTACTTCGTCAGGCGATAGTGTATCTCAAAACATGCCTCAGGGCATGGCTAAAGCCTATGAACCAGCAACCGCAGACGTCGCAGATTCTCCTGAGCGACAGCCGGATTTAGCCATGGACATCCAGGCGCTACAAATTCTCGATAGCAGCGATGACTGTATTAAAGTATTGGATTTGGACGGGCGAATTCTGTTCATGAGTCGAGGAGGGCAGATATTGTTGGGAGTTCAGGATACAACGCCTTTCCTCAACACTTCCTGGATAGAATTTTGGCAGGGAGCGGATCAGCAAGCGGCACATGAGGCGATCGCCCAAGCCAGAGGAGGCAAGGTTAACACCTTTCAGGGCTATTGTCCGACCCCCAATGGTAAACCCACGTGGTGGGATATCAAAATCAGCCCCATTCGAGGAATCGAAGGGCACGTTGAACGACTGCTGTGCATCTCGCGGGATATCACTGAGCGCAAGCAAATTGAAGAGGAATGCCAACAAGCCTTAGAAAAACTGCGGGAGTCAGAAGAGTGGTATCGAGCCATTGTTAATCAAGCTGTGACAGGCGTCGTCTGCACCGATCTCGACGGCAAACTGACGTTGGTCAATCAAAAGTATTGCGATATCACGGGCTATTCAGCTGAGGAACTGAGCCAGCGGCGGATGCAGGATATTACCTATCCGGAAGACCTGCCCCGTAATACTCAACTGTTTCATCGGATGCAGACGGACGGCACGCCGTTTGAAATCGAGAAGCGCTATATCCGCAAAGATGGCTCGATCGTCTGGGTGAATAACAGTGTGTCGGTGATCCGCGATCGCGATGGCAAACCGCAATCGGCAATGGCGATCGTGGTAGATATCACCGAGCGTAAACAGGCAGCATTGAGTACTGCCTTTCTTGCAACAGTGACTCAACATCTGGCAGAGGCAACCTGTGTCGAAGACATTGTTCAAACGATTGGGGAACATTTAAACCAATATCTGCACATATCCATTTGTGCTTTCATCGAAATTAATCAGAGTGCAGAGGTTGCAGCCATTCATCACAATTGGCACCAGCTGGGAGTACCCAGTTTGGTTGGGGGGTATCATCTGGCAGAGTTTGTCACCGACGAATTTCTCCAAACGGCTAAAGCTGGGCAACCCATCATTGTTCGCGATGTCACGACAGATCCACAGATTGCCGATCCAAAACGATTTGCCCCACTCAAAATTGGTTCATTTATCAATATTCCGTTGATTCGAGACGATGAATGGAAGTTTAGCCTCGGGATTTATCATCAAACGCCCTACAACTGGCGTAGCACTGAAATTGAGTTAATGCGCGAATTGGCAAACCGCATTTGGACAAAGCTGGAACGAACGCGGGTTGAGATTGCCTTACGCCAGAGTCGGAAGATGTTTTCTACGTTGGTCGCTGATGCCCCGTTTGGCGTGTATATGGTTGATGCCGAGTTTCGCTTGCGGCAGGCAAACCAGACGGCGGCCAGAGCCTTTAACATTCAGCCCCTGCTTGGCCGCGATCTCGCCGAGGCTCTACGAATCATCTGGCAAGACCCCTTTGCGACAGAAGCGATCGATCGCTTTCGCCACACGCTGGCGACGGGTGAGCCTTACTACTCGCCACCGATCGTTGAACCCCGTGCCGATATTGCCGAAATTCAGTCTTATGATTGGCAACTTCACCGCATCACGTTGCCGGATGGCAGCTATGGGGTGGTCTGTTACTTCTATGACCTTTCCGAAATCAAACGCGCCGAAGAGATGATGCGTCGTAATGGCGATCGCGATGCTTTCCTTGTCACCCTCAACGATACGCTCCGTCCGTTGAACGACCCGATCGAAATTCTGGCAACGGCTAACCGGGCACTGGGCAAACAGTTGGGAGCCAACCGGGTAACGTACTTTGAGGTACGAGGCGCAGATTATTTTCTGGAACAGAATTACGTCAATGGAGCCGAGTCTCTGCGGGGAGGCTACCCGATCGAGTCCTTTGGCACGGAATTGCTGGCGACTTACCGTAGAGGGCATACTGCTACGGCAACGGATGTAGCAACGGATCCCAATTTATCTGCGGCTCAGCAATCGACCTATGCCGATATCCAGATTGCGGCTTATATCGGTGTGCCTCTGGTGAAACAGGGTGAGTTTGTGGCAGGCCTGGCAGTCCACTCTGCCCATCCTCGCCATTGGACAGCCGAAGAGATTGCGTTGACTGAAGACGTGGCTGAACGCACCTGGGCAGCCGTTGAACGCGCCCATGCTGAAGCTGCCCTGCGGGCATCGGAAGCGAAGTATCGATCGCTATTTGAGTCGATTGACGAAGGATTCTACCTGATCGAAGTTCTGTTTGATGAATCTGGACACGCGTTCGATTACCGTTTCCTGGAAGCCAATCCAGCCTTTGAGAAACACACCGGATTGGTCAACGTGGTCGGCAAGACCGTGCGTGAATTAGTGCCGCAGACGGAAGCCTATTGGTTTGAGATTTACGGCAGAATTGCACTCACAGGAATACCAGAGCGATTTGAAAACGCAGCTCAGGCATTGGGGCGGTTTTACGATGTTTATGCCTTTCGCATGGGTGAACCGCATGAGCGTAAAGTTGCGATTCTCTTTAGTGATATCAACGATCGCAAACAAGCCGAAGCTGCGATCGCCGCTGACCTGAGAGATACCCAACTGTTGCGGGATCTGGGCACACAACTGACCAGTGAAACCGACATTCAGGTACTTTATGACGAAATCTTAGCGGCGGCGATCGCGCTCACCCAGGCGGATGCTGGCTCGTTCCAGTTCTTCAATCATGAAACCCAAGACCTGTTATTGCTTGCCACTCAAGGCATCAGCCCAACCCTGGTGAAGCAGTTCAATCGCTTGAGCATGAGTTGCCCTACATCCTGTGGCATTGCCCTGACCACGGGCGAGCGAGCCTTTGTGAATTTTGATGTGCCAGCTAGCGAAGACCCTGATGGGTCGATGCGACAGCATGTTGAGGCTGGACTGCTCTCTGCCCAGTCCACCCCGCTCCTGTCTCGATCAGGACAACCCATTGGCATGGTTTCCACCCACTGGTGTACCCGTCACCGACCCAGCGATCGCGAACTGCGCTTTCTCGATTTGCTGGCACGGCAAGCGGCTGACTTGATCGAGCAACGACAGGATGCCGCCCAACGGAAACAGCTTTTAGAACGCGAACAAGCCGCACGAGAGGTTGCCGAACAGGCTAACCGCATTAAAGACGAATTTTTAGCAGTGCTATCCCATGAATTGCGATCGCCCCTTAATCCCATCCTCGGTTGGTCAAAGCTACTCCAGAATGGCAAGCTAGATAAAACAAAGACAGCCCAGGCGTTAGCCACAATCGAACGGAATGCCAAACTACAATCGGACTTAATTGAAGACCTGCTGGATGTCTCGCGGATTCTGCGCGGTAAATTGAGCCTTAACGTGACGTCAGTGAATCTTGCCGCTATGGTTAGAGGGGCAATGGAAACGGTGCGGCTGGCGGCAGAAGCTAAATCAATCGATTTGCGATTGACGATTTCAGATTCTGGATTATCCTCACCTTCTCATCCAAAATCTGAAATCCAAAATCCAAAATTTATGGTTTCGGGCGATCCCACTCGATTACAGCAAGTCGTCTGGAATCTTCTCTCCAATGCCGTGAAATTTACAGCCCCAGGAGGACAGGTGGATGTACGGCTGGAGGTTGTGGGTAGTTCAGAGGGAGAGGGAGGAGATAGGGGAGATAGGGGAGATGGGGGAGGTTTTTACTCGTCTCCACCTTTCTCATCTTCTCCACCCCCTCTGTATGCTCAAATCACGGTGAGTGATACGGGGCAGGGAATTGCGCCTGACTTTTTACCCTATGTGTTTGACTACTTCCGTCAAGCCGATGGGGCAACCACGCGTAAATTTGGTGGACTAGGGTTAGGATTGGCGATCGTACGTCACCTAGTCGAGCTGCATGGAGGCACAGTGAGCGTTGCCAGCCCTGGTGATGGGCAGGGTGCAACCTTTGCGGTTCAGGTGCCGCTGATGTCTACAGCTTCAGAAACAAATCAGGATGAGCGATCGCCCCAACAGTCCCCTGACTTGAATGGGATCAAAATTTTGGTGGTAGACGATGAAACTGATACACGCGAATTGGTAGCGTTTGTCTTAGAACAGCAAGGGGCACAGGTGACAGTCGCTCATTCTGCCTATGAAGCACTGCTGGTTTTGCCTCAAGCCAGGCCCGATGTTTTACTCAGTGATATCGGGATGCCAGAGATGGATGGTTATATGCTGATCCAGCAGGTGAGGGCGTTAGCACCTGAGCAAGGAGGGCAAATTCCGGCGATCGCTCTAACGGCGTATGCTGGAGATACCAATCAACGGCAGGTACTTGCCGCAGGCTTCCAAAAACATATCTCGAAACCCATTGAACCAGAGGTACTGGTTCAGACTATCGTTCACTTAATTCATCGAAATTAGCTCTCACCATTTGTAGGAGCAGGAATCATCTGACGATACATTTAAAGACAAGAATATCGCTTTCAACAGATCGCTGCTTATAATCCTATAGCGATCGTACTTGCATTGAATCAAATCCTGCCCACCAGATTTAGGACTGCTATCTATGACTCGTTCGATATCACCTTCGGTGGATTACCCTGTTGAGTACATGGTGACGGAACAGGATGCGCTAGGGTATGTTCGTCAGTGTTGGATGACCTCGGCAATATTAGTGCTCAGCTATGTTCTGTCTGTACAGGGCATTATACCGATCGCCGGATTGGTGTTGATAGTCATTCTGGCTTTGCCCCGGTGGATCATCAGCATTCACGAACTCATGCACATTTACAACGACCAACAAATCAATCGCTTTATTGGTCTACTGGGGGTGAGTCCTGTTCCCCTGTCGGTGTTCACCCTCAGCTATAGTCAACTCAGGGAGATTCATTTGCAGCATCATCGGGCTCCAGCCAGCGAAGCCGATCCCGATGCTTATCATATTCGTGGATCCGGCGGCTGGGTGTTCTTCAATGCGCTAACAGTTCCAGAACAAAGCCTGATTCGCTGGATTAAAACCCACGGACTGAGCAGATCGTTGATGATTGATTTGATAATCAAAGCCGTTTTGTTAGGTGCGATCGCATGGTGGGGAGGGATAACTTTTTGGTGGTTTTGGGTAACTCTCCGCCTCGTTTATGGTGTTGCTGATTTTGTCTTTTTTCGCGGTGTTCATCACCATCAGGGTCTTTATGGAACGTTTGCGCTGTCGCTACCCAATAGCTGGATTCGCTGTGGAGAATGGGTGTTTGGCAAAACAGTCGTACACGCTACCCTGAATCATGACTTACATCATCAATCTCCGGGTCTGGCGGCTCGTAGTTTAGACCTAGCCCGACAGCAGCATGGGACAGTCTAAGCCGCTGCATTCTTTTCATCCTGGGTGCCAAGTCATGACTAGTACACCAACTTAAAAGTTTTAGAAGGGGTAGAGGGGGTAAAACCCCCTCTTGGGGGCGCAGCCCCCAAACCCCCATGTTGCAAAATTTCGTGTTTGCAACACTAGTGGGTCACTTGGCATGAATATGACCATTTTGGGCAGGGTCTGGCAAGATAAAAAAATCCCCTGGTGCTGAGTGCGATGACTCGCCGACAGAAAGAGCCGTTGCGTGCTTGTGAAAGCGCCCGCCCGAAGGGCGGGCGCTTTCACAACTGATTTAGGGGCGCTTTCACAACTGATTTAGGGGCGCTTTCACAACTGATTTAGGGGCGCTTTCACAACTGATTTAGGGGCGCTTTCACAACTGATTTAGGGGCGCTTTCACAACTGATTTAGGGGCGCTTTCACAACTGATTTAGGATTGCTATAGTGCCTTATAAATAGCTGTTGCCTTAAACATGAAATGGTACGGTAATCCAAACGGGTTCCACCGCCAGGAGCCATTGTTGCTTGTGCAACCGCTGCCATGATTGCTTGACGCGTTGTGGCTTAAAAGATTTTCGTCACCCTGGTTACCACTCCTCAACCCCAGCGTTGGCGAAGCTCTCCGTTCGCGAAGCGTTCCGAAGGAAAGGAATCGCTTGTTCTACATTTGCTGTCGCCTGCGGATCTGTTTGCAAGCTTTTGCAGGATCAGGAGCGATCGCTTGCTGAAAGCCATATGACAACTGTGTTTCGATGAGTATTGCAGACAACTCCCAAACAGTATCGTGACAACAAGGGCTTGCTCAACAGTAATCGTTAAGAAACTAAAGAAAAGTCTTTACAAACTAGAGAGATTCACTTAGGATCTTTCTAAAGATTTATCTTTAGAAATATGGCAATTACTTCAGACCGACCTCAATCACTTGTTCGTGCCGCAACGCTGGCAGAGCTTCAGGAAAAAGGGCAGTTGCTTGTACGGTTGAACCAGCAACCTGTGGCACTGTTCTACAGCAACGATCGCGTTTATGCGATCGATAACCGCTGTCCACATATGGGCTTTCCACTACACGGCAGTGTTTGTAAAGATGGAATTGTTACCTGCCCCTGGCACTATGCCCGCTTTGACCTGGCAAGCGGTGGGACGTTTGATTCCTGGGCAGATGATGTGCGATCGTTTCCAGTGCAGATCCAGAATGGGGAGATTTGGGTGGATGTTGCCCCACTGAGCAACCTCAAAGCCCATCAGCAACAACGATTACAGGATGGCCTGGAACAAGGAATTTCCCTGGTGATTGCAAAATCGGTGATTGCGTTGCTGAATCTGGGGGTTGCACCAACGGAGTCATTTCAGGTTGGGCTGTCTTTTGGCACTCGCTACAACAAAACGGGGTGGGATACCGGGTTAACTATGCTCACCTGCATGATCAATCTGTTGCCGTATTTGGATGAGAGCGATCGCCCCCGTGCCATGTATCAGGGGCTTTCTGCGGTTGCTCGTGACAGTGCAGACGCTCCCCCGCATTTCCGAGTCCACCCCCTGCCCACCACGAATCTGGACTTTGCGACCCTCAAAGCCTGGTTTTGCCAGTTCATTAAACAGCGCGATCGCGAGGCAGCAGAACGATGTTTAATTACAGCTATAGAACTTGGGATCAGTCGGACTCAGATTGCTGAGATGCTCTTTGCCGCAGCAACGGATCACCGTTATCTGGATGTGGGGCATGTGCTAGATTTTATCAACAAAGCGTTGGAGGCGTTGGAGGCGATCGATTGGCAAGAGGCTGACTCTGTTCTGGCAAGTTTAGTGGCAGGATTAGCCAACGCCACTCGCATGGAGGAAGCCAGTTCATGGCGATATCCCGTAGATTTGGTCGCAATTCTGGACGGTGCGTTCGAGCAATTGCCTGCGGCGCTAGACGCTGGAAAATCTCATTCAGGAGCGTGGGTGCAACCTCCAGAATTTATGTCAGTGTTGTTGGGAGAGGACGCTCAAGCGATCGCCAACAGTTTATTGAATGCGTTGCGATCGGGTTGTACTGAGGCGCAGTTAGCCCAAATCGTCACCTATGCGGCTGCCCTGCGAGTCGCTCGATTCCACACCAATAACGATCATGGTGATTGGAACAATGCGCACCATCCGTTTACCTTTGCTAACGCCGTACAGCAAGGCATTCGTCGAGTTCCAAGCATCGAACTGCTGCGGGGTGTATTTGATGCCGCTATGAGCGTTTATTTGAACCGATTCTTGAATGTACCACCCGCTCGCCTACCCGATGCGAAAGATACCGTTGCTAATCCTGAAGCCTTATTGGAGAAATTGCCTGACCTGCTCGATCGCCAGCAACAGGTGAATGAAACCGGACGATTGGTGGCGCAATATCTTTACAGCGGTGGTAATCCTAAAGCTTTGATGGCAATGCTGGCAAAACTGATGCTGCGTGAAAATCGAGATTTTCATGTGATTCAATCGATGGAAGCGGCATTCCGTTTGTATTCTCAACTGGCTGATCCAACGGAAGGCGTCCCTGTCCTGGTAGCAACCGCGCGATATCTGGCGGCTCATGCACCCACAATGCGATCGCAGGAGCAAACTTACCAGATGGCATATCGGTTGCATCGGGGCGATCGATTATTTGAGGAAACAGAGTAGCCCTCTCATTTTCGCCATTGATTGGCGCGAATATTTTCATCTGCTAATTGCGCTGTCTCCTGAATGCGTTTAGCACGAGTTTCTGGTTTCTTTGCGGCTGCAATCCACTCTAAAATTCCGCGTTTAACCGATTTGGGAAACGCCATAAAGTTCTGCGTTGCTAGGGGGTAAGCAGCAAGCGCCTGTTCTAAATCGGGTGGAATTTCCAATGCTTCAATCGCATCTAACGCATTCCATGAGCCATCTTGTTTAGCAGCCTCTACCTTTGCCAACCCAGCAGGCATCATCAGTTCCTGTGCAATCAGTCGCTCAACCCGATCCTTGTTCAACTTTGACCAACCTGTGCGCGGTTTACGAGGCGCAAACCATAATAGCGATCGCTCATCATCCAATTTGTTGGGTTTACTATCAATCCAGCCAAAACAAAGCGCTTCTTCCACTGCTTCGTCGTAATCAAACCGAAGTTTACCTGTTTCCTTTTTGTAGCTAATCAGCCAAATTCCTTCTTTACGTGTGTAGTTTTGCGCTAACCAACTGCGCCATTCTGCACGAGTCTTTGGATGAATCGAGTTCTCAGGAGCATTAGCCATAGGTAGTGTCAAATCTCTTACTATTGACTAATTTGGTAAGCACAACGCCGCTCTCCTAAAATAATATGCTCGACTCGCTGAATCTGCGTATCATCGCCCAATATTGCCTGAAAGACCTCTAATTCTTTCGCACAAAGTCCTGTACAAGCCGTTGCAGCCGCACAAATGGGGCAATGATTCTCAATCAATAAAAATGTCCCATCTGCCTGAGCTTGCACTTCTGCCATGTAACCTTCATGGGTGCGGATTTCAACCAATTTATTCAAGCGTTGCTTGAGCGATCGCTTGCCTTTTATCTGCTGGTTGTAACTCTCAAGCTGTTGTTGGGAGCGAATTTCGAGCAAATGATCTAACCCTGCTTCACCAAACGCTTGTTTGACAGAATTCAGCAAGCTTAATGTCAATTCTGCATACCCATCGGGAAAGAAGCGATCGGCAGCGGCAGTCAACTGCCACAGCTTGGCAGGTCGTCCCATTGGACGCGATTCTTCCTGAAACGTGACCAACTGTTCATCTTGCAGGGCATAGAGATGCTGCCGCACCGCCATTGCCGTAATCCCTAATTGGACAGCGAGGGTTTCTGCATCTAAACGTCCTTCCTGCTTCAATCGCTGTACGATCGCCCGTCGGGTTCGCACAGCCGTTTCTTGAGTTTGAGTTTTTCTTGCCATAGTTTGCGTTCTACCTATCTACAAAGTAAAGAACTATCTTTACAAAGTCAATGGCGATCGCGTATCCTTTTTCTAAAGCTATCTATTTAGAAAGTATTTGCGTGATGTTGCAAGGAAAGATTTTGCGTGTTGCTCGTCCAACCGATCGTCTTGATCAAGTTGTTCGTTTCTATACGGAAGGGCTAGGATTACAGATTCTTTATCAGTTTGAAAACCATGACGGTTTCGATGGAGTTATGGTTGGAATGCCCGGAGAAGCCCATCATTTTGAATTTACCCATCACCGAGGACACTCAGTAGGACGCGCTCCGACTCAAGATAATCTCATCGTCTTCTATCTTCCAGAACAATTGGAGTGGCAACAAACAATCGAACGAATGAATGCTGCTGGATATAAACCCGTTAAATCTTACAATCCCTACTGGGATAACAAAGGCGTAACCTTTGAAGACCCAGATGGCTACCGAGTTGTTTTACAGAACGATAGCTGGGATTCATAACGCGCGATCGCCCCGAAGGGGGAACTGCTTCGCATCGCTCCCAGCGCTGACAGCAGAAGCAACGCCAAAAATGATAGTTGAATATATGCCGCCACAATCTCTGCAATTTGAACAAATAGAACGGGGAGATATCGCCAGGAAATCAATTATTCAGCGATCGAATCCCAAATGGTTTTCGTGTCAGCAAACATTCGGAAACGGCAAATCTTGCCATCCACGGATTAACTGGCTAAAATTCCTGCCATCCACGTTTCAACCGCTTTGGGGTCTTGAAGCAACTGGGCTTGCATCTCCTGCGCTTGTTCTCCTGGATAAACTTCCTCAACCTCATCAATAACCGCCTGAAGGGCTGCCCGCACCACCTCTTCCGGCGCAACTTTGGGGGGTGGAAAATCCTTGCTCATCTTCGTGTCTACTGTTCCAGGCATCACCCCAACCACCAACGTTTTTTGTAAGGCAAGCTCAGCTCGAATTCCCTGAGTTGCCAGTAAAGCCGCTGCTTTGGAGGCACAATAGGATGCATTTAGCGGAAAATTCACCTTTGCCAGGATGGTGAGCATATTGACAATCGCCCCTCCTCCATTGGCTTTCAGGATTGGAGCGAATGCCAAACACATCCGCACCATACCGAGGTAATTGACTTCAATTTCCGATCGCACTTTGTCAAAATTAATCTCTGGAACCAATCGTTGATTGAACCCTACTCCGGCATTATTGATCAGGAGATTCACATCTGAGTACGCCTCAACTGCTGCCTTAACCGATGCTTCATCGGTAATATCGAGGGGAATAGGAATGATGCGATCGGGATCGGTTGCTGCAATATCCTTCAAGCTATCGGGATTGCGTGCCCCGGCATAAATGCGAGTCGCTCCAGCTTTCTGTAAGCCCTGGATGTAGTATTGCCCAATGCCACCATTTGCACCCGTCACTAACGCGATCGCACCTTGAATTTGCATTGTGTTTTGTCCTCATAGGATTTGTCATGGGTCATTTGCCAATCTAAGCAAGACCCATGATCAACAACCATGACCAGGGTATACTCCTACTAACTTTTTCGGAAGTACTTACTTTTTTGTAAGCTCCCTCAAGATATGGGAAAGTAGCGTAGATGACCAATGAACCCACTCAAGGCACTGTATTTGTCCAAACCACCTTAAAAGTATTGGGTGGAAAATGGAAAATTTTGATTCTCTGGCATCTCAAAGATGAGACAAAGCGATTTAGTGAACTCAAACGATTGATGCCGGAGATTACGGAAAAGATGCTGATTCAACAATTGCGAGAGTTAGAAAGAGATGGCATTGTCCATCGCAATGTTTATTCAGAGATGCCACCGAAAGTAGAGTATTCGTTTACCGAGTATGGGCTGACACTTAAACCTGTCCTGCAAGCACTTTGCAATTGGGGAGAGAATCACTTGAAGCGTAGTCCGTAAAAGCTCCTTACCAGGGCACAGGTTTACCATCTCGAAAGAAACCGCCTGTTGGTCCATCATCCGGAAGCATTGCTGCCCAAACGACGCTGGCAGCCCCATCCTCTACAGGTCGCCCACCTGATCCTCCCATATCGGTTGCCACCCAACCCGGACAGACCGCATTCACTAAAATTCCTGCACTCCTCAGTTCAGCCGCCAGGGAACGAGTAAAAGCGTTGAGTGCAGCTTTAGAAACGCTGTAGGCAGGGGTGCTGTTGTTCATACTGGCGATCGACCCTGCACCACTGGAAACATTGACGATCCGACCCTGTGGGCTACGTCGTAGCAGGGGAACAAATGCCTCACACATCCGCCACGGCCCTAAGGTGTTGGTACTGATGGCTTCTTGCACTGTGTCCAAGTCTGCTGTGCTGGGCTGCTGCCAGGTATCGTAGAGAATCCCTGCATTGTTGACTAAAATATCCAATCGTCCATATTCCTGCTCTACTTGAGTGGCAAGCTGAATGATGCTTGCTGGATCGGTGACATCCAATTGGCGTGGCAGAACCTGTAACCCTGCGTCGATCAGTTGCGCCGCTGCCCGTTCGCCTTTTTGCAGATCCCGCGAACCGAGAATAACGGTGATGCCTTTGTCAGCCAGTTGCCGCACCACCTCCCATCCGATTCCACGATTTGCACCTGTAACAATGGCAATACGTTTTGCTGATGGCATGGGCGATCGCTCCTTCTACAAAGGGGACAATAATCTCAAACGGGTGCTCTAATGGTACAGGGATGTAGACCCATGTGCTCCAGCCACTCAACGGGTACTGGAGTATTTGTATCAGCAGCAGTGGATTGATTAGGCGCGATCGCTTCATCCAGGAAGTTCTGTCATTTCTCAGAGAATAAGAAGTTCAACTGGATAACGGTTCAGGGGTTGTAATCACGACTGAAGCAGCCGATCGCTCTGCCACCCCGTGATAAACCGCTTCGATATTGTTGCCATCGGGGTCAAGCAAAAAAGCAGCATAATATCCCGGATGATAGTGCCGTTCACCGGGCGCACCATTGTCTCGACCGCCTGCTGACAGCCCTGCCTGATAAAACTGCTGCACGGTTGCTTCATCGTTAGCTTGAAAGGCGAGATGAATTTTTGATGGTGTACTATCTGCCTGATCGACAAACACCTCATCCGCAAAAAAGTAGCCGTCCCCTTCGCCATCAATATCTCGTCCTAGCGATCGCAACACCGCCTGATAAAACCGTTTGCTGGCTGCAACATCAGCAACCCGAAGATGGACATGATCAATTAGGCGACCCCGATGGAATTCCATAGTATTATCCGCTGTCATAAAACGACACAAAAAAATTGGGTAGACTGTCGATTTGAGTGATTCCCGTTCGACTGACTGACAAAGAAGGTAAACCTCGATCGTACTCAACAAAAAAATTTTTAACGAGATGTCGATCTAAGCAATCCCCATTCGACTCAATCACAAAGGAGGCAACCGAAGGCATAGCGAAGATTACCAGCACAGTCATAATCGTCAGCTAGCCATTCAACTCAAAACCACTCAATAGGAGATTTCACAATGAAAGTCATGGTCTTTGTTAAAGCAACCCAAGATTCCGAAACTGGGGTCATGCCAAGCGAACAGCTTTTGACTGAAATGGGGCAGTACAACGAAGAATTAGCCAGGGCAGGGATCTTGCTTGCCGGTGAGGGGCTTCATCCTAGTTCAAAAGGGTTGCGAGTTCACTTTTCAGGAAGGGATCGCAGCGTCACCCAGGGACCCTTCACTCCAGCGCAGGAGCTAGTGGCAGGGTACTGGTTGTGGCAGGTGAATTCTATGGAAGAGGCGATCGCCTGGGTGAAGCGATGCCCTAACCCCATGCCCGGAGACTCCGAGATTGAAATCCGTCCTGTATTCGAGGCAGAGGATTTTAGTGAACTCCTGACACCCGAATTAAGGGAGCAGGAAGATCGCATTCGTGCCCAGCTTGAAACGCGGCAGTAAGAGTAATTTCATCTGCGACCGATCAGCCATCGCAACGCAGCATTGAACACTAAGAAATGAAAATTAAATAAAGTAGGGGCGAACGGCCGTTCGCCCCTACAAATGATTCAATATTCGGTCTTATTTAATCCACAATCCTAAAGAGATCTGTACGGGCGTAGCATTCGGCAAAAGGCTCTGGAGCGATCGCACGAATTGCTACCGAATGCTACGCCTCTACTCAATGTTGGGCTGCAACCCACAACCAAACGATTCATTCAAAGGAGAAATTGCCATAACCACTGCCAACACAATCCAAACCCAGGAAGCTGAAATCTGCCAGTTGGTTGCGGCTCAGCAACGAGCGATTTGCACCAAAGATGTCGATCAAATCATGTCTCGCTATAGCCAATGAGTCGATTCTCTTTGAGTTGCTTACAGCCAGCGACGCACAGAAGCTTGGTAGGGCAAATAGTCCGACGGGAAGTGGATCTCCAGGTAGTGCTCCTCTCGCGGGATGACCACGAACGCCATCAGTGCTACTGCTGGCAGGAGGGTGATGAGCAGCCAGACGCTGTTGACCCAGCAAGCAATACCGAACTGGAGCAGCGAGAAAGACAGATAGATGGGATTGCGACTGTATCGATAGGGTCCCGTGCACACGATCAGCGTGGTGGGACGATTACCCCGCACAGGTGTGCCAGCGATGAGAAGCATACGGATAGCGTAGAAGAACAGAGTGACGGCGACAAGTACTAAAGTGCCTCCAAGTGGCACACTCACCGCACGAGGTACAAGCCGAATTGTCCCTGCGAAATGGAGTAACAAGCCCAGGGCGATCGCACCCAAGTATATCCAAGGAGGTCGCATGATTCCGGGATTTGCAACTTCTGGCACCATACTTGTCTCTGTTTTATCGCTGAGATCATTGTTTGTCATGGAGTCCCTCCAGGTGTCGGGATTGTCATAGTGCCTCTCCCTCAATATGAGTCATTGCTTGCATAATATGAGTGATGACTCGCATCTAGCAACTCGCATTTGGCGGAGGGATTTCGATGCCACGCAAACGCTCCACATCTCCCCGTAAACTTCCACAGCAAGACCGCTCTCGCATGACCGTTGAAGCGATTTTGGAGGCAACCACTCACATTTTGATGGAGGAAGGGTACGACAAAGCCAACACCAATCGAATTGCAGAACGAGCAGGAATTAGCATCGGCTCGTTATACCAGTACTTTCCGAACAAGGAATCGTTGATGGCTGCCTTGATGGATCAACATTCCAATGAAATTGCTGCATTAGTAGAATCAAAATTGCAGAATTTATTCGATGTACCCCCAGAGGTTGCCATCCCTGAACTAATCAGAGCAGTTATTGCTGCTCACGGGATTAATCCGTGTCTACATCAAGTGTTAAGTGAAGAAATCCCAAGATCGGAACGCCCACAACAAATGCAGACAGCGGATGAACGCATTACAGAATTGCTACGGGCATACCTTACACGGTGGCGAGATCGTATCTACCCTCAAAATCTTGATATAACTGTCTTCATCTTAAGTCGTACGGTTGAATCGTTATGTCATTCAGCCGTAATCGAACATTCAAGTTTTTTGAGCAATAGCCAGTTTGAGCAAGAAGTTTCTAATCTTCTCCTACTCTATTTAACAGGTGCTTGATACAAGCTTGGATTCTGTTTCTGCTAGTGTGAGAGATTGTCAAATGGTTTGACTTTGTTTTTCCATAAAACAACTCCTAATCTCTAAACCTGCATAGGGGAAGAAAACAGATAGTTAAGGCGATCGTTGCTTCCTGCTCCAAAAAGCTCAATTAATTGAACTTGTCAAAGGAAATAGATGCTCCCATGATTCTCTGGTAAGCTGCCACTTAATCTGACTCCACCCTTGCATCTGCACCCAGGCAAAACCGGGTTGTGTCTCGATCGCCATAGGTCTCCCAGCCGTTGGTGTGCACGATGGCACACAGTCGAGAAACAGCAGGCATTGATATAGTTACGAATTGGCAATAGTTAGAGACGGATCTTCGATCGCATGGCTAGGGTAGAACAGCTTACACAAGTAGTTGCACCACCGAGTGGAACCCATGACCCAAGTGCCGTCTCTGGACAACGCCCTTAACCTATCTGAGGAATCCATTCAACTCATTCTGCAAGATTTTGGTCGCTATCAAGAGCCAATCGCCCAGGCAATTTTGAAGTATCTCGTCGATGGCGGTGATGACCCTGTGTTGCAGCAACTCGACGAAGCCCATACGCAAATGCCCGATGAGCGTAGCGTGCAGTTTCACCAGTGGACACCCGCTCCATCCTATGAACTCCGCAGCCAGATGCTGAGTAGTCTGACAACGCAGGATGTCGATTTTTATTATCGGCTGGCACGTACCTACGACACGGAAGCAAGAAATCTGAAAAGGCATTATTTCACGGATTGGTTGAGCTTGTTTCTGCACTGTATGGCGAGTCTAGGCGGGGTTTCGTTTTCGCTAGTGCAGCCATTGTTCCGGTCGTCCGCTGTGACTGCTCATGTTATTGAGGCACTTTCACAGCGGTTTGGGGAACCTTCAGATTGGTTGGCACAGGTGGTGTTTTTGCCGGATGTGTGTCAGCCCGATCCTTGTGAGGCTCAGCGGGTCGCCTGGGCTGCGGCGAGTTTACCAGAGTTTAGTGCCTACAGCCTCAAGCATGAGGCGATAGTCCGGGATGCTCTGCGCCACCGCTCAGTAGAGCAGCGCAGCCATGCCCTCGATATTATCACCATCTGCCAGATGTCGCCCGTACCATTCGCCTCGCTGTTGGCTGATTGTGCCACTGCGAACTCAAAAACGGAACGAGCCATTGCCTTGGAGGTGTTACAGCAAGAGGCGATCGCCATGATTCCGTTCATCCAGGCTAAAGCCCAAACCGGAAAAGCCTCAGAACGTACCCATGCTGCCAAAGTGCTAGCGGATTTAGCGGGAGCCGATGCCCGGTCTTTTCTGGAAGAACGGTTAAAAGTCGAACAAACGGCAACGGTACGCGATGCCATTCAGCAAGTGTTAATTGATCTGGCTACGTTGAGTGAGCCAGAAGAGGCGATCGCCCTCTCTCCGCTACCTCCAGTTACCTTAGAAGCGCCTTTACCCGTGTCGGTGCGAGAGGCGATCGCAACCATTCTCATGCAGCTTCACCAGTTGGCCGAGGAAAAATATGAGGCAACCCAATGCTACAACTATCCAGATATTCCTGTGCCGCAGACTCCCTCTGCCGAGTTGATCGATCGCACCTATCACTGCTTGCAATTTGGCACAGCCGCTGAATGTTTAGCTCTGGTGCCGCTCTATCACTACCTCATTCATTCACAGGTTCCGGCTCAGTTTATTCAACTGCTGCAAATTCCAGAGCTAGAGGTGATACACATTGCCCGATTGCTCTTGCTGCTGCAACTAATTGCGACAGAACATCACCCCTCCTATCCGTACCAAACTATTCCTCACGCAATCCACTGGAAAGAAGCGGATATCAACACAGCTCTGCAACGCTGGTGCCAACAGCGGCAACCTCATAATGGTTTGCGCTATCTCGCTACTAACCTTGAGGCGTTGGGGATTTCTGGAGATATACTCGCCTGGAAGATGCTGTGTTGGGAGGATTCGCCGTTTTGGGCTTGGGGTGATTCTGCGATCGCAGAGTACTTTGGAGAACATCTTTCTGTTATCGATTTGTTGTTTGAGCTACCTCCCTTTCCGCAGGTTTACTTGACGGTAGAACAAGCGGCTCGTCGGCAGCTTTTCAGAATTTTGGCGGTCTTTCCCAAATTACCAGTCCGCTTCATTCCACTACTTTGGGACATTGCTTTAAATGGGTTGCAGGCAGAAATGTTGCTGGCACAACATTGTCTGGATCACCGTCCTGGAACACTAGAACGACTGCATCAACGGGTCAATCACAGCGATCCCGCGATTCAAGTAACAGTCATTCAATGGCTGACACGGCTTCAGGATCACACCGCAATTCCGCTCTTTCAGGATGTCTTACGGTCGCCAGTGGTGGCGACCGTTCGGGATGCCCTGTTCCGATCGCTCGAAAAGCTGGGAGCCTCCATTGATGAGTTTCTCGACCCCAACCAGTTACTCCAAGAAGCCCAGACTGGCTTGCAAAAAGGAATTCCCAAAGCCCTATCCTGGTTTTCGTTCAATGACCTGCCAGCCGTTCGCTGGCAAGATACCCAAGCACCCGTTGCGACTGAAATTCTCACCTGGTTCGTGGTGCAAAGCTATCAGCAAAAGAATGCTGAACCCAGCCCAGTGCTCCGGCAGTATGTCAAACTCTGGGATGCTGAGGATCGCCAGCAGGTTGGGCAAGTTGTCCTGGAACGGTGGATAGCGCAAGACACCCAGATTGCCAGTGCTGTCAAAGAAAAGGGCATTCTGGCGGTGGCAGGTGCCTGTGGTGGAGCAGCCATGGTTCCGGTCATCAATAGCTATCTAAAAACCTACTTTGGCAAGCGATTGCCCCAATGTGTTGCCCTGCTCAATATGCTGATTTGGAGTGATGATTTTGCTGCCATTCAGTTGCTACTCGCGATCGCCAACCGCTTTCGCACTCAGAAAATTCAGCAAGCTGCCCAGGAATGTGTAAATCAATTAGCTGAACGCCAGGGGTGGACATTGGCAGAGCTTGGCGATCGCACGATTCCCTGGTGTGGTCTGGCAGAAGATGGTACCCTAACTCTGGATTATGGTTCTCGTCAATTGACCGTTGCTCTGGATGCTGAATGCCAGATGCGGCTCACCGATGAGCAGGGTAAAGTGCTGAAAACGCTGCCTACGGCTCGCAAGGATGATGATGCCGATCTGGTTAAAGTGGCAAAGCAGCAGTGGACAGCAACCAAAAAACAACTGAATTTGGTGCGATCGCAGCAAGCAGCGCGCCTCTATGAAGCCCTTTGTACACAACGAAGCTGGACATTTGCCGATTGGAACCTGTATCTCTATCAACACCCAATCATGGGGCGCTTGTGCCAGCGGCTCATCTGGGCTGTATTTGATGATGCAGCGGAACCAATTCAAACCTTCTGTCCTCAACCCAATCAGACGTTGATAGATGCAGAGGGTAGAGTTGTAACGATTGACCCTGGGGCGATCGTTCGCCTGGCTCAAGCAACTATCCTCCCTAAACCAGTGACTCAGGCATGGCGGCAATACTGGAGCCAATCTCAGTTTCCACCGCTGTTTGATCAGTGGGCAGCGGTCTATACCCTTCCTGCCGCCAGCGACAAGGTGACTGGAATTAGTGACTTTGCCGGACGATCCTTGAGTCGGCATCAATTGCGTCAACGGGCGATGCAGCAGGGCTACTTGCCCTTTAGCGGCGATGCTGAACATGGCTGGATAGCGAGTTATCGTAAACGCTTTGAGGATATAAACCTGGAAGCAGTGATCGATTTCTCAGGAGATCATCCTGTCAGCTCAGAAGACTTTGAGGTACAGATTCAAGACCTTTACTTTTGGCAAGGGCGATCGTTATCGCTGGCTGAAGTTCCCCCCGTTCTTCTCAGCATCGTTTGGCATGAAGTGCAGGCGATCGTTTGAAACCTGACGATTGCCTCATCAGAGAGGGCGATCGGGACACAAGTAGAAGCTGAAGCCCAAGAACTGTCTACGGCAAATACTGCTCAACTCCTCCAAGAGAGTAGATTGATTGCATCTTTATCATCCGACCTCGATTCACCACTCACTCCAGTCAACAGGTTGGCGTTCAGACCCTTGTGGCTTGTCTTTTCAATGGCAAGTTTGCAAGTATGATTCTACGCAATCTAGTATTACAAACACTAAATTTTGCAACATGGGGGTTTGGGGGCTGCGCCCCCAAGAGGGGGTTTCACCCCCTCCACCCCCTCTAAAACTTTTAAGTTGGTGTACTAGTTAGGACATCAGGGAGGTGGGGATGGTGCCCCCACGCAGGGATTTCACCCCTGCACCCCGTCCCAACCCTAATGCGTACTGTTATACTTCAACTACGCGATCGCTTCGATTTCAGAGTTTGTCATGATTCTACCCTTTGTCAGCCTATGAAGACACCCGATCAATGTGAGAGTATGGTGGACATTCGAGCCGAAATCGATCGGTTAGACCGTCAAGTGGTTGCGCTTCTGGGTCAGCGTTTCGCCTATGTCAAAGCTGCCTCTAAATTTAAGACGAATGAAACAACAGTCAGAGCACCTGAACGCTTGCAAGCGATGTTGCAGCAACGTCGGGTTTGGGCAGAAGAGGAAGGTTTAGATGCCGATGTGATCGAAAAAATATATCAGGATTTAGTGAATTACTTCATTGACGAGGAAATGAAGCATTGGAAACCACGTAATGGCGGATTGCCTGAATAAACTCGCGCAGCACAGGTGATGAATTATGAAAGCGCCACACCGCAAGAGTCTCAATCTCAAACGTGGGCTGTATATTCTTGTAGACCACCCCAGCCGCTGTAAATTCTGTATTGAAGCTTCAATACTCATTATCAACCAGCATACGCAGGCGACAGGAGGCACGGCTGTCTGTCAGATATCCCCAAAGACATGGCACAGCATCAGGAAGGTTATGACCGACTGGGTACTGATCGACAGCGTACGCGGCCAGTTGTAGCGGATCAATTCGGCGATGGTGACGTCGTTCTTACCGTCCTTCTCCAGTCGATTATGGCGCGGTATTTCTAACATCACTGTTACCAGCAAGCCAACCATTCCGGTGGCAATGTTCAAAATGCTCATCCATAAAGGAACTATTGGTCCATAGAGAGCCAGCGCAACAGGCAGCAGAAAACTGGCGAAGCCCGGAATGATCACTGGCAGCGGAATGCGCTGGGTATAGAAGCGATGATAGTGAACGTAGTCTACCGCCCCGACTTTGGCAAAGAGTGGGTAGATGACAATTTGGGCTAGCCAAATCTGTCCGAGCACCCAGAACATGAGTGCAGCCCAGACCATGAGAAAGAGCTGAGAGAGTTCCATTGAAAGACCTTGATAAAAACTTTGATATAGAGGTTGGATGCGCGTCGTCATGCGGGTCGAGCAAGTTGAAGCGGGCGCTCCATGAAGCGCCAGTCCTTGTGAAAGACTTCCGGTACTTCGACCTCAGGGTAGGGCTGACGGTCAACGAATCCTGCTGCCTCATAGATGCGCTGCGCTGTCTTCATGAATGGCGCGCTCTCGAGACACACTCGCTTGTATCCGAAGCGAGCGGCGTCTTGCATCAAACGAACCAGGATCGCCTTACCAAGTCTTGCGCCGCGAAACTCAGGCTGTACGTAAATGCGCTTGATCTCGACCAGCTCAGCGGTTAGGCTGCGAAGACCACCCATCCCAACGAACTGGCCGTCTTGCTGAACCAAATAGAAGATACCTTCTGGCGGAGTGTGATCACAGACCTTGTCGAGCACCGATTCAACGTATTGGGTCACATCCATGCCGATGATTTCGGCTGGTCGGACGGCAAAGTGATCCTCCACTCCCGCGAAGACCCACGACAAATAGGCAACGTTTAGCGTAAGCAACTCGTCGCGGTGGTCGTGCAAGTTTGCAATGACGAAGTTGGGTGCAGTCATGATCGCAAGCTCTAGTTCCCGGAGCTTGCTATCTAGCTCCGGCATTCCTGCGGTGCCAAAATTAGCAGTGTAGGACGCTGCTTGCTCAGGAGTCATAAGCTCGACCAGGAATGTACCCTCCACCCATACTTTCGTGAAATTAAAGAAGCCTGCGCTTGCGGGCACACAGTCCCACCCTTCCTCATTAGCAATCGTCTCAATCTGCGAAGTTGAGCGAGGTGTTTGCAGCAGAATATGAGTACTACTTCGATCTCGCATGAGGTTATCGACGCTTTTCGCACTACCTCCTTCCTTGTCTTGGACGTGCCCCCAAGAAAGAACTTCCAGAAGCGTTCCAAAGGCATCACCGAGGCAGACAAACCAAGACCCGGTTGGAAAGGGAGGACAGGGTGCCCTCAGGGCAGTACAGTCGAGGAGTTTGGCGAGTCCATTAGCAACGATCTCCGGATGACGCGCACTGAATGAAACATGATGCAACATAAGGAACCTTTCTGTACGTTGTATTAATGAGCCGTTTTAGTGTTTAGCGCTATCCGACCATCACAATGCAACAAAGCGGGTCCCGTCTTGATGGCATATCAGGAGCGCTAAAGTATCGCCGCGAAAGCAATCCATTAGAGCTGCTCCATGGGGATTGTAAGCGTTCTTCATCTCTCACCTCGCGCCAGTGCAGCCGCCTGCTCTAAGCTGATACCCTTAACGAGCGGGTCTGCATGCCGATGAGCCAACCGCCATTCTGCCCCTTCTCGGCAATAGACTAGAGTGACTCGCAAGGGCCATTCCTGGGCAGGTAGCCCGCCCACCTCAACGGTCTGATATTCGATAATTGCGAGAACAACCATGTCAGACGAAGCATAAGACTGAACCACTTCTTGTCTGAAAACACCGTTTTTGAAGAACCGTCCCATCACCTCCATCCGTTCGGGTGTGTACTCCGAACCGTGCGATGGGGTTCCGCCGAACGGCGACATCAACGTAAAGTCGGCGGTGTAAGCAATCAAGGTTTGGTAGGTATCGATATCTCCGCGCATCAACGCGGCGTTTGAATCAGCAGAGCGCTTGATCAACTCCGCAACAACTGATTCATGTCCAGAGTTTGAAACAGTATCAGCTGTTTCGCTGGCAATGTTAAAAGCGGCAGGGTTATTACCAGATGCAGCGAACATATCGCTTTGTGATGTGGGCATTTAAGTACTCCTATTGAATATGGCTTGAGCCAATTGGGTATACCCTTCGAGATAAAATTCTGGAGATTTCGCGATCGCACGCACCGAGTCACGGGTTGCCATTGTGTCCCACCAGTGTTGCAGGCGATCGAGTCCGGTTGGAAACTGGCATCCTCGAAAATGTTCCAGCACCTGCCATTGCTCGAACAATGGGTAATAGGTCAGATCGACCAGACTCATCTCTGCTCCAAGCCAGTAAGGACCATCCTTCTGTTTTTGCAGACCCTCGTGTTCGATGAATTGCAAGTGCTTGACCAATTCTTTTGCCGCTTCTATTTGCTGGTGTGGGTCAGAGCTACCGTATAGCAACTTGCCAGACGCCGCGAACAATCGGGTATCCGCGAAATTGATCCAAATCCGCGCCTGAGCACGCTGAAAAGCGTCTTTAGGCAGCAGCGGGTGTTCTGGAAACGTCTCCTCCAGATACTCATTGATAATGGCCGATTCCCAGACCCGGCGATCGCCATGCTTGAGCACAGGTACCTTGCCATAGGGAGAAATATCGCTAAAGTTGTCGGGCTTGTTTTGCAGGTCAATTTCGATCAGCTGAAACGGGACTTCTTTTTCGAGTAGCGCTAAGCGCGATCGATGGGCAAATGGACAGAGTGCTGCACTATAAATTTCGATGTCAGCCATAGGTTAGCTCTTGTCTCGAATCCTGATTAACATGTTGCAGTTTTGAAAGTATGGGATTGTAGATATCACTTCATTCCAGATTGAAAATCGCTTTCAGATTCTCAGGCTGCACAAGCGACTGATACCCTTCCATTAAGTTGGGCGGCATCAGTTCTAGCATGATTTCATTCTCAATCCAGAATTCAATCAGCTCCAACAAGCCTTGCCGACCAGAGCGAACGGCGCGCCACCCTTCTCGAGTTGCAATTGCATAAATTTCTGCCTCACTAATAGGAACCGCCATGTTGACGTGAGTGGCGGTATAGCCGGTCAAATTTGGCTCTCGCCCCCACTCACTCGACTCCCCTGATGCAGGTTTAAGGACAGATCCTTTGGGCAGAAACTCGATCGCCGTACCATAGGCATCCATCGCCAGCGCAATGAAACTGCCCGCATGACCTGGGAAAGGCATGATCTTCCCGTGCCATAATTCGGCAACGACTTCAGCAACGTGATGGGGATCGCGAACCGCAAAAGAAACGTGATGAAGCATAGAAACCTCCAAAAGTAGAAATAAAAAATTACAGCCGAAAGATGATGAATCGCTTTAAATCTCCTCAGAAGCTTGAGAAAGTCATAGTACGGCTATAGCCCTGGTCTGAAAGCGGTAGGGGTTGATGACCGCTTGCTCGTATCCAGCTTGCACCCCCTAACATAAATGGATTTTGATTCAAGCGTTCTGCATAGCTTTCGGTTTGGGCTTTTCCTGTTGATAAATAAGCAAAGCAATCGAAACGTGAGTTACCGTTGAGTAAAGAGTTGCTACCGTCGATCATGCGATCGCTGCTGCCATGATTCAAAGCAGAATGCGATCGCCGCATTTCAATGGGTACTGGGACTGAACCAAAAGCAACTCCAATTTCTTCATCAACCACTTGCAGCACTGATTCTTGCTGAAACTGATGTTTGTAAGCAGCAATAATTTTAGCGATAGATTGCTCATTCGCCTGTGTATCTTCAATAATGAGAGAAACCAGTTTGCTGGGTTCACGAATCAATCGTTCTGATTGATCGAAGAATTGCCCTTTTGCGTCGTAGACAGTTAGTCCATCGGGAAATTCTGGTGTCACCACATCATTCAAGAATTGCTGAAATTCTCGATTGGTTACTTTTCCAGTTGTGCCAATATTGCGTCCAAAATAAAGGTCAACCTGAATTTGTTCTGACACTGGATCATTATCAATCAAATCCTCTGAGCCATCGAAACCGACTTTGACTTCTTCATTGACAACTTCCAAAACCGATTCTTGCTGAAATTGGTGCTTGTACTGATTGATGATTGTGTCGATCGCTTGCTCATTGGCTTCAGTGTCTTCAATGATCAACGAAACTACCTTGCTTGGCTCTTGAATCAGTGAGTTAGAACTGTCTAGAAACTGCCCATCCGCGTCGTACACCGTTAATCCATCTGGAAACTGGGGGGTGATTTTCTGATTGAGAAACTGCTGAAACTGTCGCTCAGAAACTTTTCCAGTTGTGCCAATGTTGCGACCAAAGTAGAGGTCAACTTGAATTAATTCAGGTGTTGGATCATTCTCGATCGAATCATCAGCAGGATCAAAGCTGACAGTAATGTCTTGATTGGCAACTCGCAGAACAGATTCTTGCTGAAACTGATTCTTGTAAGCATCAATGATTTGATTAATTGATCGCTGGTTGATCAAGCTGTCTTCGTAGAGCAAGGAAACAACTTTACTCGGTTCACGAATCTGTGTATTAGTGCTATCTAAAAATTGTCCCTTAGCGTCATAGACCGTTAGCCCATCGGGAAAAAGTGGCGTAATGATTTGATTGAGAAACTGCTGAAATTCTGTTTCTGTTACTTGCCCAGTCGTGCCAATATTGCGACCAAAATATAAATCCTCCTGAATTAGCGCAGGAGCATCTTGCTGAAACTGCGCGAATAAAGTTGGCTCTGCTCGATCAAGAGCTATTGACTCCATAAATGCTAGCATTGTTGATTCCTCAAGTAGATAAATCTGCTATTTTGCGTGATCAACGCAGGCTAAAGAAGAGAGCAGCATGCGTGCCCTTCTCATCAGTACAAGGTTTGCAGTCAAACAAATAGAAAAAATGTTGATGATTGGAACAGCGCATTTGCTGCTGCGCTTAGTTCACTTCAATTGACCTTGAAGTTGGTAACTTGCTGGGTTGATGGGTTACATCGTTCTGCTAAAAGCGGCGTTCGAGCCAAATTCGTATTTCTAATTCGGTGCCAAAAGTTTGGAAATATCCTGTCATTGGATCATAGACTTCATAATACTCAGTGCCGTCCGATTTAGCTTTATGAACAACTTCAGGTTCTAAGCGAGGCATCAAGACATTAAGTAAGCCGTTCCAAAAACGAGTCCAGAATGAGTCTTGTTCGCAAGTTACATTAGACTGTATTGAAGTGTGGGTTGAGGTGGACTGTTCAAACTTAAAAGGAGCAATGTTTGACTGAGCGTTGGAATGTGAGGTTGGATCAATGCTTTTCATGGGAACCAGTTCTATTGGGAAATGTGGGATTTGTTCTAAACGGCAGTGCTAACAGAGATATGATTGGCACCATCGTTGCTGAGCCACTTTATGCAGTGATTGGGCTGTGCTCGAAGTTGACCTGAAACCGGGTATTGCCCCTCGACTGGCAGACTTGCAATTGCCATTCAGGTCTTGCACCACGCGAATCTTGACATCGCCCTTCTGTTTGCCCAGCTCATGGACACCAATATCAAGGCTGGAGCTGCCGTCAAGTGTGAAAGCGAAGGGTGCTTGAAGATGAATCTGATGCCATTGCCACATTGGCAACCATTGACCCAGTTTCAAATATATAAGTATTAGTTCTGATTCCTAAACCTCTTCTCTGTCGCGTTCCACTTTCAACTGCTACTTCACCGAGACTTAAGAAACCTAGTGTTGCAAACACGAAATTTTGCAATATGAGGGTTTGGGGGCTGCGCCCCCAAGAGGGGGTTTTACCCTCTCCACCCCCTCTAAAACTTTTAAGTTGGTGTACTAGTGTTGCAAACACGAAATTTTGCAATATGGGGGTTTGGGGGCTGCGCCCCCAAGAGGGGATTTTACTCCCTCCACCCCCTCTAAAACTTTTAAGTTGGTGTACTAGATTTACGTTAGCCATGATTTTCTCCTGAAAAGTAAGAAAGAAATGTGGGCGTGAACTGAAAACAGGGTAAATTACTGGATTGAATTCACTGCTTTCACCCACAGGTTTATCGCCTATATTCAGCATAGAAACTGGCATTTTGTTTGGCAGTCTGAGAAAGTCGGGTTAAATGTCGGAAAAGATCACATCCTGATGTCGGATTCGATCGATCTCAAGATTCTGCATCTCGTCTCCTAAATTCCTCAAAGTTGGAGGATTTTGACGGGAAATTGGCTGGGAAGTCCTTAAAGATCACAAATTACAGCCATTTTCAATTGCTTAAGCTACAGATTTTTTGTTGTGTGCCGCGCTCCGCGCGGCACACAACAAAAAATCTAAACATATCCAAGCGAGAAGCGCTGTAAATAACCTGTAATTCTTTTTGAGAGAGCGACGGCTCCGCCGTCGCTCTCTCAAAAAGAATTTGGTTTGATTAAATCCACGATCCTTAGCGTTGGGGATTTGGGGGATTCAATCCATCTATTTTGAAACTGCGCCCAGCGTCCGTAGCGTCACGATTTGCGCCTCAGTCAATCCGGTTGCGCCTGTGATATTCATGCCTTCGTAGGGGCGATCGGCTTTGAGAATCTGGAGACAGGTTGCCGTTTCTAAATCCCACAGGCGGATCGTTTCATCCTGGCTGCCGCTGGCGATCGAACTACCATCTGGACTGAAAGCCACCGACCAGACGAGGCTCGTGTGACCGCAGAGCGTCTGGATGCATTCGCCTGTGTCTAAATGCCACAGCTTAATCGTGCGATCGCTGCCACCCGTAGCCAGCAGCGTCCCGTCTGGGCTAAATGCCACTGACCAGATGCGGCTGGAATGGGTATGCAGCGTCCGATCGCACTGTCCGGTGTGCAGATTCCACAGCTTTACGGTCTGGTCGCCGCTGCCGCTGACCAATTGTTCGCCCGTTGGGCTAAAAGCCACTGACCACACCCACATCGTGTGTCCCTCAAAGGTTTGACAGCATTCTCCTGTATGCAGATCCCACACTTTCAGTGTTTGATCGTAGCTGCCGCTGGCGAGTTGCTCACCGTCGGGGCTGAAGGCGATCGAGCAGACCCAACTTGTATGTCCGCGCAACGTCTGGTGACATTGCCCTGTGCGCCAATCCCACAACTTGATGGTGCAATCATCGCTGCTGCTGGCCAGCAGGCGACCATCGGGGCTAAACGCGACTGACCAGATGCGGCTCGTATGTCCGCGCAGGGTTTGTAGCCAGCGTCCGGTTTGCAGATCCCATAGCTTCACCGTCTGGTCGCTGCTGCCGCTAGCCAGGACTTCGCCATCAGGATGAAACGCGATCGCACAAACGGCACTGCCATGCCCCTGCAAGCTGTGAATGCATCTGCCGCTGGCAATATGCCAGAGCTTGATCGTGTAGTCGTCGTTGCCGCTAGCCAGCATTTTTCCATCGGGACTGAAGCCCACCGACCAGACGCGATTGGTATAGCCTGTGAGCGTCCGCTGACAGTTGCCTGTAGCCAGATCCCAAATTTTGGCGCAGTGATCGCCGCTGCCGCTGACCAAGGTTTGACCATCCGGGCTGAAGGCAATCGATCGCACCCAGTTGGCATGACCTGTGAACGTATGCTGACACTGTCCGGACTGCACATCCCACAGTTTGATTGTCTGGTCTTCACTGCCGCTGCCCAAAACGTCGCCGCTGGGATGAAACGCGATCGCCCGCACCCAGTTTGTATGTCCGCGCATGATCCGCAGACACTCACCCGTTTGAATCTGCCACAGCCGCACGGTATGGTCACTGCTGCCACTGCCCAAAAATTCGCCGCTGGGATGAAACGCGATCGCCCAGACCTGACCGTCGTGTCCGCTCAAGGTGCGATCGCACGTTCCAGTGTGCAGATTCCATAGCTTAATTGTGGCATCGTCGCTGGCGCTGGCCAGAATCGGGGCGATCGGGCAAAAGGCAACGGAGCGCACCCAGTTTGTATGCCCCTCCAGCGTTTGCAAACAGTGCCCTGTATTCAAATCCCACAGCTTGATCGTCTGGTCTTCACTGCCGCTGGCAAATTGCCCATCTGGGCTGTAAGTTACTGACCAGATCGAGCCAGAGTGGCCATGCAAGGTTTGTAGACAGTGACCCGTGTCCAGATCCCATAGTTTGATCGTGCGATCGTCACTGCCGCTGGCCAGGGTGCGACCGTCAGGGCTGAACGCCAGCGACCACACCCAGCTCGTGTGCCCACGCAACGCCAGCAGACTTTTGCCATCGCCCGATCGCCACAGTCGCACTTCGCCATTCAGATCACCCGTTGCCAACCATTGTCCATCAGGGCTAAAGGCAACAGCGGCTGGCGTTGCCAGCGTTTCAGTAAACACCGATTTTGCTAGATCGGCATGGGCAAAATTTGTGCCCTGGAGCCTGACGTTTTGCAAATATGCCTGCCAGATGCTCAGGCGGGAAAAGTCATAATCACTCAAATCGACGTTGAGATAATGCAGCAGATTGATCAGATTGCCGCCGCTATATCCGGCGGCGGTGCCATATTCAGTTTTCAGCTTGACCAGCAAGCGATCGAGCTGCTCAGCAACGGCGGCGGGCGATCGATAGTCTGTGATCAGCCGAGTCACCAGGGGAGCCAGAATCATGCGAATTTGACTTTCACGCACATAATCTTTGGCATCCGCTTTAATCAAGGCATGGCTGCTGAAGAGTTGCACGGTCTGCGTTTTAATTTCCTCAGCCATTTGCTCGACAAAATCATCGGTGACATACTCCATCACCACGGGTTGCAACGTAAATCGCCCTGCTGTGCGCTCAATCAAAAAACAGCGTCTCAGCGACTGCAAGGCTTCCAGCAACTGCACCTGCGATCGTTCCGTAACAAAATCTGCCCGCAGTTCGGCAATTCCCGCCCACTCCCGATAAATGCACAGCCAATACATCACCTGCTTTTCCAGTTCGCTCAGGCGGTGGAACTGTTCAGCAATCAGCGTGCGAATGTTGCCAAAAGCGATCGTACCTTGCTCCAAGAACTGAGCGATGCTGCCATCAAACAAATCCTGCACGGTAGTGGAGACAATTTTCAGCGCCAGAGGATTGCCGGAATATTGCTCGATGAGCCGGTGCAGCTCCGTTTCTGAGGTATAAAAACAGCCATTGGCGGTGACAATCGCCTGGACGGCTTCGAACTGCAATCCGCTGAGAGCAATTGTGCGGACGGGCAGCGTTTTTCCCTCCAGCACATCGAACGGTTTCGGCTTCTCGCGACTGGTCAGCACTAGACAGCTGGCGTGGCGTTCTCCTCCAATTCGTTGAAATAGTTCTGCATATCCATCTACAGTCTGTTGTTCTAAAACCGTTTCGGCGTTGTCAAACACAAGCAGACAGCGCCAGCAACGCAAATGCTCCATCAACAGCGCCATCAGCTCAGCGCGAGTTGTGGGCAGTGCTAATTTCTGTTCTGACAGCAGATGAATCACTGTTGCCAGCAATTCCTCAACAGGTGGAGCATTGCATAGCGATCGCCAAACCACCACTTCAAATCGATCGTGCAACCGTTCCACCAGTTTGATCGCCAGCGTTGTTTTACCAATCCCACCCATGCCCAGCAGGGCGATCAGTCGGCACTGGTCGGTGACAATCCACTGCTCTAGCTGGGTGAGTTCCTCCGTGCGACCGTAAAAAACGGGCACATCAATGATTTCTTCCCAGTGCTGGCGGCTAGATGTTGCGGCTCGGGGTGGAGCATACCCCTGCAATGCGGCTCTGCCCGAGACGGGAAGATCAACGGCTGAACTCAGAAGAGGAGCCGATTGCTGCTGCAAGGTGCGCCGCCGCATGACTGCCTGCACATTATTCTTTGTCACAGATTCACCCAGGGCGATCGACAACTGCTGCCACAGTTTCGCCCCAACATCGCGGATATGTCCGACATCGTAGCCCGCATGTGCGGCAATTTCAGCATAAGTCCACCCCTGACAAGAATAGCGAAACACCAGCTCTTGCAAGTCTTTGAGCTTTTGCTCTGGCAGCAGCACATTCAGCAAAACTAGGGCTTCATCAGGATTCATCATGATAGAAAGTGTACAGGCAGCACCCAGATGAATTGGCTGAAACTACAATCGTAAGTCATCTCACCACTAACACAGCGCAAAGATTGCAATCATTAATCTTGTGGGTTGTTTGAATCGATCAATTCGCTTTTGCAGGGTCATGCGGCCCCGGTATGGACTGTGCAATTTAGCCCCGATCAGCGATTAATTGCGAGCAGCAGCCTCGACAACACCATCCGACTCTGGGATGTGGAGTCGGGGCTGGGTTCTACCTGTCGGCAGTACTACTTGCTGTGTTGAAGCAGTAATATTCCTTCTGTGCCCGTTGAAAGCACAGCCGCTTGAGTTCGGCGATCGCTCACCAGGGATTGATAATCCATCCCTGCCGTAAAGCTCAAGATTTCCTGGGCGGCGTTCCATATATCCTGAATGGATTGCTGATCACGCGACATAAATCACCCGAGCCGATTTCA
This sequence comes from Calyptranema fuscum S582, assembly GCF_055793305.1. Lineage (NCBI taxonomy): Bacteria > Bacillati > Cyanobacteriota > Cyanophyceae > Oculatellales > Oculatellaceae > Calyptranema > Calyptranema fuscum. The sequence goes on from NZ_JBSLYH010000001.1 coordinate 41,926, forward strand.
AAATATTCTGACTGCGGCTGGTATTCTGACTCTGCTCAATCGATTTCTTCGTCAAAATATCGACTTTCCGCTCAAATAATTCTTCTAATTCATCCTTGATCCGAGCCAGGGTTAACAGCCCTTTTCGGGCATTGGGCGCAAAGGTGATTAATACATCAATATCACTCGTCGGTTTGAAGTCATCGCGTAGAACCGAACCAAACAAAGCAAACTCCGTGATCTGCCAGCGATCGCAGAGTTCTTTAATTTGGGCGATCGGTAAGTCAAGATTCTGAGTCGTCATGGTTAAACTCAGCCACACTGCCTCTTGATCTCCAGTATCTACAATAAACAACTCTTTTTACGTCTAGCTTATTTCGTAGTCTTGTCAGATAATAGCTTAACCACAATTTTTAGTGTAATTTACCTAATTAATTCTAAAAAAGGGCTATTTAGCGGAAAGACATAGACTTTTACATTCCAGTGTTTAGGAGGACTTCCGCCTATAATCAAGAGTATTGGTTCTGGACATTGATAGAGTTTTGATTGTGAAATTTGTTGCATCTGCTCAATATCTTCTTGGCTTGCAGCGGGATCTGCTTGTGGATGAAAATGCCATTCGCCCAAATAAAAGTGCTGTTTTTGCAGCCATAAGGTGTCTAGCCATTGTTGAAGTCCCCGTATACCTCTCTCAAACCAAGTTCTACCTGTTCTCGAATCAGGCGGTGGTTTAGAAATTCCTGTTACAACCGCACAATTGTGTACTTCATTGTAAAAGCCAACAAGAATTCCTCCTGTTTCATGCTTGCCAGCAGAACCGCATAATTGAAGAAGACGGGTTAAATTCTGTTGACTGATTCTAAGTCCAAATTTTTTATCCTCAGACCAGTATTCTAAAAAATCAGTCATCGTAAGTACTACAGTAAACTCGATGAACTCCTGTAAAAATACCATCCTCGTAAATTTGTTCAAAAACAGTCAAGTTTGGATTGAAGATGGGAGACTTTAGCAGTGCCTCCATATGCTTGACTGCAATAGATGCTAACATCCATATATCATCTGAACGTGCTGGAAATACCGGGTTCCAACATCCAATACCCTCTCTGGGTAATTGTTGGTCTTCATACTCCTGTAGTTCTTGCTGAAGCCAAGGATTTAGCTCTTCTCGAAAGATTGTATGGGGAAACTTATTCCCTTGAGATGCAAAGAGAAATAAACGCTTACCTGCTAAACCCAATGATATTGAGAAGAATGTTTTAGTAGATTTCCAGGCGAAACTTTCCAAACGATGAAGCACGACATCGTTTCCTGTGCAATCAAGAATTACTTCAAACTGCTGTAGAGTATCTCTTTGCACTTCATCTTTCGGTGGAAAATCATCATGTACAGCTTCAACCCTTGCATGAGGAGAGACAAAGTTGAGGCGATTAGCAATACCCAAAGATTTAGAGACTTGAAGATACTGTAGATCTAATGTATGACGAGTTAGATTGCCTATAGTGAGAACATCTGAGTCAAGAATTTTTGGATCGTAAACACTACCACGAACTAACATTTCTGCGATCGCTGAAGCAATCGCTCCGGCACCTATAATGAGGACTTTTTTCGTAGTAATCTTTTCAGATAATTTGCCACGAGTTGATATCTGATCTGGGTGCCAGTTTTCTGAATTTATCCACTGTAGATCGACATCTTTGTGGAGAAGAACGGTGCGATCTCGCTGCCAATATCCATTCTCATTTGGTCTAAACCCGTCTGCCGTTTTTGTTCCTTTGGATAAAACAGGTATCAAAGCAGGCTGCCAATGCATTTGATGAGGAAAACTACCGACTTGCTTGGGAATTGGAAAGCCCAGTAAAAGTACATGGGGTTTACCATCTCGAAGAAACCTCAAAACTTCTTTTAGTAAGGTGTCTAGATCACTTCCTTGCATGTGGCAAACTCTTCTAAAATCTCCCCATGTTTCTGGAACTTGCCAAGGCGGAAGGACGGGAGGGGTGCTTAAACGTATCCAAATCCCCTTAGTTGGCTCTTCCTCAATACCTTCCATTACTGCTCCCCAGTTGGGAGTTATTAAACCTTTCCCTTGAGTTGAGTGGAATGTTTTTACAAATAAGATATCGGGTTTCTGCCGTAAAAATGATAAATCAACTAATCCAACTAAATCCGATATACTTTGCCATTGCTTCAAAGACTCAGGGTTTTCGGAGAAAACAATTTTTGTACTCTCCGAAAGAGGGAAATGAGGTAGTTCAAAAGGATCTCCTGCATTAACCAAGCTATTGGTAGAAGCAGCTTGAAGCCAATCGATTGCTCTTTGAAAATGCCAGGAAAGACGTTCGTAAGGATCAAATGGTTCTATTTCATAGCCATGACGAGCAAGAAGATGTTGATCACTTGCCACACAGATTGCACCAGTACGCCAAGGAACTTTACTAATAGAATCGCTGTTAAACATCTGATGAGGAAAAGTTTTTGTAATCCCGCCTCCCTTAGCAGGATAGAACTGAATATCTCCCCACGGGTATTCTGAATCGACCAAAACATACCAATCGGTTGATTGTGGAATGAGGCTGTCAGATAGGCTATCAATACTAATCCTGCAATAAAGCACCCATTGCTCAACATGCTCGTACCATTCCCAGTCTTTGAGGATCACGACCAAGTTAAGTTCGTCAAGTGCTCGACGGGCAACCAAAAGTATCTCAGGAGGCTGTCTCAAAGATTCCATTATCCAAACCGATTTCTTCCAACAGTTGTTTGTCCTTGCCTTGGCGTAAATCCTCCACTTGTAGGATTATTACTGTTGTTTCCATTACCTCCCTTATCAGGAAAATCCTTACCAAAAAGCTTTTGCCAATATTCAATACTTTCGTAAATATCCTCACTATCAAACGCTATTCGAGAAATTTTTGCAGCTTCGCACACTTGAGCATGAAACTCTGAAAAATCTTCGCCAGAAACTCGCTTGAATACATTATGCGTTGGAACTCCATGATCACCCAGTTCTGGATGATTTTGCAAATCCAAAGGTCTTTTAAGTAAGGCATCCCATTTATAGTCAGCCGCAATTTTTTCCAGTGTTTTGGTTACACCCTCTGCAACTGAAGTGATTTCATCGGGACAACATTGACCAATTAAATGTTCTACAGGGTATCCCTTTGGGTATTTAAGTGTTGCATGATTAATTCTGCGCCACCACTTAAGCGCTTTTACAACATTTACATAGTGTTTATTACAACTTCGATTCTTTTCGCATGTCCATTGAATTTGAGCCAACGGATGAGTATCTTGCCACTGTTGTGTATCTTGATCTGGAATCCGAAGAGGGGATATCTTCCACTCAGGCTGTTTTCTAGCGGCATCCAAACGGTTTTCAACAAAAGAAGAAGATTTAGATAGCCTTGTATCAGTAGAAACCCACGCAGTAACCAGCCGCCAATCATCTACAGTCTCCGGTGTATCGTCAGTAGTGACGCTCTCAGATTGCAAAATACCCATTTCACTTTCTGAGGGAGCAGATGTGATAACTAAATCAAGATCCACGTAAGATAACTCAATGCCGAAAGAGCGACCCTGAGGTTCATATTTGCCTTTATAGTACTTATCAAGGAAGGGAATAAATACATTTAGAGCTTTTTCCGGTGTATATTCATCCTCGCTAAGTTTAGTAACAACGATAATATCAACATCTGCTCGTTTACCAGATCGTGGTCGAATAGCAGTTGCACGCCGATAACTACCTTGTAAAAAAGTACTCACAATAATAGGAGATAATACTTCGTCTTCGTGTAGTCTTTTTCTTAAAGTTTTATGACCCGTCTTGTAATCATCAACTTGTTTATCTGTAGAACGGATGTTGGACAGGAAGTCATTGAAATAGGAAGGTAGTTTCATACTTAATTGATGGTGATTCAGGAGATATAGCAAGCGACGCTTAAGTTAAGATAGCGGTGGCAACGTTATGGATTGCTGATAAGCTCCGGGCAGATTAGTGTCAAAGTCATATTCATACAACACCGTAATTCCGAAGCTATGAGCAACCTGTCCAATAAAGAAAGCCAAACCATTAGGCGCGGCGGCAAAAATATGAAGCTTGTTTTGTCTTTCTATGATGGTGCGTTTTGTTTTCAGATAATTAGACAATTGATCGGCTAATAGTTTTGCATGATCTCCATCCAGAATTGCTCGTGGACTGGGTCCACCAGGTAATGTTGCGGAGATAATTCGGCGAATAGGTAACTGATTCTGAGCTAAGTAAAATTTTACATCTTGGGTAATGTCGTGTGTTACTGCGATCGCGATTGCAGTATCCAAATCTTCTTCGGCTAATAATTCTTCGGTAAATGTCCATACTGGATAAACATTTTGGTTAGGATTGAGAGTGGGATGCCAAATTAACCGTCCAGATCGTGTAGATTGTACGACTGCTACATCAATACCTGATTTGGAGTTGAGACAGTAACCTGCTGCAAAGGCTACTGAAAGATGGGCATGAAGATGGAGGTGGCAGATTTGACCAGGATTTAAGGCTGCAAGAAAATGTTGTATTTCTGGGTAGACTCGCTCCTGCCATAACTCAGGAGATTTAATATCACGTCCATCAAACCAACGCAAAAGATCTAGCATCGCATCAGTTTCATCTTCCAAATTCTCTGCCCAACGCAGAAAACTTCGGATACCTACTTGATAAGCACTTGGTTTAGAAGTGGGTAATTCCATCCATAGATTCTCCCGCTTACAAATAGCTTCAACGTCAGAACGAACAAATTCAGTTTTGCCACTCTGGATCAATCTGCGTGCTAAATCGTCATAAGGATGAATAAGCACCCCTTCTTCAACAGTCTTTAGCCCTGCCTGATATAGCTTATCGTTGAGTTTCTCACTAAGTTCTGTAAGAGTCTTTCCAGACAATATTCGCAACGGCCGCAGTAATACTCTTAATTCATCATCTGAATCAAGTTTTAAGTGTTCACGCCAAGTTTTCCGAATTCGTCCCATCTTTGATTTGTCACCCCCCTGAGCTAATCTATGCCAGTCCAATCTGCCATCTGCAACAGAATGGATTTCTGCAAGTAGATCATCAGGATGGATTTGCCAAGGTGAGTAAAGAATGAAATGTGCTTCTGTCCCATTGGGAGCAAATCGTTGCTGTGCATTCTGGAGACGCTGAAGGATGGAAACAGAAGCAGCGTTGATGAAAGTTGGATCCATCATGCCTTGCCATGTAAAAGCTCCAGCGGAAGTAACATGGAATTTAACTTGGTAGTACTCTGCAAGGAGCGCGTTACCTTCGTCATCTACCATGTCATCGTAGTAAACTACAACATCATCAAAGGACTTGACTCCGTTTGCTTCATAAGCAACTTTTACCACTTTTGTTAGCGGGGTGAAGAGGCGACAAGCTTGAATCCAGAACCAACGCGCTTGATAGTCATCTCCTTGAATCCGAGCAGCAATAGCTCTTGCCATACTATTTCACCGTACCTACTACTGGTTCAAGGAATGGGCTAGCTTTAACTAGTAATGACCTCATATTTTTATGTGGAACTAACTGATCGTTGTGTAAACGCCCCAAAATAATTCCCGGATGTCGTTTTTGCTTCTGTGCAAATTCTTCGATCGCCTTCCGAGAAAATCGAGGTCGGTGCTTTGCAACAAACTCTTGGAGTGCGATTGGATCAATTAGCCAATTCGCAGCTAGTTGGTTTGCTTCTGACTCTTCATTATTCACTTCCAGATTTCCCAGATCATCTAAATAGCTACCTTGGTGTCCTGCTACGACATGCCCCAGTTCATGCATCAGCGTGAACCAGAATGAATCAATACGGTCATATCGCAAAGTTAGTGCAACAACTGGACGACTACCCAGATAAAACGCAGCACCATCCAGATAAGTTTTGCTCAAGTGAGGCACAATCACAAAATGAACTCCCAATGCTAAGAGCAAGTCAGGAACGTATTGCACACCCTCTGGTTTCTCAGCAAACTCCAGAATCTTAGGAATTGCAGCCTGTAATTTGTCTCGATCAAACGAAGCTACCTTTTGCTGTTTTGCCAGGTTCTCCACCTGCTTTGCCCATGCTAATTGAGCAATGCTCTCTGGATTGCGCTCTTGAGAACAGCGAAAATTGATAGTTAGACGGGGCTGATCATTGATCGAGTCGATGTCGAAAAAATCACAGACTCTCCTTTCTAATTCTTCAATTGAATCAGTTGCTTGAATCCATCCTCGTTTGATTAATTCTGAAATCGGGGCAAGACTATAAAGCCGGCTTTTACGAGCAATGTTCTGTCCCTGCCCCTCCTTTTTAGCAAGATGTAAGCGATAGTTGGTTTCCAAATTCGTCCAGAATTCAGCAGATGTCCCAAAAGCCTCTGCTAGTTCTAGAGCAGTTTCGGGTGTAATTTGCTTTTTTGCCTGGATAATTTCATTAATCGTTTGAATAGGTCGCCCTGTAATTTCTGCCAAGTCTTTTTGCGTCCATCCACGAGTTTCTAACTCACGCATCAGAATCCGTCCGGGTGGTGGAACTCTGGCAGGTGATAACTGTTGGGTCATTGCTATCTCTCCCCTTCTTCTGCGATCAGTGATAGTCTTCAATATCGATGATCTGGAGGTATGAACCGTCCTGGTCTGCTTCTAACACGACAACCAGTCTCCATTGTTTGTTCAATCGCAGCGATCGCTGTCCCTGTTTGCCACGCTGCCCAGATAACTTCTCAAAGTGAAGCCCTTTATTGGCATACAGATCCCGTTCATTCAGTGCGGCACCAATAATCGCCATGACTTCAAAGAAATCATCAATTACATTGGGGTATTTATGCGCATTTTTCTCCTCCGTATAGAGGGCTTCGAGTTTCTTGTCTTTAAATCGGAAACGCACCTCGCCCCTCCAAACTACCGAAGTAATCTAGGTTTAATTCTATACCTAAGATTCGGCTTTGGGGTGAATGACTGAATCCATTTTAATAGATTTCCACAAAAAAGGGTACAAAGTTCTATCACTCTACCGTTCAAATGCAAGAGCGATCGCACGATTTAGATTGACTTTGCCGATTTTGTACCTAACTCATTCTTCTATAAATTTTTTGCTTAAGCTTCAACTTCCCAATCTTCAAGTTGCAATCCATCCACCCGCTCAAATTCTCGTGTGTTGTGAGTGACCAGGGTAAGATTATTTGCTAGAGCGATCGCGGCTATTTGTAAGTCATAGGCTCCAATCGGTGTTCCGTTAGTTTCTAACTGCGATCGGATCACCCCAAAGGTCATAGCCGCAAGATCGTCAAACGGAAGTGAGACAAATTGCGCCAAGAATGTCTGCTGTAAAGCAAAGTTACGTTCTAGATCGGCACTTTTCATTGCCCCAAAGCAAAGTTCTGCCTTGACGATCGAACAGACGGCAATCTCTTGATTTGGAATTGACTCAAGTTTCTGTTTTAAGTTTAAATTTCTGCCTTTTAGATAGATGATGCAGACATTGGTATCCAGCAAATAGTTCATTCCAAAGGTTCGCGTTCAGGTTGTTCGGGTTGAGGGTGTCTGAAGAATGAGTCATCCTGGATGCAGCCGTAAAACTGTGAAAGATCGACTGCTTTAGCATCTTTGGGCAAGCTAGTTTGATAGACAATGATAACCTCAATATCTGTGTCTTTCATATTCGGTAAATGCACCTTTAACAGACCATCGCTACCAATATGAGATTTTAGTTTGATACTCTGCATCGTTCTTCCTCCATCCCGATAAACTGACACACTCACCCAATTCTGGCAAAATTCTTTGTAATTCGGCTATTGCTGCTTGCGGTTCACCGATCGCTTCCTGATGATGAGTGGGTTGGGTGACTCACCGTTTTTCTGTATGCTCTTGTCCTTCAACTGTAGCGATGTCTGTATGAGTGCTTTTTACTAAAAGCGATCGCTTTTAATCAAGCGATCGCTAACTTTCTGGATGCTCAGGGATCAGATTGAAATGAGGGCGATCGCGTTATGCACTGCGCAACTCTGTCCAGTACTTGTCATACAAGTCAATGGCATCGTCTACGGGCGCGATCCCTTCACAGTTTGCCAGCATTTCAGTCGTGGGATACAAGTCGGTATTGTCTTTCAACTCGGCTGGCAACAACTCAAACGCTGCTTTGTTCGGTGTCGCAAACGTGAGTTGTTCGACGGCATAGGCGGCATTTTCAGGTTCTAACATGAAGTTGATCCAGGCGTAGGCAGCGTCCATATTGGGTGCAGTTTTGGGAATCGCTAACGTATCGGTCCACACCGATGTGCCGCTCTTAGGAATGACGTACTTGAGGTTGGGATGATCCGCAGGTAACGCATTGCCAACAATGGAGTAGGTCATACTCAAGCTCAGATCGCCTGCAATCAATTGATCTTCCCAACCAAAGGATTGAAAAGACGCGATCGCGGGTTTCAGTTCCAATAGTTTTTGATAGGCTTCTTCCAACTCTTTCGGGTCGGTGGAATTGTAGGAATACCCCAGAGATTTCAGAGTGGCTCCCATCACTTCTCGCACATCATCAAGCAACGTGATTTTGCCCGTTAACTTATCTGTGTTGTCCCAAAGATAGTTCCAATCGTCGGGCGCAGTGTCTAAAACGGTGGTGTCGTAGATAAACCCAGTTGTGCCCCAACTGACAGGAATGCTGTGGGCATTTTCGGGATCATAGGGAGGGCTTTGCCATTTATCGAGGAGTTGGTCTAAGCCTGTGAGACGAGCATGATCAACCGTTGCCAGCAACTCTAACTCGATCATCTGTTTGACCATATAGTCAGACGGGTAGATGATGCTGTACTGGTTTCCTCCACCCGCCTGAAGTTTGGCAAGCATGGTTTCGTTGGCGTCGTAGATATCGGCAACGACTGCAATTCCAGTTTTTTCAGTAAACCGTTTGTAAACATCCTCGTTGGAGTAGTCTGCCCAGGTATAGATATGCAGAGGCTCAGAGGAACCTGCCTGGGGCGTCGTTGAGGCGTCTGTAGATTCGGACGACGATGAGTCGGATGGCGATCGCTGACAATTGGCTAAAACAAGGCTGGAAACAGCACCGGCAGAAAATTGTAAAAAACGTCGCCGGCTGGGATTGAGTTGGGGGGCAAATTGTTTCATCGGAAATTTGGGGGAATTCGAAGTCAAGAGGGCTAGTCCTTTTGAGCAGAGTTGACTAAATAGTGTACAGCGCAATTGCTATAGAAGATTTTAAGTTTGGTAATGAGGTCAGGAGCCGCGATGAATTACACCTATTCCTCTTTGTTTACAGACATTTTCAATGGCTTAAGCTACAGATTTTTTGTTATGTGCCGCGCTCCGCGCGGCACATAACAAAAAATCTAAACATCTTCAAGCGCGAAGCGCTGTAAGAGCGTGTTTAAGAGAGCGACGGCGAAGCTGTCGCTTGCTTAAAAAGAAGTAGGGTTTGCTCAATTCATGAACGTCAGTAATAAGGAGATTTCTGCTCAAGAAAATACCTGAATTCCTGCGTTTCGACTTCGCTCAACGCTCGAAGTTTGTGGGCTGAGCGAAGTCGAAGCCCAGATCAAAGGGTAAATTTACTCTTAGAAATCTCCTAAGAACTTTTAATCTAAAAACTGTAATATAACGATTTAGCTGTATAAGTATATTTACGGTTTTCTATCAGGCAAGGAACTCGCAATCAGGTGTTGTGGAGTGACGGAGCTGCACCATAACAAAACTGGGATTCATTAAACCGCAGATCCCGGTGTATATTGCAGCGATTGCCGTTCTCAGAGGTTGACCCAGTCAAACTGTAGCATTAGCGATCAATACTCTGGCAGTCAGTATTAACCCTGTCATCGGTCAGTAGAATAGGGCGATCGCCACGCTTATTTAACTACATCGATATATTCTTAACAGTTCATTAAGGAGATGAGATCAGGCGATCGCTTCTCCCCTAGAATGATCCAAATTGAAACTATTGATACAAATCTATGAACGATCGTCGTATGCAGGCAGTCACAAACCTGGCAGCAGAGCGATGGCGGTTTTCGCTATGGCTCACCATTGCCATGATGGTGATTTACTTTGGGTTCATTTTGTTGATTGCCTATAACAAACCGTTGCTAGGCACATTAATTGTGCCGGGGTTGTCGCTTGGCATCTTATTGGGTGCCCTCGTCATCGTCTCCGCCTGGGTTCTGGTTTATATCTACGTCCGCTGGACAAACCACTATTTCGACAAAAAAATTTCCAACATTCGTGCTAACCAACAAATCGAGCAATGAACACAACGCTGGGGCAATTTAATCCGACTGCGATTCTCTTTTTCTTTATTTTTATTGCCATCTCTTTAGGCATCACCTATTGGGCGGCACGACGAACCACCAGCACAGCCCATTACTATGCCGCTGGGGGCAAGATCAGTGGGTTCCAAAATGGGCTGGCATTGGCAGGCGATTATATGAGTGCTGCCAGTTTTTTGGGCATTGCTGGACTGGTTGCCCTCAATGGCTTTGATGGCTTGATTTACTCCATCGGGTTTTTGGTTGGCTGGCCCATCGTCATGTTTTTGATTGCTGAACCGTTGCGCAACCTGGGCACCTACACCTTTACTGATGTGGTGGCATTCCGGCTAAAACAAAAGCCTGTGCGCATTGCGGCGGCGATCGGCACACTGGCAGTGGTGAGCTTTTATTTGATTGCTCAAATGGTGGGTGCAGGTAATCTGATCAAGCTGTTGTTTGGTCTCGATTATGAGCTTGCCGTGATGATCGTGGGCGGTGTAATGCTGTCTTACGTAATTTTCGGGGGCATGATTGCTACAACCTGGGTGCAGATTATCAAGGCTATTTTGTTGTTGGGTGGCACAGTCGTTTTGGCAGTCTGGGTTTTGTCTAAGTTTGACATGAGTCCCATTGCTTTATTTCAAGCTGCGTCTGACGAGTATGGCGTCGGGGTTTTGGCTCCGGGTAAGCAGGTGTCTGATCCGTTAGATGCGATTTCTTTAGGGCTGTCGTTGATGCTGGGCACTGCCGGATTGCCTCATATCTTGATGCGCTTTTACACGGTGCCCAATGCCAAGGCTGCCCGGACATCTGTGGTGTATGCCACGATCCTGATTGGCTTTTTCTATCTGCTCACCTTCATCCTGGGCTTTGGTGCGATGGCATTGGTTGGTCAAGATGCCATTAAGCAAGTCGATGCCGGAGGCAATATGGCAGCTCCGATGCTAGCCGAAGTGTTGGGTGGAGATGCATTCCTCGGCTTTATTGCAGCCGTTTCCTTTGCCACGATATTGGCTGTGGTTGCGGGTCTAACGCTTTCTGGGGCGGCTTCACTCTCCCATGATTTGTGGGTGAATGTGGTACGGCACGGTCATGCAGATGAAACAGAGCAATTTAGAGTGGCACGGGGCGCAACGTTGCTGCTAGGTGTGCTAGCTATTATTTTGGGGATTGTGTTTAAGGGGCAGAATGTGGCGTATATGGTGGGGTTAGCCTTTGCGATCGCCGCCAGTGCCAATTTCCCGGCTTTGTTGATGTCAATGCTGTGGCGACGGTTTACGACCAAAGGAGCTGTCAGCAGTATGTTGGTGGGGACGGTGTCATCCTTGATTCTGATTTACCTATCGCCTACGATTCAAGTCACCATTCTCAAACATGCTACTGCGCCTTTTCCCTTAAAAAATCCGGGTCTAGTCTCTATTCCTCTCGCCTTTGCCGTCGGTATCCTTGTTTCTTTATTGACGAAAGAGCGATCGGCTGAAGCGAAGTTTGATGAAGCAGAACACCGGATTCATATGGGTGAATTGGGTATCGAAGAGCAACCGGCGCTGCCAATCCTCAGCGATCCGTATTAAGGACTGATTCAAAACTTGATGGTTTGTACCCCAAAGACACAAACCATCAACGTTATAGCGATTTTCAATCGCTTACAACCAGACTGTTTTTGTGAGAGCCGCGCTCCGCGCGGCTCTCACAAAAATAACTATGGCTTACTCAAGTGCAACGCGCTGTATACCGTAGGATCATGGATTTATCACCTGCGATTCCATATGAGCGCGCCACGGCAGAGCCGTGGCGCGCTCAAACAAAATTGTTGAACGATATCAGCTGCCACCGTTACCAGCAGTACAGTGGTTTGCCTGCTTTTTCAATCACAATGGTTTTAATCGAAGATTTCAATCGAGCGATCGCGGTCTGCAATTTGCATTGCTCTTCATCAAACCGCCAGCTTGTTTCCATATCTTTACAGTTAATAATCAATGTATCTGACGTCGCAAACGCATAAATAATGCCCTCTCCATTCAAGCCGCTGGATGATAGAATCTGGCGACCAACCTCTTGAGCATAAGCGACTTGTTCTAATAATATTTCTGCGATCGGATTCATAGCTAAACCTCAATTTTGCGTGCCCAAATCTGCCCTTCCCGCACAAGGTGGAAGGCTAAACGTTACGTAGGATAAAGAGCGTTGCTGATTTTTGGGATGGGTTTGAATGTGAACCCTTTAGGTTCATATTCAAACCCATCCTGCTCTTGAGCAAGGCTGGATAAAGAGCCGACTCGAACAGGTGTTGAGATCCGAATGGCTGCTTTATTCCTGAATTTAGACGAAGAAGTGTGGAAACTTTCTATCTATTTTGTATCGTATTTTACTGACAAATAAAAATAGGCTAATTTTTGGAAAACTTAAGAATTTATCGTCAACTCCCTGTGGCGATCGTTGAGACAGTTGCTATAGGTGCTGCACAAGGCGCATTGAGGGTATTGTCGAACCATCTATGGCAGTTCTAAATGAGCTGTAAGATAAGCGGGTTGTGAGAGGCGTACCCCGAAGGAGTACGCCTCTCACAACCCACTGGGGATTGCGGCAGTCCTAAAAAAATCATGACTTTTTGGGGACTACCGGAATTGCTATGTGAAATTTGGGATGAAATAGCTTGCCCATGGTGCCTATGGCTTTCGGCAAAGTGGCAATACGGTTGAAAGCCTTTTCTTTATAGTGTTGAAAGCTTGACGTAGTTTTACAGCCTATCCAGAACGTTGATTTTTCCTACCCTGTGGGCACGTTCAATCATCCTTCTAATTACGTTAGTGTTTGTCTGACTAGTGGTCTGTCCATTAAAAATTGACGGTTAAAACGGGTGATGTGCCGCACTTTGCGCGGCACATCACCCGTCAGAAAATACTTGACCAAGCACTAGTACACCAACTTAAAAGTTTTAGAGGGGGTGGAGGGGGGAAAACCACCTCTTGGGGGCACAGCCCCCAAACCCCCATGTTGCAAAATTTCGTGTTTGCAACACTAGGTGATTGAATCAGGTTGGATAGCAGAATTTTATCAAACCCTGTAACCACAATCCATTTTGTAATGAATGAGTGACTGCCAATGTTAACCACACCATCTTGGACACAAGAGCAATGGCAGGCTATTGAACGAGCCTATTGGTCTAAACCTAAAAGTCTGCGCGTCTATTTGATGCTCAAACGCATAGCAGATGTGATGCTTGCCAGCATCGGTCTGGTTTTATTGCTACCCCTGTTGATTGCGATTGCGATCGCCGTTCGCTTCAGTTCTCCGGGTCCGATTCTATTTGTGCAAGAGCGCTTAGGAAAATTGGGGCAACCCTTTTATATCTACAAATTCCGCACGATGGTAGATGGAGCAATTCATATGGGGGCGGGGCTGGACACCTATAAAGGAGATCCACGGGTGACAGCGGTAGGGCGGTTTTTGCGGGAATATCATTTGGATGAGTTTCCCCAACTGTTAAATGTTGTCCGAGGTGATATGAGTTTAATTGGTCCCCGTCCACTTTTACTCGAATCATTGGCAACCTATAGTGATTGGCAGAAAAAACGCTTGCTCATGTTACCGGGAATGACGGCGTTAGAAGCTGTCAAAGGGGGGTTGGAAAATGATTGGGATGAACGCATTCGACTGGATGTCTGGTATGTCGATCACTGGTCGATCTGGCTTGATTTAGTCATCTTGCTGCGCACGATTCCAGTTGTATTACGCAAAGAAGGCGTATATGCAAAAAACACGTTGCCCTATTAACAACGGAGAACACCGATATGACGTCTGCTGTCATTCATCAACCTCAATATCTACCGTATTTAGGGTTTTTTCATAAACTCTTCCAGGGTGATATTTTTGTGGCGATGGACAATGTGGAATTTTTGCGACGGGGGTTGCAGCATCGCAATAAAGTGAAGACTCATCAGGGCGAACAATGGTTGACTGTGCCTGTGCTGCATCGACAAAAACAATTGATCAATGAAGTAAGCATTAATACAGACTTTCCCTGGACTCGTAAGCATTGGCAAACACTTAAAACAAACTATGCGCGAGCTCCCTATTTTAGTACCTATGCTCAAGAGCTTCAGTATTTTTTTGAGCACGAATGGGGTAGTCTCTGTCAGCTAAATATGGCGCTGATTCAGTGGGTTATGGATGTTTTAGACATCCAGAAACCGATCGTATATTCATCTACGTTGGCAGTTTCAGGTCATAAATCAGAGCTGTTGATTAATCTTTCAAAAGCGGTCGGAGCCGATGCCTATGTGTCAGGTACAGGGGGACGCGAGTATATGGATTTAGCTGAATTTGATGCGGCTAATGTCAGGGTGATCTGGCAAGAGTTTAGCCCCCCTTCTTATCCCCAATTGTTTCCAGAAGCCGGTTTTCTTGCCAATCTTTCTATCATCGATGTGTTGTTTTGCTGTGGTCCCCAGACACGGCAATTTCTAGAATCGGGTTTTCATTCATCATGAACAGTCGAGTATTGGTTGTTGCTCCCCATCCCGATGATGAAGTCTTAGGTTGTGGCGGTGCGATCGCCCGTCATAGCGCTCAGGGTGACGAGGTTCAGGTATTAGTGATGACTCGGGGTGCGCCTGATCTGTATCCTTTTGATGATGAAGATGAAGTGCGGCAAGAAGCACAAACGGCACACGCTCTTTTAGGCGTTGTTAATACCCATTTTTTAGACTTTCCCGCGCCCAAGTTAGACACGATTCCAGGCTATCAATTGGCAGATGCGATCGCCAATATGATTCGTAAATATCAACCCCAAATCGTCTACTTACCCCATCGCGGAGATATTCATTTAGATCATCAAAAAATTTATCAAGCGACTCTAGTGGCGGCACGTCCGATCAACCATTGTCCCGTACGGCAACTGCTCTGTTATGAAACGTTGTCAGAAACCGAATGGGCACCTCCCTGGAGCGATACTGCTTTCGTTCCCAATGTATTTATTGATATCACCGATTACCTTGATCTGAAGTTAAAAGCGATGCATTGTTACCAAAGTGAACTGCAACATGCACCCCATCCTCGTTCGTTACAGGCGATTGAAACACTTGCCCGACAACGCGGCTCAACCGTCAGCTTAGCAGCGGCAGAAGCATTTATGTTAGTGCGTCAGATTATCTAAATACCCATCGTTGTCAATGGACAGTGCTGAATCTTGGTATGAAGGTTTCACCTTCACACTCCTCCTTAAAACTTAAAAGGACGTTAGTTATGACTACAACATTACCGCAACCTGCACCATCGATCTCTACACCCGCAGGCTATCCTTTGATTGGTCATGCGTTAGATTACCGGCTCGACCCTCTGAAGTTTTATACTCGTTGTGCCCAAGAGCATGGCGACTTTGTGCAACTGCACTTTGGACCCCATCCTGTTTATTTTCTCAATCATCCTGATTTGATCAAGGACGTATTTGTCACCCAAGCCAATTGCTTTATGGAACGGGCTGAAGGACGAGAAGTTCGATTTTTCGATCCGTTGTTTGGCAATGGTTTGGCGACCAGTCGGGGCAGTTTTTGGCAACGGCAACGCAAGCTGGTGCAGTCTGCATTTCATCGCCATCGCCTGTCTGAGTATGGGGATATGGCAGTGGAATTCACTCAGCGGGCGATCGCAGCTTGGCAGACTCAACCTATCGCGGATCTAAAAGCCGAGATGGCACGCCTATCTCGCGAAATCATTACAGCAATCACGTTAGGGAAAGAGAATGCTGCCCAATCCACACTTTTAGCAGAGGTTATCACGGCTGCCATTAGTGAATATGACAAACGCAATCAAAACTGGTTTTTAGCTCTGTTGCCCGAAACCGTGCCAACTCCTGGAAATTTGCGCTATCAACAGGCAACGCAAAAGCTCAATCAACTCCTGTATCCCTTAATCAAAGCCCGACGCGCAGCCGGAGAAGATCGGGGCGATATGCTCTCGATGCTGCTGCACATTCGAGATGAAGATGGGGTTGGCATGAGTGATACGGAAGTGCGAGATGAATTAGTGGGCTTGTGTGCTGCCCATGATTCGATGTCAGAATTTTTTGCCTGGGCATGGTGGTTGATTGCTCAAACCCCCCAGGTCGAACACAAGTTAGTGGCAGAATGGGAGTTTGTTTTAGAAGGGCGATCGCCTACTTCAGAAGATTTATCTAAGCTGCGGTACACCGAAGCTGTTGTTAAAGAAGTCCTACGGCTCTATCCCCTTGCCTGGGTTACGGGACGGGTGGTCACACAAGATTGTCAATTGGGCGGGCATTCGATCAAGGCGGGTGAAAATGTGGTGATGTGTCAGTGGGTGACTCATCGCGATCGCCGTTTCTTTGATCAACCTGAAAGCTTTAATCCCGACCGCTGGATCAATAGTGAAGCCAAACAGATTCCAACCTATGCCTACTTCCCCTTTGGTGGTGGACCCCGAATCTGCATTGGTCGGGGATTGATGATGATGGAAGCTACCTTGTTGTTAGCCACGATTGGGCAGCAATTTCATATTGAACCTCTGCCAGGACAGCGGATTGAACCCTATCCCAATCCTTCTTTCTCCCTTCGTCCTAAGTATGGCTTAGCAATGCAACTGATTGCCCGTTAAGCATCAATCCAGTTCTATTTGAGAGAGCGACGGCTTTGCCATCGCTCTCTCAAATAGAATTCTGCACAACACGCTATCACGTCTAGATCGTCAACAGGAAGCATGATATGGATTTGCATATCCTTGAAGTATCCGATCCCCGATGGTTGCAAACCCTGCGATCGCTGCGACATGATATCTACCAATTACCGGGCTATGTCTCGGTCGAAGCCAAATGCACGGGGACGGTTGCAGAAGCCATTCTGGTGACAGAGGGTGACAAAATCATGTTCATCCCCTATCTCTTACGACACTGTGATCCGTTGGCTGTAGAAGAATCGACCCCAAACCCGACTTTACCATCGACCCAACCGCTATTGGATGCCTTATCCCCTTACGGCTATCCGGGATTAGTGCTCAGTGAATCAGCGGCTCATACTCCTGGGTTCGCGGATGGGGCACTCCAAGCTGCCAAGCAAGCTCTATACGAGAAAGGAGTGTGTTCTCTATTTTTGCGGCTACATCCGATTCTCAATCAAGAGATTGAAGCGCTATTTGCTCCCGAGTTCTTCACTGCCAATGGACGCACCGTTGCGATTGATTTAACTCTCTCTGAAGCTCAACTTTGGAATCATACCAAGCCCGATCATCGCAATAAAATCAATCGCTGTCGTCATCTCGGTTTAACTGCCCGCATGGTTCCTGTACAAGACTTTCTTGGATCCTTCATTGATATTTACCAGGACACTATGCAGCGAGTTGAAGCAGCCGCAGGGTACCTAGAGTTTGATCAAGCTTATTTCTTACAACTCTATGAAGCGTTAGGTGATATGCTTCATTTATGTGTTGTAGAGCAAGACCATCAGATCATTTCTGCGGGTTTATATACAGAGTGCAATGGTATTGTGCAAGCTATTTTTGGGGGGACTCTCACCGACTTTCTTAAGTTATCGCCCACAACTTTAGAGACTGATTACGTTCGACATTGGGCGAAGGCAAGGGGCAATCAGTGGTTACATCTAGGAGGTGGGTTAGGTGGCTCACAAGATCGACTGTATGACTTCAAGGCGCGATTTTCTAGACACAGCTATCCGTTTCTGACCTTACGTTTGATTGTGAATCAATCCCACTATCAAGCATTAGTGATTCAGCGATCGCAAGCCTTGCATGTGCTACCTGAAGTCCTGTTGCAATCAGGTTTCTTTCCAGCCTATCGTGCGTCAATCAATTGCAATGAACCCTTCAACAAATAGTTAAATCCAGGAGCTTAGTTGCGCATTACATCTTGCTTTGATCAGAGTTGGGTTGAGCGCTGCTACCCTACACGATGGCGGTTAGGCATTGCTTAATAGCAGGATGAATTTGACGGTGAACCCAAAGGATTCATAGTCAAATTCATCCCCACAATCAGTAATGCTGGCGGTTAAAGAGAGCAACGGAGTGGATACACTATGACAAAACCAATTTTGCTTTCAACCCCGCATATGGGGCATTATGAACAGGAATTTGTCCGAGAGGCATTTGACACCAATTGGATTGCGCCGGTTGGGCCCCATGTGGATGCGTTTGAGCAGGAGTTTTGTCAGGTTGTGGGTGCACGTGATGCGGCAGCCGTGAGTTCGGGGACAGCGGCTCTGCATCTGGCAATGAGACTGTTGGGTGTGCAAGCGGGGGATGAAGTTTTTTGTTCGACGTTGACGTTTATTGCAACGGCAAATCCGATTGTATATCAAGGGGCAAGACCTGTTTTTATTGATAGCGATCGCCATTCCTGGAATATGAATCCCAATCTTTTGCAGGATGCATTAACTCAACGGGCACGTTTGGGGAAGCTACCTAAAGCCGTTATTGTCGTCCATCTCTACGGTCAAAGTGCCGATCTTGACCCCATCATTGAAGTCTGCGATCGCTATGAAATCCCTTTGATTGAAGATGCCGCAGAATCTCTGGGTGCTACTTATAAAGGGCGATCGTCGGGTACTTTTGGTCGCATGGGTATTTACTCATTTAATGGCAATAAAATCATTACTACATCAGGGGGGGGTATGTTGGTTTGTGAGACGCCAGAACTGGCAGCACAAGCCCGATTTTTAGCAACCCAAGCCCGTGATTTAGCGCCCCATTACCAGCATAGTGAAATCGGCTATAACTATCGACTGAGCAATGTTTTGGCGGGCATTGGGCGGGGTCAATTAAAAGTATTGGCAGAGCGAGTGACTGCCAGACGACTCAATTTTGAGTACTATTATCAGGCATTGAGTCATCTACCAGGAATTCGGTTTATGCCTGAAACATTGTATGGACGATCGACTCATTGGTTGACCTGTTTAACCATTGATCCTCATATCTTTGGAGTGGATCGAGAATACGTCCGACTGGCTCTGGCTAATTATAATATTGAAGCTCGCCCCGTCTGGAAACCGCTACATCTTCAACCTGTATTTAGCCAGTATGAATCAATTGGAGGAAGGGTTGCAGACGATCTATTTGAACGGGGCTTATGTCTTCCGTCTGGGTCTAATCTAACTATTGAAGATCTAGAACGAGTGATTGAAGTCATTGCTTCTGTTCATTGTCAAACCCAAAAATATGACTGTTGTGTAGCAATCCCAAACGGATTATGAGAGGCGCACCCCGAAGGGGTACGCCTCTCATAATCCGTTTATATTAGAACTCGAAACGGTATTGTGAGGCACTCCGCGCCTCACAATACCTGCTGAATCAACTCGTACATCACTTAATGTCGTGAAAAACGGGGCGGAATGAAGCTCTTTAACAGGTTGCCTGTTTGACTGAATAGCGTAAGATGATAGTCGATTCATTCATTCACACAAGGAGTGTTGCATTAATTGACTGATTGCTTGGAGAAAAAACGGTATGTTTGCTGCTCAGGAGTTACCATTTGAGCCATTGGAATTGATCTGTTTTTTAAGAAGAGAGCTAAAACTGAAATCTATTTATCAAAAGTTTTCCTATGAAAGGATTATTGAACATTCTGCCCGAGAATATAATCTCACGATTACATCCGAAGAAGTCCAAAACCAGGCGAATTTAATTCGTCGTCAGGAAGGCTTAGAACACAGTTCTGATGTGTTGGGTTGGCTCACCGGGAAGATGGCAAGACTTCAGGATTGGGAAGATGGGATTAGCAATCATCTCTTAGCCAAAAAGCTTGCTAAGTACCTGTTTGAAGATAATATAGAAACCGTTTTTAATCAGCGATCGCCTGATTTTGATCAAGCCATTTTTTATAGAATTGTAGTTCCTTACGAGCGAACGGCTCAAGACTTACTCCATCAACTGACTGAAAATGGGATGAGTTTTTATGAAGCAGCTCATTTCTATGATGTCAACGAACAACGTCGGTTGCAATGTGGATATGAAGGAAAACATTATCGATATCACTTGGAGCCGGAGATTGCCGAAATTGTTTTTAATGCAAAGTTAGATGAGGTGATTGGACCGTTTAAACAATCAGATGTAGCTTACAACTTGTTGTTAGTAGAATCCATTACGCCAGCTCAACTCACTTCTGAAATTCATGAGATGCTGTTGAATCAAATGTTTGAAGCATGGTTAGTGAATGAGTTTCGTCTTTACATTAGTTCTTGATGGCTTCGGTAGCCCAAAAATTCATGGTGTGAATCCCATACCCCTTTTCTATCGCGCTATCATCGGAGGTGTCGTGGAATCGTACTTGCCAGAGTAATTCTATCAACAATACTGAGTATGTTAAAACTGCGATCGCCTGTTCCTATCAAGATTCGGCAGTGGAAACTGGGGGTGGTGCTGGTTCTTGTCATTGGGCTGGTTGGTTTAACCAGCGTGATTACGATCCGGTTAGCGATCGCACACTATCAAGCCCCCGCACCTCAAGCATTACTCGTACTGGAGGGCAATACTGATCGCATTCGCTTTGCTGCACACTTCTCTCAATCTCATCCGACCTTACCGATTTGGGTATCTGGCAATCCTGGCGGATTTAACCTCAATCAATCTATTTTTCGAGAGGCAGGTATTCCTGTAGAACAAGTTCATTACGACTTTTGTGCAACCGATACCGTCACCAATTTCACGTGCAATGTCGATGAGTTTGCTGACTTACAGATTCACCATGTTTATGTAGTCACGTCATCATCCCATATGCCCCGATCGTTGGCGATCGCGGCGATCGCCTTTGGTAGTCACGGAATTATTTGTACACCATTACCGATGCCATCAGAAGAACCCGCAGAATCATGGCTTCGTATTCTACGAGATTGCATTCGCTGTGCTATTTGGCTGGCAACCGGATGGACAGCTGCCAATCTAAATCCCCAGTTGTATTAACTGGATTGAATTAGTGGGTGATGCAGATCCGCTGCATCACCCACTAATTTTCAATCACGTCTATTGAATTCAAACCGAGGAGCTTTGTGAGCTGGTATCGCATGCAAACTTAAAACATGCTCTAGATCTGAGGGACAGTGTTTAAGGCATCGTCCAACCCATACGTACGATCGCAGGCTTCCTGATATAGCTCATCGGTCAATTGCAAAATTTTACGCAAGTCATACGCTTGCATTTGTTCTTGCCCTCGTTTTGCCATATTTTGAGCGGCTTCTGGATGGTCTAACACCCATGCGATCGCCAGCGACAAAGCCGCTACATTTCCCAGTTCTACCAACACACCACCCCCATTGGCTAGTAGATCTCTCGTACCGCGCACATCTGTGCCGATAACGGGTGTTTGTAAACACAAGGCTTCCATCACACTGCGGGGTAAGCCTTCATGGTCAGATGCCAGTACAACGGCTGCTGCTGCGCGGATTAACACGGGTACATCATAGCGAAATCCCAAAAACCGCACCCGATCTTGAATGCCTAGTGCGATCGCTAATTGTTGCATGGCTGGAATCAGTGGCCCTGGCCCTGCCATCACCAAACAAGCCGTGGAATGGTTCAGTTGAGCAAAGGCATGAAGGATATCGCGATGACGCTTGCGGGCAGTAAATTCTGCCAATACTAATATCAATGGGGTGTTTGCTGCAACGCCCAATTCTTGCCGCAGTTGAGTCAGGTCGATCGGGGCGATCGCCTTTGGGTTGTAACAGGATAAATCAACCCCAATCCCAGGCATATAGTGCAGGTTTTCAGGCGGAACTAATTTCCATTTTTGAGCCGCCGCTTCATCTTCCCGATTGATGACGACCAAATCATCTGTCCAGGTCCCAGCAAGCTTTTCTAACCCTAAAAAAACAGCATTTCTGAGCGGGTTGCCTTCCTGATGAAAATGAAACCCATGTGCTGTATAAATCACGATGGGCTTGCCAGTTTTACGCAGATTTCTCAGCGCATAACGCGTCACAAACGCCGCAATCGGGGTATGCACATGCACAATGTCATAGGCTTCGCGTTCGACCAATTCTCGAATTTTTGCAGGTGCTACCAATAGATTAGACGGATCGAGGGGATTACGCGACCAGGCTACATCCCAAACCTGATCAAAATGTGCCAGACATTCGGGGTCTGTGGTTACGCCTTGAGCCATGGCATCGACTTGCCATCCTTTTGCCCGAAAGTAGTGCACAAAGGGCATTAAAAAGCTGCGTAACGTTAATGGCACCGTTGTCACCACTAACAGCCGTTTCATGTTGAACTCCCTATTTCTACAAGTTTTCAAATCGCCAAGCTTGAAACATCAAAATTCGCCAAAGATAGTCTTGCCAGTTGCGATCGCCCGTCAGATGCTCTTGCCATTTCTGTCGGATTGTCGCAGGCTGAAGTAGATCATCCCAATCTAAGTGTTTTTTATCTAAGAGTTCTTCTGCCCAGTCTCGCAGAGAACCACGCAACCACTTATCAATCGGTACATTAAATCCTTTTTTAGGACGATCCGTCAAAGTGGCAGGAACATATTTTTCCAAAATTTTTCGCACGATCCACTTGCCCTGCTCCCCTTTCATTTTCATAGATAGCGGTAGTTGCCACGCTAATTCCACAACCCGGTGGTCAAGATAGGGCGCACGGGATTCTAAACTGACGCCCATCGTCGCCCGATCAACTTTGACTAAGACTTCATCGGGTAAAAATGTAATCATGTCCAAATGCATCATTCGTTGCCTGAAATCAGATACATTTGCCCATTGCTGGCGATCGCCAAACGCTAGTTTTGCTTCAAACGCAGTAGAGACATTCCCTCGACACCAATGCGAAACCCAATTCATATGCAAGTCTTCCGGTTCAGTCGAAGCCAGGATTATCGTCAGTTTATGAATCGACTCTACTATCTGTGTGGTTGAAACAGAGGTGGACAGAATAGTATTACAATACTTCAAAATTTGATGCCACTGATGCGGTTTAACCACTCCTATCAACTGAGCAAGCATCTGACGAATGGTGGGAGACAACCACCCGATCTTGTCCCAAATGAATTGCCCTTTCGCATAGGCAGAATATCCAGCAAATAATTCATCTCCACCATCACCCGACAAACTTACGGTGACTTGCTGTCGTGCCAGTTGAGCCACCAGAAACGTCGGAATTTGGGAAGCATCGGCAAACGGTTCGTCATACAAAATTGGTAATTTGGGAATCATGGCGATCGCCGTTTCTGGCATGACATACAATTCTGTATGATGGGTGCCTAAATGCTGCGCGACGGCTTTGGCATAAACCGCTTCATTGTAAGCTTCTTCCTGGAAGCCAATCGTAAAAGTCTGAATTGGGCGGCTACTATGAGCTTGCATCAAAGCCACTACGATGGATGAATCAATTCCTCCCGATAGAAATGCACCCAGCGGTACGTCCGCCACCATACGCAACTGTACCGCATCCGCTAACATGCTTTCTAACTGAGCGATCGCATCCTGTTCTGATCCTGCAAACGCAGTTGCTTCTCCTCGTTCTGCGGCTGCTTTTGCTGTCCAGTAAGGAATCAACCTTGGGGCAGATGCTTGCCCATCCCAATGCAATAGATGACCCGGTGGTAGCTTATAAATGCCTTTGTAAATTGCATACGGAGCAGGCACATAGCCATAGCACATGAAGGCATCCACGGCTTGTCGATCCAGCTCTCCAATAAAAGCCGGGTGAATTTTTAGCGTTTTGAGTTCTGACCCAAATAAAAAGGTTTGCCCAGCCCAGCCATAGTATAGGGGTTTTTCTCCCAGGCGATCGCGCCCCAGATACAAGACGTGTTCCTCGCTATCCCATACCGCAAAAGCAAACATGCCATTAAATTTATCTACCGCAGCACGAATGCCCCATTGACTGAATCCAGCCAGCATTACTTCGGTATCCGAATGCCCACGAAACCGATGCCCCCGTTGTTCCAGTTCACGTCGCAGGGTAGCAAAGTTATAGATTTCACCATTAAAAACCATGACATATCGACCATTTGCAGACTGCATAGGTTGATGTCCAGTGGGTGAACAGTCCAGTATTGCTAACCGTCTGTGTCCCAGGGCAATGCCCACTTGAGGATTAACCCAGATGCCACCATCATCTGGACCTCGATGATACAGTTGTTGGGTCATTTTCTCCAACACCGTCACCATCTGGTTAGCAGACATCGATTGAGAAACATCCCAAAAGCCAGTTATTCCGCACATACTCCGATGTTTAGTAGGGTTGACATATCTCTGCTGCTGCGATCGCCCATCCAGGCTGTTGTAGTGTCACGGAGATACTGATAAAACTCAATTCGCCGCTGCTGGAGAATGGCATCTCGATAGTTTTGGGCTGTGTTTAAATGATGGTGGGACATACGAGCCATGCGTTCTGGATCAGTCACAATCTCGCGAATCTTGCGGGCTAATGCCTGAACATCGCCCACGGGCACCCGATCGTCGGGTGGTAATAATTCAGGAATGCCACCCACATTCGAGCCAATGCAGGGTATTCCCCGTGCCATGGCTTCAATCATGGCTCTGGGTAAGCCTTCCTGACGGGAGGGTAAAACAAATAAATCAGCGTGATCGAGTTGCGATCGCACGGCTTCCCCTGCGGGCAATTCGCCACAAAACTGAATCCGTTTGGACAAGCCTAATTTGGTAGCCTGTGCTTCTAAATAAGGACGATACATGCCATCTCCTACGAGGGTTAAGTGCAGATCCAATCCTGACTGCACGCAACTGGCGACGGCATTAATCAAAATATCAGGGGCTTTATAAAGTTGAGCCAGTGTGCCAACGGTAATCAGCTTGATGGGATGCGGATGACGACGGATGGGACGGGCCATCGTCACAAATGCTGCATCTGGTAGTTCTATGCTGGAATAGTGGGTGGAAAAGGCATTCGGTGCTGGTGGATAACGACGCTGCAAGCTGTATTCAGTCACGTAGGCAGCAGCGCAAGCCTGGGCGCATTGCCGTTGTTGTTGACGAGTGAACCACCAGCGAAAGAAGGGACGTAAGGGATGTTTAACTGCGCCGGGTGCAAACACGTCATAGGGATCGCTCACGACTTCAACCCCATAGGGATGATGAGTGTGTTTTAATACTGGTACGATCTGACTGGCAATATGCGATCCCAACCGCAAAATTACGGCGTCATTTGGATCGGCAGCCGTTTGTGCTACCTGCTTAACGTGGTGAGCTTTTAGGAGATACTGCCATGGACCAATGTAATGAGGCACTCTGGCAAATGTGACACCCGCACCATCGGCTCGTTGCCAACCCGGAGCGATCGCGTCAACATCCAGTACTCTGGATACTACTCGCACACCTTCAAACACGTCTAGATAGCGTTGCCAAAAGGAATAGGGAAACATGGTTTGAGTCCAGATTGCCCCATCGGGTGTGCGGCTAAAATGGTGTTCCAGGGCAATTACCACGTCCATGACAGTCACTCCTTACAACTCAGTACTGTATTTCACAGATAGGGTTTGGAAATAAAACCAGGGGGTGTGGGGGCTGCGCCCCCAGCCAGGGGTGAAACCCCTGCTCCCCAAATTCCGTCCCTTACGTAGGGTGCGATGTACTTACAGCGCTTCGCGCTTGAATAGGTCTAGACTTCTTGTTGTGTCGCTCCTACGATTTGCTGGGATGACCTTTTCTAGAAATCGCCTTAGTACTTCATCTCATCACGGCTTTAGATCAGCATGGCACTCTTATGTCAAACGTGGATCAGGACTCAGCAATGCCATTTGAGTTTGGTAAAGCTGAGACAATTGCTGGATTGAGGTCTGGATATTGAATACGCTGGCTTCCACCTGAGATAGAGCTTCAGCGGTTGTGATCATGAATGATTCAGTATGGGCTGTTAGTATTGTCTCGACCCACTGTGAAACAGGTTGAGACAAAGATAGCCTCCAGATCAGCGGTTTTACAACATCTGCTTCAGCAGGGACAACATCGGAAAGCACGCAGGGAAGACCTGCTGCTTGAGCTTCAATCAAAACCAATCCTAAGCCTTCTCCTAACGAGGGAAACAAAAACAGATCCATTGCGCCTTTCATCAAGCGAGGGACATCCGATCGCCCTCCTAAAAAGCGGACGCGATCGCCAATTCCCAGTTGTATCATCTGCTGTTCGATTGCAGGACGGAGCGATCCCTCTCCAATCAAAAGCAAATAGGTTTTAGGATGGTGTTGCATCATAGCCGTGGCGATCGCCACAATCCAGTCATGATTTTTTTGCAGTTCAAACCGTCCCACATGCCCGATGATAAAGGCATCGGCAGGAATTCCCAACTCTTCTCGCAGTGAGGCAGCATCAACAGATTCATGAAAAGGCGTCAGGTCGATGCCGTAATACAGCACTTGTCGTTGCGGATTGGTTTGCCAATTTACTTCAAACAGATCATCAGCTGCTTTGACGCTACAGCCCAGACCCAGCGTGGCATACTGGTGAACCCCATACTTGCTGAGGGATAAGTATAGCCGTCGGTGCCACCCTGCATGGGCTTCTTCGAAGGTGGTGTCATTATGGCTGTGGGCAATACGGATGGGTACCTTAGCTTGTCGGGCGATCGCTAACGTATATCCACTAAAGTGATGAACATGGCTATGAATCACGTCATAGGGACCAAATTGACGCAAGATCCGTCGCAGTTGAGTGGCATATTTTAAAGGCTGATGGGGTGTCAAGCAGGGAATGATCCGGCTACCCAGTGCCCGGATCTCATCATCGTAAGCACAGGGTTGATCGGTATGAACGACAAAATCCATCTGGAAGCGATCGCGATCGATGTGCCGGAGTACATGCATCAGCCAGGTTTCAATGCCACCCCGACTCATGCTCCCTACCACATGTAAGATTCGTAGCTGGCGTTGAGGGTTGCAATCGGATGTCCATGGAATGGGGGAGATGGGACTATACGTTTGTAAATGCATATTTTAAAGAGTTGGGTAGTTTTAACGCAGTGCTATAGTGCCTCACATTTAGATCAATTACGCTTGTTGTGAGAGAGCCGCGCTCTGCGCGGCTCTCTCATAACACCTTGTACTTCATGCTATTGAGAATTGCTATACTTTATGATGGTATGAACTGTGCCCATGCCACCATTAAAAAATGATTGAAAGTAGATATTAAACATGATGAAAATTGCGTTGTAATATCCCGGTTGCTTGTCCGCAATCAGGGTTGTAGGTTATCTGTTCATTCATCACTGTATCAATTCAATGGCAAGAGGGGTGCCATTTTGCCACCTCAACATCGTTTTCGTCCGAAAGAGATAGAGCCACTCATGAACAAAAATAATAGACAAAGCACCAGATTAAATAACCAAGAGACAATGTCTGATGTATAAGGATCAGACAGCTGAAATAGGGTTAAAACATAAATAACAATGGCAGCCGGTTCATGGGCATATTTCAAGAAAAAATGTCCTATCCATTGATAGAACACACCAAAAAGTAAAAAGACAATGACGATTCCAGGAATACCAAAATTCCAGAATGCTTCACCCACGGCACCTGTCGGTATACCATACGCCACATGGAAAAATGATTCACCGACCATGCCATCAATTAATCCTGGTTTTTCTGCCCACAAGCTTCTCGGAATCGGCAATGTCAGTACTGCCAGGTAAGAGCTACCGTGAATAAAGTCAACCTGATTAGGGACAAGCGCTAAGATCGAAAATACACCATCATAAGCACCACTGCGAGTTGCCAGTTCATCTAAACCCGTGGTCAGGGTTGATTGGTCTGTCGTCGATGCACCCGTCAACGTTTTCCAATCGATTTCTCCAGAAAACGTGCTATTTCTAAAGTTGCCCAGTAAGCCAATCAAAAATATGCCTGCTAATGCGATCGCCCCAATTTTAATGGGATCAATCTTGCGTTCTCGTAGCAACCCGATCAATAGCCCCATGACGATGGGATAGACGACGCTGGAACGCGATCCTCCGGTTGTAAAGATGCTCATTAAAGAAACGCCTGCACACCCCCAAAATAAAGGTTGACTGGTAGCCGTGCGATCGCTGGCTAACCAGGTGAGACAGGCAATCAACCCTAATTGAATACACAATTGCCAATAATAGCCACCTGCCAGCGATGCATCGCGACCTTCTCCCCACGACAGAATATGATTGATAATGCCCCCACGAGCTTGCATATAAATCATAAACACCCCGGTTGAGACACCAACGGCAACCATTGTCTTACGACCGATATGGCGAGGGCGCTTAAAGGTGATCGTGGGTACACGCAAGTGTGGACTCCACAGGAACGCACAATAAAACAGCGCTAAACCCACGGTTCTTAACCCCAAGTCATAGGCAACTAAACGAGTTAAATTCTCTGCATCCCAGGTTTGAAGTGCCCCATGCCATTGCAGCCCATCAACATATAGTCCAGTTCTGCGGAGATGGTCAACCAACGTGAGAAAAATGCTGAAGATCAGGGGATGAAACCAACCGTAGCTTGGTTTATAAAAAATGATGGGAAGCAAGAGGACGAAAAAATTGAGGGCAAGTGCCGGAAAAACCCAGTCTAAGGATGTGATTGGGTTGGGATGAAGCAATCGTTGCAACCCAATCCAGCTCAGATAGGCAACAAACGCTCCAACCACACAAAGTCGCTGCATGGGTGTCATTGAGACAAAGGGAGAAGACAGCGTTGCTGCCCAATGTGGCTGTTTGCTGAAGGAATGCTCCGTGCTGTCCATGACGTGATGATTTCCTGTGAGCGTGTCTGGGTAGGATGGCAATCGTGAAGACGTTCAAGCTCAAAAATTGGGGGTTTGGGGGCAAATTCATCCGTCTATTCAGCAAGCCCTTTCCCCCGACTTGAGTTGAGTGACAGATGTTCGTATGTTTGGAGTAATGTATCAATTCCTGGGTCTAAGTCAAAATCGTTGACCTGCTGACTGGCGGCTTCACAGAGGGCAAGACGCTGTGTTTGATTCATCAGCAAGGTGCGAATCTCAAGGGCTAGACGATGGGCATCTCCGGGGGGTACAAGTTGTGCCGTTTTGCCATGTTCAACCACCGAGGGAATACCATCAACATTGCTAGCAATGATGGGAACCCCTGCTGCCATCGCTTCCAATAACACAATACCAAACGGTTCGTATTGACTGGCTAAGATAAATAGATCGGCAGTGCGATAAACCTCAGCAATCTGCTCGGGTGGAATAGCCCCCACAAACTCAATGCGATCGCTCAATCCCAGGCTGGCTACGAGCTGATGTAAGTAGGCTTCATACTCGGGTGTGCCATCTCCTACAATTTTGAGTCGAACGGGTAAATCTCGTAATTGAGCCATGGCTTCAATGCACTGATCCACCCCTTTCCAGGGGCGAAGACGGGCAACGGTCAGTAGCGTCAATGGTTCTGATAGTGGTTGGTTGGCTACTGAAAGCGGAGAGGATGGAGCGGCATGGACAAGAGGTCGCTGATGGCTCATAAGGCGCTCAGCTGCCACTCGTTGAAAGGTTCGTAAATCAATAAAATTGGGCAGTAATAGAATCTTTTGCAGGGGAACATGAAAGCGATGAATGAGTTGCTCTTGGAAAATAGGAGTGGTTGCCCAAATGCAATCGTAGAGCGAAAACAAGAAGCGTTCCGTCAGTTCTAACCTAAAGCTGGAAAGGTGTTGTAATACATCAGGCTGGGATGGCTCTGCTGCGATCGCCAGTTTATGTTCATGACTTCTTTCCCAAACCAAATCAGCCGTGTACTTTACCAGTGCTGGAATACGATGCTGTTTTGCCAGAATACCGGATAAAATTGCCAGATTTCCGGCGGCAGCTTGCATATGTATCACAGTCGGTTGAAATGACCGAATCACCTGATTTAAGTCCCGATAGACACGGAGATTTCGCCAGAGTTTATCGATCAAACGAAGACAAAGCTGACCATCCAGAAACGTCACCGGAACCCTCTCAATGATGTCGCTGGCAGTGCGATCGCCATAGGTGACGACATGGGTTTCAATTCCACGGTCAATCAACCGTTGGGCAATGCGTTGCGTTTGTAATGAGGGACCCCCAATACGAGGGGGATAAACACCCGAAATCAGTAATACTTTCGTCATTTTCACGGTCATAACCTCATGAAGATCGGGTATAGGACAACTTCAACCAGCGAAAGGGTAAGGCAATGGCTTTGGTCATGAGAATTGCGTTGCTGCGAGTCTCTGGAATGAACAGGAAATAGAGATACCCCCCGATCGCATAGGAAATCAGTGTTGCGATCGCCGCTCCTATGCCTTGATAGAGGGGAATGAGAATGAAATTCAAGCCAACATTTGACAATAATCCCGCTAACCGCGAATAGAAATTAAATTTTTGTAGCCCTTCATTTACTATCCATTTACTTTGAGCAATTCCTAAAAAATTAAAAACACAACTCCAGAGATAAATAGCAAAAATAGGGGTTGCATGTTCATACGACTCACCATATAAGGTTTGAATAATAAAGTTCGATAATGGGAATAACACGAGGATTAAACTATAGGCTGTCACCACAATAAAATCATAGAGTTTTTGTAGTCTGAGCTGATAAATTTTACTATCTAAATTTCTAGACTGAATGATGGTGGGATAGAGAGACGAACAGAGGATTAAGGGAAAGAAAGACAATGCTTCAACCAGTGTCGCTGCACTTGAATAAATCCCAACCGATTGATCGTTGACCATGCTGCCGAGCATCACGCGATCGATATTGAGATATAAAACACAGGCGGTAGAAGAAAGCAGCAGAGGAAATGAGTCTTTGAATAAGGTATAAAGGCTGTTTAAATTAGTTCTCCATGCCAGTATAGATTGGTGATTGTGTTGATAGTAAAAAATTAACCCAATAGCGCTAATTACTGCTTCTAAGACGATCACCGCCGCAAAATTGATCAGGGCTGCACCCGTTAAAATTAAAATGATTTTCAGGACGGTGGTGAGGATAAATGCAATATTACTGGCTAGCACTGTAAATCGAGATGCAGTTTGGGCTTCAAACCAATTTTCAATAGGCTGAAAGGAGTTAACGATAAATTGTAAAGATAAAACCGCGACTAATAATCGCAGGAGTGTGTTGTTAGGTGACAATAGAAAAGCAACACTGATCACCAGGACAGCCGCAATACTTCCTCCGATTAACTGTAATACAAAGGCAGTGCCCAAAATCTGGTTTTTAGCCTCTGGTGATCGCACAAGATCACGAGTAATAATGGGTGCCATTTGTGCAGTTGATAAGGGCACAAAAAAGCTGCAAAACGCTAAAGCATATTGTAAAAGTCCAAACTTATCGGGGGCAAGATAGCGAGCCACCCAGGTGCTCACTAACAAGTTAACTAAAATTCTGAATACATTACCTGCAAACAGCCAGCCTGTATTGCTAATAATCTTGCGTTCTTCTAAATTAAAGTTCTTGCTGACTTGAACCAGTCGATTCAACATGGATTTGAGCCTAATCGTGCTTCATACTTTGTGCGGCTTGCAATTGTGCTACAGGTGATATTTCGGATACCCGTGTTTCTCCCCGAATGTCTGGCTGGTCTTGATGATACCGATAGCGATAGGGTTCATCGGCATCAATCACCCCGTTGATGATCTGTCCCAAAACATTTTGTCCTGATTGTTCCAACCGTTCTTTGGTGACATTGGCGCTGACGACATCGACGATCCCCAGTCGTGTGACCAGTAAAATACCATCGACAATGTCGCCCAAAATCAAAACATCTGCCGCCACACTCACCGACGGTGCGTCAATGATGACGAAATCATATGTGTTCGAGCAGTCTTCAATCAATCCAGCTAGACGCTGGGATTCTAGCAAGATTCCAGGATTTGCCTGAACGATGCCAGAGGTTAAAAGATTCAGGTTGGTTTCTACGGTTTGAATCACAGATTCAGGATCATGTTGCTCCGCAATCACCTGGCTCAACCCTACTTGATTCATCACCTGCCAGATCGAGTGTTGGCGCGGACACCGCAGATCGGCATCGATCAACAAAACGTTGTAGCCGGTTTGTGCGATCGCCAGGGCTAAATTACTGGAGACAAATGACTTCCCCTCCTGCGGCACAGAACTGGTGACCAAAATGGATTTCAATGCCCGCTTAGAACTGAGAAACTTGAGATTGGTTTGTAATAGACGATAGGCTTCAGCGATCGGAGCGGTCGGATCGTCCCGCATCACCAATTCTGAGGTAACTGCATCTACCGTTCCTGTCAAGGAACGGATCCCTCTTGCCGGACTGCTGTATAACGGGATCAGCCCCAGCAATGGCAATCTAAATATCTCTCTCGTGTCTTTAACACTTCTCAAGGTCTTATCAAGGGTTTCTAGTGCTAAAGCCGTGACAATGGCTAACACACCACCCAACAGACATCCTGTGATCAAATAGGATAGTTTACGGGGTGCAATCGGGTCTTCAAATACAGAGGCTGCCTGAACAATTCGGGCATTTCCCACGTTTTGATGTTCGGCAATCCGAATTTCATGAAACCGTTGCAGTAATAAAGAGTAGGTCGTTTGCGCTGCTTCTAGTTTGCGCTCTAACTCATGTTGTTGTTGCTCTAAGCGAGGTATTTCACTGATGCGATGGTGGTAGGTTGTCTGGGCATGGGTTAAGACAGCCACCTGGTCACTTAAACCTCGACGTTTGACTTCATTGCGAATGTAGTCTCCTACCAATTCTGCTTGCAAGTCTCCAATTTGCAAGTTTTGTCTGGCACCGATCGCCTGTTCCCCCAGCGTTTGCTGAATTCGTTGATCGAGTAGGGTTTCCAGGTGAGCTTTACGCGTTCTTAAGGCAGCAATCATCGGATGCGCATCTTGAAATCGTACCTGTTCGATCGCTAACTGAGATTCAACGTCTTGTAGAGCGGTCAGGACACTTTGCACGCCAGGAGATTGACTCAAGGCGGTAATGGCGATCGCTTGTTGAGGCGTCATATGTAACTCTTGCGAAAACGCCATTGATTGTGCCCTGACACTCGCCAATTCAGACTGAGTTTCGGCAATATGTTGGTATAAATCTTCGGATGCCTCGACGACTTTGGTTGCTTCTGCTTCGAGATCGGCAATTTGATTTTGTTCTTTGAACCGACGTAATTCGGCATCTGCTTTGGCAACATTATCTTCAGCGGCGGGGAGTTGCTCTTCTAAAAATTCGCGTGCGGCTGTTGTGTTAGAACGAATATCCAGCAGATGTTTTTCCAGATAGATCGCCATGAGAGTATCGACAACTTTTTCGGCAATTTCTGGATCGGGGTGTTGATAGGCAATGTGCAGCAGGTCAGTTCCTTTGGTACTGCTGAGCAATAAATTTTCTAAAAATTGACGCCGTTTTAGGGGTTCCCCCGTTGCATCTTTTAAGCCCAATCGATCAATGGTCGCTTGAATAATGGGAACGGAGCGAATCACTTCAATTTCTGTGCTGATGGGATTGTTATCTTCCAGCAGGGGATTGAATTCACCCACACCACCACCATCCAGCAGCCCCGTTAATGACGACGTAGCATCTTCTTTGGTAAAACGGAGTTTTCCTTCTGCTTGATAAATCGTTTTTTGTGACATTAGTGTCAGCACGGTTATGGCAGAAACAGAGCCCAAAATAGCGATCGCAGGTAACCAACGCCGTTTTAGAATCAGCCAGTATTGATGGACTTCCATAGCGGATCACCGTTTGCGTAAAATACGTAAAGTTATGATTAGAGTGTTGCCATGTTGCCAGTCGTCTCAAAATAGCCCAAATATTGGGAAAATCCGTCCTAATGTATCTAACACCCCATCTAAAGCATCGGAAATACTGGCGCTTCCCGATCGCCCGACAATCACCACATCATTTTGATAAAGAATGGGATTAGTGGAATCATTGATTCCGTCTGCTAA
Source organism: Calyptranema fuscum S582 (assembly GCF_055793305.1). Taxonomy (NCBI): domain Bacteria; kingdom Bacillati; phylum Cyanobacteriota; class Cyanophyceae; order Oculatellales; family Oculatellaceae; genus Calyptranema; species Calyptranema fuscum. Next base: position 76,012 of record NZ_JBSLYH010000001.1, read on the forward strand.
GTTAACCGCTATCGTACGTTGGGAGACCGATCCGTCTGGATTGAGGCGAATTAGCTCTACAGAGCCTCTTCTGGCGCGGCGATTATCAAATCCCCCTGCTGCTAACAATGCCTGGTTTAAGGGCGTATTTGGTGGCACTTCCACGGTGCCGGGGGCAATCACTTCCCCAACGACATTGACTCGAATGGTCGCAGGTGAAAAGCTTGCCGCCGCTAATTGGGTTGCTTCTGCCGGATTGACGTGTGTGGCTTCCGGAACAATAATTGTGTCGCCATCTCGCAAAGTGATATCTTGCTGTAAATCACCTGTTTCCAGTAATGTCCATAGATCCAGTTGCATCACCTGAGTGGTATTGGCGTATAAGCGATGAATCTCGATGTGTCGAACGTTGGCTTTGGGGGTGATGCCCCCGGCTAATTGAATCGCTCGTGTAATGGTGGGCCACTGGGTTTCCCCGTCTGCCGCGGCTGCATTGGGTAAGATGACATCGTATGACCCTGGATGGTGAACCTCGCCCGAAACAGCAACCCGCAAGGGTCGGGGAGTAATCAGATTGATGGTGACGACGGGATCTCGTAAATAAGGGGTGTAGGCGACGGCGATCGCCTCTGCGGCTTGGCTTAAATTGAGTCCTCGAACAGAGACGTTGCCGATGAGGGGCAGACTGACCGAACCATCTACTAAAATCTGTTTTTCCCCGGTGTATTCTGGGACATTGAAGATGTCAATATTAATCCGATCGCCTGCACCTAACGTATAGTTTTCGTCGATCTCCCCGGTCGTCGATGCGATTTCATCGGCAGACGGATTTGCCGAGAGGCGTTGCTGAGCGATCGCAATCGGCGCGTCAACACATCCAATCCACAGCGATAGGGCTAAAGAACCTGCGACTATCCAACTGGTTGGCAAGCCTACACTAGTACACCAACTTAAAAGTTTTAGAGGGGGTGGAGGGGGCAAAACCCCCTCTTGGGGGCGCAGCCCCCAAACCTCCATGTTGCAGAATTTCGTGTTTGCAACACTAGGTTGACTCTGAGGGGTGGGGGCAATCGGTTTGTAAATGTGAGGATAAACCATAAGTGTCAGGAGCTAGCATCCTACAAATCTTGAAAAAAGGGGTATGGGGACGGAGTCCCTAATCAAGGGGCTTTGCCCTCTTACCCCCCTATGGAGCCCAACTTCAAGGAATGGCTATAGCATTGAGTAGATGATTAGGACGGTGGGGGTGTGGGGGCTACGCCCCCAGCCAGGGGTTCCACCCCTGCGCCCCGTTCAACCAGCCTCTCGGCTGCTATACAATTCCTCATGTGTTCATTAGAGTAACGAAGGACGTTGGTATTGAACTGCCATTTTGCCAACCTTGATAGGTGATGAATGGGGTCAGCCAGAGTCCGTGATCTCAAATCCGAACGCTGGTTTCATAAGCAGGCTCAGATTGATGGGTATCGTTCTGAGCAAGAGGGTCTGCTTTACCATTGCCATTCGCATTCCCTTTGCCATGGGTAGGGGCATGGCCATTGGGAGTAGCGATCGCCCCATTCATGTGAGTTGCCATTCCCTGCGACGTCACTAAATGATGAGGGGTATAACCGGGAACCAGTTGCTCTAGCAAAAAGGCAATTAAACTCGAATCATTTTGCAAAGCTGCCTGAGTCAATGTATTAAAGAGATGGTCGAGATGGTGGGGAATAATCCGACTGGCATTGGCGACGACAAACAGTTTTTTATGGTCAGTTGGCTCATATTTTTCTCCAGGAATAAATAACTCTTCATACAATTTTTCTCCGGGGCGCAATCCTGTAAAGACGATATCGATCTGTTTGCCAACTTCATAGCCTGAAAGATGAATCAATTCTTTCGCTAAATCAACAATCTTCACGGGCTGACCCATGTCGAGCATCATCACCTCGCCACCCTGACTCACCACAGCCGCTTGCAAGACCAATTGCACTGCTTCTGGAATGGTCATAAAGTATCGACAAATATCAGGATGAGTTACGGTCACGGGGCCGCCTTCGGCAATTTGCCGTTTAAAGGTCGGGATCACACTTCCTCTACTGCCCAAGACATTGCCAAAGCGAACGACCACATAGCGTTTACCACTTTTTTGAGCGGCACGCAAAACCAGCATTTCCGCGACTCGTTTGCTGGCACCCATAATATTGGTGGGGTTAACGGCTTTGTCGGTGGAGACCATGACAAAGTTTTCGACGTTATACTTCAGGGCGAGATCCACCAAATTTTTGGTACCCATGACGTTATTGGTAATGGCTTCAGGTGCATTCAATTCCATCATAGGGACGTGCTTATGGGCAGCAGCATGGAAAATAACATGGGGTTTAAATTGCTTGAATACAAATTCCAGTCGAGACAGGGTGCGTACATCTGCAATACAGGCAAATATTTGAGGTAACGGGTTAACGTCTTCGCCTTCTTCACGCAGCACTTGCAGTACTTTTTCAAGTTCCTGCTGAATATGAAAGATTGAATTCTCGCCATGACCGACCAGCACCATGATGGCGGGACCACACTTTAAAATCTGGCGGCAAAGCTCACTCCCGATTGATCCTCCGGCTCCTGTAATCAAAACTCGTTTATCGCAGAGGAAATTGGACACTTGCTGAATATCCATTTGAATCGGATCGCGGCGCAGCAAGTCTTTGATTTCAACCTCACGAATTTTATCAACCGTAACTCGTCCACTGAGAATTTCATCAATTCCAGGCAGGGTACTGGTTGGCACACCTACGTGTTGACAGATGTCTAATACTTCCCGGATGACGTGCCCCGGAGCGGTTGGCATTGCAATAATCACTCGGCGTATGTGCAGCGATCGCACTAATTCAGGGATTTTATTGCGATCGCCAAATACAGGTAATCGACGAATGCGGAGATTGTGTTTGGCGGGGTTGTCATCTACAAAGCCAATGGGACGAAATCCTAAAGAAGGAGTGCGTTGCATTTCGTGAACTAAAGCCACTCCAGCACTACCTGCCCCAACAATCAGAACGCGATCGCGACGATGAAATCGGCGGTGACGATGGGTTAAGCGATCGACCAGACGCGCACTAAATCGTGAAATCCCAATCAACAAACAGCTAAGAATGCCATCCAGTAAGGGTAGCGATCGCGGTAAGAGATCAAAGTGAGAGTTTGGCGACACGTAAAAAGCTGTGAATAAAGCGGTTTGGATAACAATAGACGCGCTTCCTACCAGGACGATCTGTTGTAATTCATCAATGCTGGCATATTGCCAACAACGTTGATAGCCTCCTGATAACCCCAACAAACTCAGTTTGACAACTAAAAATAAAAGCACTGCCCATATTAGACCTGGAAGGTAGTGATTGAAATCAATCGTTCCATCTAATCGAAGAAGCAACGCCAAGACTGGGGTTAGCAAAAAAATCGTGATATCGATGGCAAAGTAGTGAGAATTTTTGAGTTTGATCAAGCGATCGCGTAAAATAGGCAGCATGAGTTCTCGCTCCTTCAAGAGCCACTAAACAGATCATCAAAAAAGCATGGATGCAAGTTCGCTACATCTAAAGCATCGTGATGGCGTGCCGTAGGCGTTGCCCACGACACCCAATAGAAATTGCGTCAGTCTTAAAAATCCGATTGATTACCAGAACAGCTTCAATGTCCTAATTCATTGACCTTGTTCTGGTTATTTAGCCCATCATTTTAGTTGCGTGCCGTGCGGCGCACGCCGCACGGCTAAAAAACTAACTATCTCCAAGCGTAAAGCGCTGTGAGGATGAATTTGAATGGGAAACCGTTGGGCTTATATGCAAATTCATTTTGCTCTTCAGGATGCTGAAAATTGAATCTCTCTAATCGGGCTTTGCTTGAATTGAGTATCACGGTGGGGACAGTATTCCGGGATTTGCGAGCCAATAATATCCCATTCATAGGATGTGTTAGGCGCTAGCCGTAACGCACCGCAAGTATTGGATGGTCACGCAAGTCTCTGATTGCAAAAAATCAAACCAAAGGGGGGAAAAGGAGTGAATGACAGACTCCGTATTTCTACAGACCAACATATTTTGATTTATGTTTAATTTGTTGCCAAAATGCCTGGTCTTACAAAATTTCAGCCTCAAGACAAAGGAAAATCGAGCAACCGCTGGGTTACACGGGTCACTAATTCAGGACCAACAATGGGATCGCTGATAAAATCATCTGCGCCTGCTGCAAAGATTTGATTCACTCGCTCCCGATCTTTACGATCAATCAAAAATAAAATAGGTAGCCGTTGCCAGTGTGGGTCATTGCGAACGGCTTGGCACAATGCCACACTTCTATCCTCAAGTCTCTCACTATCTAAAATCAGGATATTGGGGATGCAATCGTTCAGCGTTTCCCAAAATTGATCGGGATTAGATAAACAAATAATATGTAAGGCTTTTGGTTCTAGTAATTGTTTTATCTGCGTCGCTATATGGGTATTGTCTGTCACTAACAGGACTGTTGTCTGAGGAGTCGGTTGAGGTAATGAATTAACTCCGGCGGGTTGATTGGCTGCTATTGTTTGATCTGGGCTATGATTGACGTCTGCCGCTGGGTGTTGTGTTTGAGCCGAAGCGCTAAGCATCAAATTTTCGAGGGGCTTCAAGCGATACCCCACTCGATAAATTGTCTCAATAAAATCGTTAGGGGCACCTTCTTTTCTTAACTTTTGTCGTAATCCTTTAATGTGAACTCGAACCGTTTCCTCACCAGGATTTTCTATGGATGTCCAGGCGTGTTCTAAAATAGCTCGGGAACTTAAAATTCTCTGACTATTGCGCAAAAATAATTCTAAAAGAGCATATTCTTTAGGGGTCAACGCCAGCGCATGAGCATTATAGGTGACCTCACGGCTGCTGGGGTTGAGTCGTAGAGCGCCCCATTCCATAATTGGCTGAGCTACAACCCCGCCTCGACGTAAGAGGGCTTGTACGCGCGCCATTAGCTCTTCAGGATCAAACGGTTTGACGACATAATCATCTGCACCAATATTCAGTGCGATCGCTTTTTGATGCGTACTACTTTGCCCGGTTAATAGCAACACCGGCATCTGATAGCCTTGAGTCCGTAGTTTATGGCAGAGACTGATGCCGTCCAGCCCTGGTAGTAGCACATCGAGCAAAATCAAGTCATATTCAAACGATTCAATCATCTGCAACGCAGATTCGCCATCGGTTGATAGGTCAATGGCATAATTGTTGCCATTGAATAACAACTCCAGGGTTTTTGCAACCAAAATGTCGTCTTCTACAATAAGAATTCTCATAAGAAGCCTCTCCACTAGAACTCTTCATTCAGAAGTCTGTGAAAGGTCAGTGATGAGTACTCAATTTAATTGTCTGCCAAATAAGCATTGATCTTTGATAAGAATTATCTAGTGAAACTACGGTTGAGTTAAGAAACTTTGAGTGCTTTCTTACCTTCACAGTTTTTTTACAACTGCCCTTTAGTATGAACATAAATTAATGATGCCGAATTTTGATACGAATTTGACCGTAAATCCTTTGGGTTTATATTCAAACTTATCGCAATTCTTAATGGCGTGAAGTGTACGGTATTCTGTGAGAGCCGTGCGGAGTGCGGTTCTCACACAATAGCCGTAATCTATCCCAGTGCGAAGCGCTACATACCCAAATTCAGCAACACCTCATCTGTTTGTGAATGCTTGTTGGAGAAAGTGGATAGCGAATCGACTTCATCATTTAATGATCAGGTTTAATCATCAAAATTTGTTTTTCAAATAATAATAGCCAGGATGGTATGCGCCGCGCCGCGCCGCATATCATCTGCCATAAATCTTCTGATTTGGTGCTAGCCATAGCAATGTTTTATGGCGTTTAAAGCCGCTCATCCATCACTATTTTGAAGAAGAGGATAATAGCGTGAATCCATCTAAAATCAGTTCGACATATTCTCATAATGATACTGGACGAGTGATGACGACTGAGGAGTTTGACCAAGTGATTGAAGCGATCGCGTTAGGCAGATATTCTTGGGCGTGTGTGTTGATTCTCCGCATTGCTGGCTATAATCCTCTTCATTACCTTCCCTACCGAACGTATCGACGATTGATTAAAGAAAATGCTCAGGTTAATCTCACAGGTTCTCGGCATCCCGTTGCTCATGAATCTGTTGAACGATTGCACTCTTACTAAAATAAAGTTCGCTGAGAAATGACACATCACCTATAACGGTGTGTAAGTGTGTTACAGCGCTTCTCGCTTGGATATGTTTAGATTTTTTGTTGTGTGCCGCGCTCCGCGCGGCACACAACAAAAATCTGTAGCTTAAGCAATTGAAAATGGCTGTAAGTCCAAAAACAGTGTTGTGAGGCGCTCCGCGCCTCACAACACTGTATTGAATCAACCTGCACAGCGCTATATACAGCGTTTCTCAAGGGCGTAACGTACAGGTTGCGTGGGATCTGTGTGGAGTGAGGCTCTTCCACAGCAACCGTCATCTATCCAGACGCCAAGCACAGTAGTCCTTAGTCTCCTCACTCAAGAATTTAAGGCGCAAAAGTGCGTGATACTGATTTAAACAGATTGCACAGCAGATCAATTTTCTGTAGGGGCGCATCGCGATGCGCCCCTACGGTATCTGGTGCAATCGCTAATTAAATTAGTATGATATGAAACTATCGCGATACGCATCAAGTCTTACCGTCGGGCGTCTCTGATTGTGTTGTTTCTGATCGGGTTAAAGCAATCAGTTGTTTAAAGCTATAGTTTTGGGCGAGTTGGCGTAATCTGTCTGCTAAAGTGACCTGATCTGCTGGAATTTGCTCAATCAGTTCTTCGACTCTACCGTCATCACACAGTTGAGCCGCTTGACGAAGAGCGGTAATCCATTCAGGTGGCATGACTAATAAATCAGCAGGCTTGAGTGGAGCTAACGTGTACTGTCTTGGGTGAGCTGAGGCAGGTGTTGGGTCGGTCGTGCAAATATACTTCAAGTCTAAATGCTCTGCCATCTTGCTCAATAATACTTCTTCTCGAAATGGCTTACTGAGATAATCGTTGCAGCCTGAAGCCAGGGCAAGGTTGCGATCGCTTCTAGAGGCTTGAGCCGTGAGAGCAATGATGATAGGCGTATGACCCTCTGGAGTCGCTCGAATTTGCTGAGTGGCTTCATAGCCATTGAGTAGGGGCATTCGTATATCCATATAAATCAGATGAGGTTGCCACTGTAGCCATTGGGCTACGGCTTCTTGTCCGTTTGCTGCTTCTCGAACTTGCAAGCCAATTTGGGTTAATAATTTGACCAATAATTTGCGATTTTCAGCCTGGTCGTCTGCGACGAGAATGCGATAGTGTGTTTGATGAGGTGCTAGCCCAATCACCTGACATTCTGAAATAGTCATGAGGGCATCGGCAGCCTGAGCCAGATGAACCAGCACTGTGAAGCTAAAGGTACTGCCTTGCCCCAGCGTACTTTGGACGGTGATATCTCCACCCATCATTTGCACAAATTTGCGGCTGATGGTTAGCCCTAAACCCGTGCCATCGGGCGAAATTTTTCCGGCTTCCGTTTGCGCAAAGGCACTAAAGATGGTGTCTAACTCTGCCGGGTTAATCCCCACTCCCGTATCAGCTACTTCAAAATGAAGGGTGAGTTGTGATTGCAGGAGTGAAGCTTGCGGGTGTTTCTCGATCGTACATGTGGTATCACCGATTGCGCTGGCTCGCAGGGTTATTGTGCCTTGTTGAGTGAATTTGATGGCATTGCCCAGCAAATTGATTAAGATCTGCCGTAGTTTATTGGCATCAACCGTCACGTAAGCAGGTAAATTAGCATCGAGTTCAAGACGTAGCTGTAATCCTTTGGTTTCAGCAGGTTGACGGAGCATTTGCTCTAGCGATCGCAATAAAGCAATCAAATCAACCTTACTTTCGTCTAACGTGAGATGTCCGGCTTCAATCTTGGATAAATCTAAAACATCATTAATTAAATTAAGTAAATGATCGCCACTGCGCCGAATAATCTGCAAATTTTCTTGTTGCTCTGGCGTTAATGTTGGATCTCGGTGCATGACTTGAGCGAAGCCCAAAATGACATTCAATGGCGTCCGTAGTTCATGGCTCATATTTGCTAAAAAGATACTCTTAGCTTTATTGGCAGCTTCTGCTGCTTCTTTTGCCTGTTTTAAGGCTTGCTCTGCCTGTTTGAGTTCGGTAACATCGGTTGTTGCCCCGACGATTCCTGTGACCTGTCCGTGGACATCAATCAAAGGATTAATCACCGTTTGATACCAACCCTTGATCCCCGTTGCCGTCACAATAGATTCTGAAAGCTTTGTTTGGGTTTGCCGAGTTTGCATCACCTGTTGATTGGTGGTTAGAAATTCTTGTAATTGTTCTATGGAAAAATTAGAATTAAAGTCGAGTTCTCGCTTGCCAACCATCTCTTCAACCGTGGCTCCATGAACCGCTGCACCCGCTTGATTGACAATTAAAAATCGTCCTTCTTTGTCTTTAACAAAGATGATATTGGGAACCACATCAATGACCTGACGCAAGAATGCTTGCTGCGCTTTTTGTTCGACTTCTGCCCGTTTGCGATCGGTAATATCAGCGGCAATTCCATAGGCATACAGGGGTTGATTGACCTGGTTTTGGACGACGGCTCCGGTTGAGAGGATCCACCGTACGGTTTCGTCGGGTTGGTTAATGCGAAATTCAGCATAAAATTCGCCTGCTGTTTGACTTGCGCGCTCAAATTCTGCCCGTACCCACTGGCGATCGTCAGGATGGATTTGAGCCTGCCACTCTTCACAGGTTTGATGGGTTTGATCTGTCTCCAGTCCATAGATATTGTTCATATCACTTTGAAACAGTTCATCTGTGACGAAGTTATACTCCCAGGTGCCAAATTTGGCGGCTTTGAGTGCCAGACGCAGTCTCGTTTCGCTGTGGCGCAATAACTCTTCAGCGCGTTCGCGTTCTTGTAAAATGCGCACATAGTCGCTGATATCACGGGCGATCGCCAGGATGGATGTTACAGAGCCATCGTGCGCAAATTCAGGAACAATACGCGTAGCGTAATAGGCAATGCCGTTAGCGGTTGTAATTTCAAATTCCAGCTTTTGTTCTTGTCCTGTTGCGAATGCGGTATGAATTTTGGTTTGCCAGAGTTGGACTAATGAGTCTGGGGCACCAAATTCTGCAATGGTTTTGTGGATAAATGCGGTTGCTGGAATGCCGGAATGACGTTCGACGGTGGGGTTGATGTAAAGGTAACGGCAATCGTAGTCCAGCCGCATAATGATATCAGGCGCATTTTCCACCAGTGCCCGAAACTCTTGTTCACGGTGTTGCAATTCGGCTTTGGCGCGTTCCCGCTCTCGTAAAGCTGCCTGGCGATCGCTGATATCACTAAAGGTACAAATCACCTGCTGCACTACACCCTTTTCATCCAGCCGAGGTTCGGCATTCACCAGAAGCCAGACCCGGTCGTTGAGTCTAGGGCGATAGACTCCCATGATGACATTCCGAACAGATTTACCTGTTGCGATCGCCTGGGGCACGGGATGATCGTCATTGGCAAAGGGTGAACCATCCTCATGGATGATATTCCAGTCTGGATCAAACGATGTTTTGCCGAGGCATTGGGCTTCGGTTAGACCCAGTAAATCCAATGCTTTGGAATTGCTGAGCAGAATATCTGCTCGGGTTCCCTGAACCACGACGCCGACCTGTAAATCTTCAATCAGAGTTCGAAACCGAATTTCACTGTTTCGTAATGCTTGCTCGGTGCGTTTGCGATCGGTGATGTCACGCACTACGATCAGGACTTCATTGGCTTGTAGGGCTACGATGCGAGCTTCTTCATAATAGTGTTGACCGTCTATCGTTAATTGGTATTCATGGAACTGAACTTCGTGGGTTTTTAATGCTTCTTCTGCGCAACGGAGCCGTTCACGGACAACATCTGCGGGCAAAATATCGGCAACATTGCTACCGATAAATGCTGTTTCAGTGCCAACAAAATGAACACAGCCTGGATTAATCAGTTCTAATTGAATACCATCACTACTCATGCGCATGAGTAGGTCGGGGATTGCCTGAATCATGGCACGTTTGGTCAGTTCACTTTGGCGCAGTTTCTCTTCGGCTTGTTTGCGCTCCGTGATATCTCTGGCCGTTGCATAGATATGATGTCCCTGGGGAACCGATCGCCATTCTAACCAGCGGTAAGACCCATCTTGATGACGATAGCGATTGACAAAACTCAGGATTGGCTGCTGTTGAGACAGTTGAGCCATTGCCTTGAGGGTAGACTCTAAATCATCTGGATGCACAAAATTGATAAAGTACTCACCTTCTAATTCCTCCAACCTGTATCCCAATGCCCGCTCCCACTCTGGATTCAGCCGCAGAAAATACCCTTCTAAAGTGGCAATGCAGAGTAGATCGATTGTACTTGAGAAAAAGCCTTCCAGTTCTTCCGTTTTCTGTTGTAAAGCGGCTTCGATTTGCTTTAGAGCTGTAATGTCATTCGCAACACCCAACACATATCGTGTTTGACCATCGGATGAGACTAATGGCTTCTTGGTCGATTGAAAGTACCGGATCGCTCCGGATGCTGTAGTGACATTTTCTTCAAGATTCAGTAACGGTTGTAAGGTTTGCATGACCTGGCGATCGGCTTGCAGATATTGTTCAACTTCAGTGGGGTTAAGACTGAAATCAGCATCTGTTTTGCCTATCAATGTTTCGGTGGTGGTGTTATAGATTTCAGCTAGCGCTCGATTTGCCAGGGTATATCTCCCATCCCAATCTTTGACAAAAATAAGGTTTGGGTTACTATCAATCACCTGCCGTAAAAATTGTTGTTGTTCTTGAAGTTCTGCTTCTGCTTGCTTGCGATTGGAGATATCGCGCAGATAGGCTGTAAAAATCTTTTCGCCAGCAATTTCTAGTTTAGAAATGGATGCCTCGGCTGGAAATTCTGTTCCGTCTTTGCGACGACCAAAAATTTCACTGCGTTCTCCCATGCGTCGGGTGTCACCGTTATCGTCTTTAAAGTTGGTAATGCACTGATGGTGAAAGACGGCAAACCGTTCGGGCAGAAGTAAACTAAGGGGCTGTCCTAATACTTCTGCTGCCTTATAGCCAAATACTTTCTCGGCGGCTCGATTAAATAAGGTAATGTGTTGATGGGTATCGATGGAGATAATGGCATCACTGGCGATATCCAGAATGCCTGAAAATCGAGCTTGAGACAGGTGTAGCTTTTCGTTGAGCTGTTGCAGTTCAGTTGCACTGGGCAGCGCCAGAATTTTGGGAATAGTCGGTATGAGTTCGAGCGCAGTAAATACCGAAATCAATGCCGTTATTGCCTTCATGCCACCAGAAAGCCAGTAGGTCGGGTGCCAGAGTGTCCAAATCTCTAAGACGTGGGTTGTGCCACAGGAAATAATAAAGGCTGCAAATAGCAAAAATAACCACTTGAACGGTAAATCTTTGCGCTGGCAAACAAAATAGAAAAGGGCGATGGGGATCGAGTAGTAGGCAAGGGCAATCAGGGCATCGGCAGTAACGTGAAGCCCGACCAATCCTGTTTTCCAGAGATAACAGTGTCCATGTGGTACAAAGGACCCAACGCTAAAAATAGTTTTGAAGGCATCTAACATACGCTTAGCGATCGCAAGAAACGTGTTCGACTTTGGTCATCGTCATCTATCAACCTGAGCTACCGATGGAGCCTAAGGGGGTTAATGCTGGCTCAATCCCGTCCCATCGGGGGCATACCCCATCTGTAGACTTTGCTGTTTAAATGGCGCTTTATGGAGCACCCGCAGATACCCGGAGGCATGAGTCTGCGATTGAGTTGATGGATAGACTTGGTATAACACCTACACGGTGACTGATCCAGTATTCCCAGACTCAAAAGATTATCCGAAGAATAAATATTCCATGCCCAAAGGGCATGGAATATTCACTAAAAAACTGAGAACCCTGTGCATCCACACAGCGGATGGCACAGGGTTCTCAGATTAAGTTAATTAGCGATCGCACCAGATACCGCAGGGGCGCATTGCCATGCGCCCTTACAGACGATTGAAGTTAATTAGCGATCGCACCAGATACCGCAGGGGCGCATCGCCATGCGCCCTTACAGACGATTGAAGTTAATTAGCGATCGCACCAGATACCGCAGGGGCGCATCGCCATGCGCCCTTACAGACGATTGAAGTTAATTAGCGATCGCAACAGATACCGCAGGGGCGCATCGCCATGCGCCCTTACAGACGATTGAGGTTAGAACCGGGTGTCTTTGCCGAAAGCGCCCTGCATTTTCACAATCAGCGACGCTACTTACAGCGCTTCGCGCCTGGATCTGTTGAGATTTTTTGTTGTGTGCCGCGCTCCGCGCGGCACACAACAAAAAATCTGTAGCTTATGCAATTGAAAATTGCTGTAGGATCGTGGATTTAATAAACCCGAAGATTTATGTTTGTCAGCGCGGCTCCGCCGCGCTGACAAACATAAACGTCCGGGTTTTAATTAATTTGTGATCCTTAGAGATGAGTCAGCAAACAAAGCAGGTTGCAATGGGTATATCCCGATGGCAAGGACGGTTGTTGCTGCTGATCTAATAACCGTTGCAACTGTTGCTGAACGCTTTGAGATTTATTGGTCTCACTGAGGAGGCATTCTACGATGGGTTGCAGAATCAGTTTTTTTTGCTTTCGTTTAATGCGATCGCATTCGTCTGCATCAAATAAACGATGGGTTTTTAACAGATTAACTTGCTGGTGCTCGATCTCATGACAGACCTGGCAAATCAATCGCTCTAACACATACTTCATGACAATGGGCTGCAAGCTAAACAGAGTCATGCTGTACTCAATGGCAGTAGGCGGAGTCGGTTCAATTAAAGACCGCCGCAATAAAGACCGCAAGGCTCCCGGCAATTCTCGTTTGGAGACAGCACTGACTAAATCAGCTCTCAAATCATTGAGTGCGACGGGTCTGTGATGAATCGCCAACCATATCATGACCTCCTGTTCTACGGGCGACAGGCGATCGAATTGACGATCTAACACATCGCGAATGTCATTGAGCGTGCACAAGTCTTGCTCAACATCCTTTAACACGTCTGCAATTCTGCCATTGAAAAGTTCTTGAGTGGTTGCCGCAACCAGCTTCAAGGCTAAAGGATTGCCCCCATAATATGCAATCAGGGTTTTCCACTCGGCGTCTGAGCCAATAAATTGTCCTTTTTGCTGAAACAACTCTCGACCGGCAATTGGATTGAGTGCGCCCAGTTGTAAAGAACGAACCGGAAGCTTTTCTCCTTCCAGCAACGTAATTTGTCGATGCTTTTCACGGCTGGTCAAAATGACACAACTTTGATGCTGAATTGCTCCAATATATTGAAACAATTGAGCATAGCTTTCATAGCCGACGCGACACCGACCACTTTGATCGCCACTGGCAAGGATGGGTTCGATGTTGTCTAGAATCAACAGACAGCGTGACGTACGTAAGCAGTCCATCAGCTTCGCAATCTTTCGATCTAAATTACTGGGGAGTTGCACGTCGTCTTCTGGCATTTGCAACAAAAATGGCAAAATGCTGTCCAGCAGTTCGTCTAAGGAAGGGGCATTTTGCAGCGATCGCCACACAACCCTTTCAAAGGTTTGTTCGATTTGCAATGCCAATTTGACAGCCAGGGCACTTTTTCCAATTCCACCCATGCCCAGCACGGCAACCAGACGGCACCGTTCTGCCAAAATCCATTGCTGTAGGGTTGCCAGCTCTGTTTCACGTCCACAGAGCAAGGAGACATCTACGGCTTCACCCCAGTCGTGTTGCGAATTTTTCGGTTGAGTCTCCAGCCCGTTAAGGGGCGAACTGGGGCGAGTGTAGTCGCTTTTAGTCAGTTCTAAGCCAAAGGATTGAAACACCATTTGCAGCGACGATCGATCGACGGCTTCTAATCGACCTAATACTTTCGAAATTGTGTTCAACGATAATTCGGTTCGTTCACTCAATTCCTCTAGAGTGAAGCGATCGCCAGCATTTTCTTGAAACTCGGCTTGAGATTTTGCCGCCTGGAGTTTATTCCATCCGGGTAGTGTCAATAGCACGCCCCGTTCACGGCTACGAGGAGTGACATGACGGGGATGCTTGGGTTGGGGCTGTTCAGACTTGAGTGAACGGGAGAGGCTCTCAGTTTTAGGCTTCTGGAGAGATATAGAGGATGGTGATGGCAGTTTCAACGCAGTATTAGTCATTGGTTTTCCTCTTCCCAAGAGCAATTAATAGGTAGTTGAGTCGGTCGGTCTCTGGAGGGGGGCAGGCAGGAGGCGTTGCCTGGGTTAGGATTCAGCTTCGATAATGGCTAGCAATAATGGCTCAAGTTCTAACGCGTCTCTATAACGAACGCCATTCATAAATAGGGCTGGAGTGTGGGTAACCCCGCTGTTTTTGCCACTCGTTAGATCGTCATGGATGCGATCGCTATGCACACCTCTAGCCACATCTCGCAGAAATTGAGCCATATCAAGCCCTAAATTATTGGCATATTCCGCCAGATACCCATCTCCCAGTTCTTGCTGATGCTCTAATAAGGCTTCGTGCATTTGCCAAAATTGCCCCTGTGCCCCGGCGGCTTCTGATGCGGCAGCTGCTTTTTGAGCTTGAGGATGGATGTGGGGTTGAGGAAAATGGCGGAATATAAAGCATAAATGGTTTTCCTCAGAAACGCGGGTACGGATTTGGGATTGAAGGATTTTGATGATGGCGTGCAGTTCTTTACATCGAAGGCATGGGTAATCTCCATATTCGACCAGTACGACTCGGGCATCTAGCGAGCCTTGGCGGTGATCTCGTTCAGACGGGGGTACTGCAAGTAGATGGCGATCGCCCGGTGTGTTAGCAAGAATAGTCTGGCTCATTCTAAACCTCTGAAGAAAAGGGCATTCGCTGTGTAAAACAGACGGTAAACTCTCTTCCCTTCAACTCTGTAATCGTTTGTATGACCTTAAATTTAAGAGACTGGCTCTTATTTGTCGTCCATTTAAGGTCTATATCTGGAGTAGCCCAATGACTAATCGAGGGGTGATCTAAAGTACAATTTTTTTCAATCTTAAGTTCACATATAGCGCTTCGCAGGTTGATTCAGTACGGTATTGTGGGGCGCTCTGCGCCCCACAATACCGTTTCTGTGCTTAACGAACTTGCACAGCGCTATATAGCGCTGTGCGGGTTGATTCAGTACCGTGTTGTGGGGCGCAGAGCGCCCCACAACACGGGTGCTAACTGCTCATCAATGCAGCCTCATATGGCTGATTACAGGCTAGCAATGCCGCGCTTGAGCGCAATAATCGTGGCTTGAGTGCGATCTCTGGCTTCTAATTTGCTTAAAATCCGATTGACATTCGATTTAACTGTACTTTCGGTAATCATCAAAGCAGCCCCAATTTCCACATTACTCATGCCCTGTGCTACCAACTGAAGCACTTCTAACTCGCGATCGGTTAATTCGGGATTGGTCATGCGCTGGGCTAACTTTGCGCCAACGTGAGCCGGAATATATTGTTTACCGCTATGCAAGGTGCGGATCGCCGTGCGCAATTCATTAGGTTTACAGTCTTTCAGTAAGTACCCCTTTGCCCCTGCCCGCAAACCTCGATAAATATCTTCATCGCCATCATACGTCGTCAACACCATGATGCGAGCCGTGTTAAATTCTGCACAAATAGCAGTAATGGCTTCCACGCCTTCCATTTGGGGCATTCGTAAGTCCATTAAGGTGACATCGGGTTGCTCCTGGCGGAATAGCTGGATCGCTTCCTTACCGTTTTTGGCTTGACCAATGACCGTCATGTCCGATTCAGATTCAATGATGGCGGCTAACCCCTGTTGTACGATCGCATGATCATCCACAATAAGCACTCGAATCATGGTTGGTTGGCTCATGGCTGTTACTCCCGATTCACGATCACGATGATTTCTGTGCCTTGATTGGGTTGGCTTTGGATGATGAGTTCACCTCCCATTTGTTCTACTCGTTCACTCATCCCCAACAACCCAAATCCTTTTCCTGGATAAATTTGATCGACCTCAAATCCCTGTCCATTGTCTTTCACGCGCAATAGACACTGCGTTTCTTCATACACTAACTCAACCTGAATTGTAGTAGCGCGTGCGTATTTTACAGCATTCGTTAAGGCTTCTTGACCAATGCGTAATAAGTGATTTTCTACGTCGGGCGATAATGCGTAACTGGTACCTATGATCTGGCATGTCAGATGCGTACTGGTAGACGTGCTCATTTGCGTGGTCAAGTGTTTCAGGGCACTGTATAAATCTCCTTGTTCTAACAGTTTGGGACGTAAAGCTGTCACCGATCGCCGTGCCTCTGCCAGGCCTGTGCGGGCTAATTCATCGACAGTTTCCATATGGACTTGGGCAGTGGCTGGTTTTTGAATGACTAGTTCGGTTGCGGCTCCAACATGCAACAAAATCCCTGTAAACGCTTGCGCTAAGGTGTCATGGATTTCTCGTGCCATGCGGTTTCGTTCTTCGAGAATCGATGCGGCTTCTGCCCGTTTGCGATCGCCAATATCTTGCCCGATGCCGACAAATAGATGATTGGCCAACTGCACATTTGCCCAAGAGGTATTGACCAGGCGATCGTCTTTCGTCTTGATTCTCAAATCTAACCAGTTGCCGGTTGCCGTTAGCATGTGGTTGAGAATTTGCTGCCGCTGGTCGGCATCCAGACAACATTCAGCGATCAGGTCTATATGATGAAAATCTTTGGTTGACCATCCCAGAATATGTTCGAGCTGACGATTGCCAAATTCAACACGTCCCTCAGCATTGTAAAGCGTGATCATCACCGGAATGTGATCAACAATGGTTTGTAGCAGTTGTTTTTGCTGGCTCAGCGTCTCTTCTGCCTGCTTTCGTTCTACGATTTCTTGTTCTAGTTTTAGGGTCCGCTCTTCTACCTTATCTTCCAGGGTGCGGGCATATTCCTTGAGGTTATCCCACAGCAAATAGCCGTTACTGGCGATCGCAGACCCCACTAAAGCCAGGAGTGGCGGAACAATAATCAGCCACCAGCCGATGAGAAACAGCCCGTAGGCACTGCCCACCAAAATAATGCCTAATATCATCACTTTCAGTGAGGTTTGTCGGGGTGATAGAGATGTCCAGCCGATGTAGGCTCCCAAAGTTGACCAGGCGATAATCCACATCCACTCAAATGGCTCTGCCCAGGCTTGCAACAGCGGACGACCTTGCAATGCCGCGCTCAGGACTTGGCTGGCGAGTAGGGCATGAACTTCTACCCCTGCGGGTGCGGCAATAGAGCTCGTGGTATAGGACGTAAAAAATCGATCTTCGATGCTTTCTGCCGTAACCCCAATGATGACAATGCGATCGCGCATCAGATCGGGAGGTATTTGCCCCTGCAAGACTTCGGTTAGGGAGATGGTTGGAAAGCCGTTGTGGAATTTGGGAAAATTGGAGAGAATTTGATAGCCACCGGCATCTACTTTGGTGTACCCGCCATCATTGGGCTGCAAGGCAGTAAAGACAGCTTGCCCCAGGCGAAATTGGGTTTGTTGAGGGTTCAAAGGTTGGCGGACAATGCCTTCCTTTTCTAGATAGATAAAGGCTAATTTTGTCCCTAGCGTAAAGATCGATTGATTGTCTGGCGTTCGCAAATACAACAGACTGCGACGAATTCTGTTATCGGTATCTAGCAAAAGATCGCTGGCGCTGACTTGATGGCGCTGTTTTAATAGCGGGGGAGCCTGAATGACTTCTCCTTCAGAGGTTTCGATCACCTTCTCGACTCCAATTAAGTTAGGGGTTGAGGCGAAAACGGCATCTAACTCCTTATGCCCCGGTTCTACAGGTAGATCTCGAAACAAATCCAAACCAATCACCCGAGGCTGCTGTTGTTTGAGGACTGAAATAACGCGAGCCAGAACAGCGTCCGACATCGGCCACTGCCCTAGCTGATTGACATCTGATTCATCCACAGTAACTAGCACAATCCGAGGATCCATCGATTCGATGGGTCGGAAGCGAAACATCTGATCCAGGGTCACCAGTTCCATTAACTGGAGTGCCCCCAAAACCCGCAAAATCAGCAGCCCTCCAGCCACGCAGGGCACCGTAATCCAAACGCCACGCCATCGCCAAACTTGGTGTTTTAAGGTTGTCCACATAGGTTCAGGCGATCGCTTTGTACAGAATATAGCAAGTCTTATGGATGTGACGTATAAGGTGTTGCGTGAGAGCCGCGCGGCGCGCGGCTCTCACGCAACACCCGTCATCTATCCAGGCGCAAAGCGCTATAGAGAACGGTGGGGGTATCAGTGCTACTTGAAGTGTAGTGCTGATTCCCCGTTGCACGGGATCTATAGGTCTGAGGGAATGTCTATCATCGTATCCACTCCCCCGGATTGCAACAATGTTGTCCAGGTTGTGCTGAGGTTAGGGTCATCCGCTTGACTGCGGCGTAGCTCAACCAGGAGAGCAAGAGCATCATACCAAATGCCCTCTGCTTGATAAAGGGCGATACGCTCTGAAATGGGGGCTTGCTCAATTTGGCGGAGACGAGTTGGATCTAGTTCTGTGCGTTGTACGGTGCCTGTGACAAACAGGTCTTCAACGCGATCGCTCGGATTGCAAATGATAGCAAACGACCATATATATCGCTGATCCAGCTCCAACGGCATTACTTGATCGGGAAGGGTGATGCGAATCAGATTGGGGGTATGGGTGAGGGCAACGGTTGTGCGATATACTCCGTGACCTTCGCGATCGCTAAGACCAAATTCTGCATTCTCTGCACTGGTTTTGGGAACATAAACCAGAAATGTCGGATGGTCAGCCAGCGTTAACCCTGTTGTATTGGTTGGGCTGAGGGCAGTCAGAAACGGGGGACTGGGCGGTGTTTCGGCATCTTGCGGACAGGCAGCAAAATCTCGTCGGCCGCCAGCGGCTGAGCTACCCGGATTGGTTGGAGGGGGTGGTGGATCGCTTTGTTTGCGAGGTTGCAGTTGCTGCTTTGGCAGCAATGTGACAGGAGATTGAGCCATCCCAGACGGGGTGGCAGGTGGGGCAGCATGACCCGGTGCGATCGCCGGTTCCAATACCAGAACCAGGCTAATTGAGATAAGAGAGAGGAAGGAGTTGAGCGCAGGCATAGGCGTTTTATAACCAATTTCCTAGGAGAACAAACGGTGCCCAGTAGTAAGGCGAGGCATAATCATCCTGGTGCAACAGGGCGATCTGCGCCCGACGCAGGGCTTCTGCTTTGGTGACGCCAGGTTGACCTAATTCACGGTAAAACTCAATCATCAACGAGGCTGTAGAGCGATCGCTAACCGACCACAAGGAAGCCAGGGTGCTGCGTGCCCCCGATCGCACTGCCATTCCTGCCATTCCCAAGGCTGCCCGGCGATCGCCTGTTGCCGTCTGGCAGGCACTGAGAACCAGCAATTCGATCGGTCTGAGATTACCTTCCCGAGAGCGAAGCAGTTCATCCAACTGCTTAACGTTGATGCGTCCATCCCAGGTCAAAATAAAGGTATCATCCGCGTTTGAGCTAAACTGACCATGCGTTGCCAGATGCACAATAGATGAGGAATTAGAATCAATGTGTTGTTGAAAAGAACGATTGGTAAACGACTGATCCAACAGGACTTGGGATGAAATTTCTGCTTCAATTTGATCAATTTCAACGGCAACGTTGGGCAAGGGCAAAAAGCCTTCTCGTGCTTGCGTTAATCCGGCTAATAAACCCTGCATCCGCACCTGTTCAATCGGTTGGGGTTGCAGCAGTTGTAAGCCCGGAGTAAGGACAACGCTATAGCGTTCAATCAGATAGTGTTGCCCGTCGTGCAGTGCTGCCATGGGCAAACTCCGGAGCAAACCATCGGGCACAAACACGAGAGTTTTGACAGGACTGGCTGCCAATTCAGCTTCCATGGGGCGGACGAGCAGATCATAAACCTGTTGAGTCACGGGCAACCAATCTTCGACAAAAGCCGTTGGTCTGAGGGATTGACGCATTTGTGTCAGGATGCGCTCCACTTCTGACTGAGATAAACGCGTCTTGTAATAGCGCAAGGGTTGGTTGGGCAATGACAAGATCACCGCAAACTGATTGGGTAGAATGATGGGGTAAATTACAGCCGCTGTGGGATCAATCTGGTCAATTTCTACCGGACGAGCATTAATACAGGCTTCTCGAAAGAAGTTATCAAGTTCTGCCAATTGAAGCGCCTCAATCACCTGACGCGCCTGTTTGAGATTTTCCTCAGGGGGTGCATCTGTGTCAGATTGCAGCAGCAATTCTACAAACTGACGATAGACGGGTTCAACGCTCTCTCGAAAGGAAAATTGGACATCTTGATTAATCGCGACCAGATCACTGCGAAGAGACTGCAACGTTTTTACGGCTTCTGCATAAGCAGCGGTGGCTTGCTGTAAATCGTCAACCGGCGTGCAAGGGTGTTTATCTCGACACCAAATCCGTCCGAGTTGCCACTGCCATTGATAAGCAATATCCGGCGCATCTATAGATTGGGCCAAGATCAAGGCTTGTTGGGTCAGGGCTTGAGCGTTATCCCATTGATGGGTCGTTTCATACAGGCTGCCTAAGGTGCCAAGGGCATAGGATTCGGCACGCTGATCGCCCATGCGGCGAACATGTTGAATGGCGATCGCCAATTCCTGTGCTGACCGACTCATGAACTCCGAGGAGCCATTGTCTCCATTGCCTCTATCTTCTCCATTTGCCCCCTGGGTCATGCGGATCACACTCTGCGCCAGATTGATCCGAGCATACGTGGCTAACCGACTGGGTAGCAGATCGGCAAGTTGGGCTTGAATGTGCGGTACCAATTGGGTTGCCTCCGCAAGTCGATCGGCAGCAATTAACAAACTGAGTTGATGTAACTGAATTTGGGTCGTTGCCGTTGGTGAGGAAGCTGTGGTTGCCGCCCGTTGATAAAAAGCCAGGGCAGTATCTGTTTCTCCCTGAGCGCGAGTTGTATTGCCTAAACTGAGGAGAATGCCACTGATGTCTGCGGTGGACTGGGGGGTGCCATCCTGAAGGCTTTCAGCGATCGCCAAACTCTGTTCTAAAACAGTACGAGATTGCGCCAGATTGCCTACCAACCGCCATACCTTACCCAGATTTCGCAATACCGTTACCTTGAGATGCGAATCGGGTTGTGTTTGCAGCGACTGTTCGACCTGGGTCAAGAGAATGGTGGCTCGTCGATATAGCCCTTCTGCTTCTAATGCTCTGACTTGATTGATCTGACTCCCTAAGATGCCAATCGCATCATGAGTCGTGCGATAAGCAGATTCAGCGGCTTGCCAGGTTGTTAGTGCTTCTGCGGGTTGACCTTGATCGAGTTGCAGTTTTCCTTGACTGGTGAGCACCTGAGCCAGCACAGCCGTGCTTTCTAGATTTAAGCCGGAGTGTTGGGTGTTGAGCAAGGAAATCGATTGAGCGATCGCCTGGTTGGCAGATGTCCATTGCCCCAGGTCATTAAACGCGACGGCAAGAAAACTCAGGGTCAACGCTTGATTGAGGCGATCGCCAACTGATTCATATACAGGAATGGCTTGCTGCCAGAGTGCGATCGCGTCGGTGAGTTGTCCCGCTTGATAATAGGCTTCGGCTTGTTGGAGCAATTGCGGGAGGGCATCTGTTGCCGCAAACGGTTGGGAAATAGGTGCAATAGTGACGGGCTGCGGTTGAGGTTCTAGCGTTGGCAAATCAGGGGTTGCGGCGATCGCAATGGCAAGTCCACCATGCAGGCTGAGGGCAATTAAAAATCCAATCAGAGTATATTTAAAATATCGCAAGTATCTTTTCCACTCGACTTGGCGACCGCTACCTTGCACTATCGGCGAGTTGCGCTCAACTGGGGTTTGGTTAACACGATTGCCTCGATATGTCTCATCCATCATGCTTGTGCTGCTCCTGCCGGTGCTCCATCAGCGGATGCTGCCGCTTGTGATCTCTATAGCAGCCGAACGGCTGGTTAGGACGGGGGCGCGGGGGCTGTGCCCTCGGACAGGGGGTTCCATCCCTGCACCCCGTTCTAATGAACCATTCAATTACTGTAAACACGGATTTGGTATGAGTATGGTTATCGCAGGTTTCATCGCATAAGACCAGTCAAGATAAGAAACTTGATCGCAATTTATAGCCGCATCCCGTTGGGGAAGGATGGGAAGGGGATGTGAAATCCTGACGCAGAGAGGATTGCCAGCACCATCGTCACGTGTGAAAAAGTGCCGGAATACGTTTGAACACGGTGTTGTGAGAGCCGCGCAGAGCGCGGCTCTCACAACAACCGGAGTCTATCTAGGCGCGAAGCGCTATATTCGCCAGGGAAAATGCTGGAGATTCAAAATATAGATTTTTAGCGCTAGGCAAAGCATATTGCCGAAAATCTGTAGGTTTACGCCAATTTAATCAGTTTAGGGTCTGCTTTGGCAAGCAACAGCCAGATCCAACGGATTCTGCACGACCGAATCAGACGATGTCGCGATCAGAACTACTGTCCCACCATCAGCGATCTGCCATCTGGTTGCCTCAAGCTGTGGCGTATGGGTGGACGTTGGTGTGAGATCGGTATCAAGGATAGGGGGTACGGATGAGGTGGAGGACTGGGTAACGGTGGGCTGGCGACGGT
This sequence comes from Calyptranema fuscum S582, assembly GCF_055793305.1. NCBI lineage: Bacteria > Bacillati > Cyanobacteriota > Cyanophyceae > Oculatellales > Oculatellaceae > Calyptranema > Calyptranema fuscum. The sequence continues at coordinate 98,720 of NZ_JBSLYH010000001.1, forward strand.
CTTGCCAGTCAGCATCATCGTCTAATTGCTGTTCGGGGGTGGGCGGTAACCCCCCTCGACCACTGACGATAAAGGAGTTGCCCTGGTTTGCCGGACAGCCTTGAGCAATTTGCTGCGATGAATCGACTAAGTCGGTTGGCAATTCCACTAAACCCGATGAGGGATCAATGCCTGCGGTTGTGATGTCGATTGTGCCGCTTAAATTGGAGGTTGCACCAGATGCGGTAATGTCGCTCAGCCGCGTGGGGCGAGAGCGAGACTGAATGCCGTAAATGGCAAATGCATTGATGCTGACGTTTCCACCCCGAAAATCTTCTGAATTGGCGCTGATATCACTGTTTTCGCTGGGTACTGCCACAAGAAACTGGGTATTGATGGCAATATCACCACCGGGAATACTGCTGCCAATGGCGTTTGTTGTAATATTGCTGCCATTGCGTAACAGAATTAAAGGCGATCGCACCGTAATATTGCCGCCGCCACCCGATGTGTCTGCCTCAATGCTGCTGTGATTGAGATAAATTTGATCGGCACCGACAAACACAGAACCGGCTTGTCCTTGACTTGAACTGCTGACCGTTACTTCGGCACCATCCGTCATCCACAAACGTCCTGCTTCAACCCGAATTTCACCCCCTCGTCCGGTTGCAGATGCTTCTGTGGTAGTTCGTAAGCCGCTGATATCCCCAGATGAGTTCATCCCCGAGAGCATGACTGCATCTGAGGTCGTGATATGAATGTTGCCAGCATTACCAGCTCCATACGTTGTGGCTGAAAGCTGAGCACCATTTAAGACAGAGAGCGATCGCGCCATAATATCAATAGTGCCACCCCTGCCAACCCCGGTGTCTGCCAGCGTACTGGTCGCATCGCCATTATCAAACACGACGCGATCGCTGGCTTGGATTTGGATATTGCCAGCATTGCCCTGACCCCCCGCATTTGTATTGATGCCTCCTCGGTCGGAGACTGAGAGAGAATGAGTGGTGATACTCACCTCTCCGCTGTTGCCTACTGCTCCTGCCGTGGTTGAGGTAAATACGCCACTGACAATATATGGGAAAAGACGCTCTGTTCCGCTGATCTGTATGGCATCGCGAGCATGAATTGTAACGCGACCTGAATTACCAATGCCACCGAGATTGTTTGTATACACAGCCCCGCCATTGGTCAGAAATAGGGAGCCGGTGGTAATCGTGACATCTCCGCCTTGACCGACTGCCTCTGGTGTAACCTGGGTCGAGATCACGCTATTCGGGTTGCCTCCGTCAGGGGCATTATCATTGAGAAGGGGAGCTTCACCATCTAATGAAACGATGTCGCGGGCATGAATATTGACATCTCCTGCATTTCCCTGACCTCTGGTTCTGGAAATGATTTGTGGACCATTGGTAAATATCAATGAACCTGTGGTGATGTTGATATCGCCAGCGTTGCCGACAGCGTTAGGTTCGACGCTATTAAATAAAGCGGTTCCATACCCACCCGTGCGATAACCATCAAAGGCAACGCGATCGCGAGCGTTAATATTAACGCTGCCTGAATTTCCTCGACCTGCGGTTCCAGACGTGATTTGAGCACTATTTCTGAGAAACAGTGATCCTGTGGTGATATTAATACCACCCGTATTCCCGACCCCTGTGTCACTAATAATATTGAAGATTGCGCTACTAAAGCTAAAACGGTTATAGCCAAACAAAGAGACGCGATCGCGAGCGTTAATATTGACGCTACCGATGTTGGAGTGTCCACTCAATATAGAATTAAGTTGAGAACCATGGGTGAGCGAAAATGATCGGGTGTTGATGTTGATATCACCTGCATGACCCACCCCGGTTGAACTGACATAATTGTAGACAAAACTGCTATCAAACGAGATGCTCTGATCGGCTGTAAGATTCATGTTGCCGATGCTTCCACGACCCTGTAAAGTATTGAATACAAGACTATTACCGATGGAAATAGAGTCGGTTGCATTCAGCTCAATGTTTCCAGTTTGAGTCTGAGCAGATCCAAAATCGGCAGGAATCCCAACATTCATCGAACTTCTAAAGATAGTAATTGTGTCCGCCAGAATTCGAATACTGCCACTGTTGCCTTCAACATTGATTGTGCTAAAAATACTACCCCTGTTTCTGATAGCAACATCTGCTCTATTCATGGTATTGGGAATATGAATCTGCCAATCTTGCCGAGTGGTCGATAAGTTGACGCTGCCGACGCCACCCACCCCCGCTAATTCGACATAGCTTCCCGGACTGATGGTCAATCCTCCATGCAGTTGAACGGGACCGCCAACTAACAAAAGATTTTGCCGCAGGGGAACCTGTAAGCCTGTATCGTTAGCTGTTGAGCGGTTGATGATGGGTGCAGGGGTCGGTTGGTTAAAGAACAGCGCATTAGGCCTAACGGTGAGCAACTGATTGGGCAAGGGTTGCGTTGCATCGCTGCTAAATACGTCACCATTGGCAAACCCGATTGCCGTGGCAGTGGTTGCCACAAATGACCCGCCAATATTCAACGCAGCATGGGGTGCTAAAAGAATGCCATTGGGGTTTAGCAGAAATAGATTTGCGGTACCATTTGCCCGAATCACGCCATCAATTCGAGATACCGATCCACCCGTTACTCGGCTGAAAATAGTATGAACAGATGCCGCATTGTTGAAGGAAGCAGACCCACCCGTGGGGACTGAAAACTGCCGGAAGCTATGAAACAGATTATTGCCTTGCCGCATCCCTCCAGTAATCTGAAAATGAGGATTGCCAGAAACGTGCGATCGCCCTCCCACAGGTAAGGTAGCATCGGGAATCACTTGTGCGGCGATCGGTTGAGGATAACCCATGAGCCACATCGTGCAACCTAGCCAAACCCAGCTATTCAGGTGCCATTGATTCATTGTGCTTTTTGCCTCGTGTAACCGGATAGGATGGGTTGCGTGTCTTAGTCAAGTGATGATCTCCGGCGCAATCTCTGCTGGCTTGCTGGTTAGATAAAGGGTGGCAAGCGTTTCTACCTGAGATGTCGCATGGGCGAATGTGAGAGTCATGCCGATAGGGATGAAAGGACTGCTATGATAGGGTCTTCGGTCAGACAATTGGCAATCACGCAGCCTGTCGAACCCGCACCAATCATAACAGAATCATAGTGAGTCATGATTCTTTCTCCAGATTTAGCGGTTGATTATCATTTGCTGCATCGATTGTTATGGAAACCTGTAACAACCGAAGGGCTGATTGGGACAAGGGCACGGTAACTGTGCTTCCAGGCAGGGATTCTATCTCTGCATCCATTAACCATTCAATTGCTAGTGTTGCAAACACAAAATTTGCAACATGGGGGTTTGGGGGCTGCGCCCCCAAGAGGGGGTTTTACCCCCTCCACCCCCTCTAAAACTTTTAAGTTGGTGTACTAGATCTGAAAAATATAGTGCTTCGCATTTAGAGAGATTATGGTGATTGTATGAGAGCCACGCTCCGCGTGGCTCTCATACAATCACTTATACTTCAGGCGCTGAAACCGCCATCAATCATCAAACTGGCACCCGTAATGTAACCTGCCTCAGGACCTGCCAGATAGGCAACCATCCCCGCAATCTCCTCAACGGTGCCATAGCGAGGCACTGCCATAAATGTTTTGAGCACATCAGCAAACTCACCTTCAGATGGGTTCATGTCGGTTGCTGTGGGACCAGGCTGCACATTATTGATTGTGATGCCGCGAGGTCCAAGGTCACGCGCCAACCCTTGCACTAACCCTTGCAGCGCAGATTTACTCATGGCATAAACGCCACCTCCAGGGAAGGGCATCCGTTCGGCGTTCGTGCTACCGATGTTAATGATTCGTCCGCCCGATGGCATGTGCTTGACGGCAGCTTGAGTTGCAACAAACACAGCTCGCACGTTTATGGCAAACGTGCGATCAAAGTCTTCCAGTTTGAAGTCATCAATCGATCCGACCATCAACACCCCCGCGTTATTGACCAGAATATCGATGCCACCTAATTTAGACACGGTGTCTTCTACCGCCGCCACTACGGCCTGGGCATCGGCACTGTCAGCCTGAATGGCTACCGCTCGACCACCAAACGCTTGCGCCATCCGGGCAACGTCATTAGCTTGAGTCGATGAACTGGCATAGGTAAACGCAACGTCAGCCCCTTCACTGGCTAACCGCTGAACGATCGCAGCTCCAATTCCGCGACTGCCACCCGTAACAAGAGCCCGTTTATGCTGGAGTGTATGATTCATATCAAACGTTTCCTTTAGTTGGTAAGACTTTAGCTGTAACGTTGGAAGCGTGGCTCCGCCGCGCTTCCAAAAATAAACTTCCGGGTTTTAATTAATTTGTGATCATTAGGGTTAGCAAACACTGGTTTTGCGCTGCCAGACCCACTAATTGTCTTGATTAATAGTTGCCGAGTAGAAATGCCATCTCCGCTGTTCTGGCGTTGAACCAGGAACATCATTAACTCGTCGCAACGAATAACTACCATGAAATCGCTGTGGGGTGTTATTTGTCGTGACGGATGTAATCGTTACGGGAATCTCAATGTAGAGTGAACCTGCTCCTGCATCTATTTCGCCAGGTTCTCCAATTTCAACCGCAACAGAAGCTGTGTTCGCAAATCCTTGCTTAAACTGCTCAAAGGACTGCTGACTAGCCGTGCCCTCTCCCTCCCATTGGGCATAGGCTTGCTCGTAGTCTCGACGGGCGATCGCACTGTAATAGTCTCGAATCACTTGAACAGCTTGCTGCTGAAGCGACTCAGCATCAGTCGGAGATTCTGTGGAAGGACTTGCGGGGGAGCTTGTACTGGAAGGCGAAGCCGTTGGCGTTGATGTTGGCGTTGATGTTGGCGTTGATGTCGGATCGGATGCGGTCGGAGAATTTTCGGTGGGTGGTGTATTAACTGGCGGTGGCTGGGTTTGGGATGTTTGATTGCAAGCGGTAACGGCGATCGCAAGTAGCATAACGGTCCCCACCACGCGATAAGGGCTTAACCCAAGCCGTAAAGAAAATTTCATCCTCCTCATATAACCTTCTTGGGGTGTTGAATCAGTTTTAATGCTTCCATGCTAATCCAACATCCTGCGGTATGTATGATCAGGGTAAGAATCGCTGTCATCTGAAATCGCAGCCACCAACCGACAAATATTAACGCTCGATTCGGCGGCATGATGACTCCTCACAAAGGCGGTTGAGATCAGCACAAATGGGGTTGTAGGATTTTTGCCTGAACACCCCCTATTGTTGGGCGATCGCCAAATTTAGACCAGATAGGTTTGTGAAGATAAGCCTCAAGTTAAGGTCAAGTTAAGCGCAATATGGATGCTGGTTCAGCGGATATGGTTCGTTCAGAGCGTTTTCAGTACCTGTGTTAGCGTTGGCGATCGCTATCCCTGTGCCGGATCGTACAGTTCAAACATAATTGAGAAGGCTGCCAGTTGATTGCTACTGACCCCTCGCGCATCGTTGCTGGAATAATTGCGGGTGCTGCTACGGGTTCCTTGATCCAGGTCATTCAGCAAGGTTTCTGTGACATCCAGAATCTCTGCATTGGCGACAATGGGTTCTCCGCGAGACGTACCCATGCTGGTCGCCAGATGACCCAATGCGCGCAGGGTATTCCGCAGTGGCACCGTACTAGCGATGAATAGTATTTCAACGATTCCCACCGGAGGCACTAAGTGCAATAAAAAGCGATCGCCCCGTGTTGCATCGGGAACCCGCAACGTTGCACCTCGTGGCACAAGAGCTGCGGCATCAGGAGCATCGAAGGTGCTGGGAAAAACGCTGATAATTTCACCATCAGGACCGATGGATAAAATGCTGGCATACAGATCCCAGACATCGTTGTTATGCAGGGTCAGTTCTACGGTTGTTCCCAGAGGTAACCGGCTGGCATCGGCGGGGATGTTTGTCAGGTCGGGGCTGGGGGTGACAGACTGTTCGGTGGTGAGGCTGCGTTGACCCCGCACCGTCAGCGGTATGGCAGTGGCAGTGGCAGATGTTCCCACGGGTTGCATCGTTGCTGCAATATTAAGCTGAGAAGAACCGGGGTTGATCAAAATGCGGAGTAAGCGGGATGCCAGCAGCACACTAAATTTAGAACGTAAGCGCTGGATGGCATCGGTAACTGATTCCCCGGCATCGGCAAAGGAACCGGGTAATATTGCCTGACCGGGCAAAAACAGTCCGATGCTACCTATGGCTGGCAGATCAACGGTTTCTGTAAGTTGAGATGGATAGAGATCGGTCACGCGCCCCAAGATATAGTCGATTTCACCCTCTTCTAGCGATCGCACCTCCAGTCGGGGCACGCTGGATAAGACCTGTTGCGCCACGGATAATTCATCACCGAGTGAAGCATCGAGAGCAATTCGCAATGCCAAATTGTCAGGAATGCCGCGAATTTTTTCTTGTACAGCAGTTCCCTGATCTAGCAAAGCGCGGCTTGTCCCCAGCATTTGGGCGGATGCGGCTAACCCATCGCGGGATATAAGTTGAATCTGGCTCAATTCCTCACCGTTACTATCCAGTGCCGCAAACACTGATTGATCCAGGGCTGCTAATCCTTGAGCATTGACACCTCCCAGCCACAGGGTAAGGCGATCGCCTTCCGTTGCAATAATGACCCCTTCAGCGGGTGCTGTTTGTTTGGGGATGAAGTAAATCGGTGCGGTTTGTAACTCAGCCGGGACATTGGCTTCAAATTCTGGTTCTTGCAAAATTCCAGACAGCGATCGCGCCTGATTGCGAGTGATCCGTGCCAGTGTTGCCATCGTACTATTGACTGATTCATCCCCGCTGATTTGCCAGAGATATTGGGTCATCAAGTAGGTAAAGGCACCAGCTTCAAAGCCATCAAATCGCGCATCCGAAGCCAGTTGATTGGCTGCCGCAGAGGCGATTACCACCCCTTTGGCAACTCCTGCCTGTCGTCGTTGATAGAAGTCTGCTTCAGACCAGTTGAGTTGCGATCGCTGTTCATCTTGATAGTCTAATTCTCGACGACTGGGATACAGGCGATCATCCGGATGGGTTGCCCCATCGCGCGATCGCACCGTTAATGTGCCCCGTTTGCCACCCCCCGAATGACAACTATCTAAAACAACCGTCACCAACTCTGTGGGCAAGGCACTCATCAATAAAAACAACGTGCGTCCCATAATGTCATTGACATCTCCCCCGGTTTCCTGAAAATTGGCAGGTAAGGGACTGTCAATCGGCACCAGGGTGCTGTTCAGTGGATTATCGGCTTGATAGGGATTTGGATCAACAACCCGCGAACCATGCCCGGAGTAATGAAATATGACGACATCCCCCGGTCGTGCTTGTTTGATCAGATGCTCTTGGAAGGCTGTAAGAATGTTGTTACGAGTTGCTGCTTCATCGGTAAGGGATACAATATCATGACGATTGAAGCCAAATCGATAGACCAATAATTCTTCCTGCATCCGGACATCATTGACACACCCTGCTAAAGGATTCCAATTGAAGCCAGGTGCATAAGCATTGATACCCACTAACAACGCCAGTTTTCGGGGGGTTGGCTGGGCTAATACCCGCGCCATGTGGTTGCCCCGATTCAGCCAATCCCACTGGCTCAGTCCAACGCTGGCAAGGGTTGATCCGGCAAATTGTAAAAACCGGCGGCGATTGAGAAATGTCATCAGATTTACCCTTGAAATATGATTGCCTAATTATCAGGCGATCGCTTTAGTTTTATGCAAGCTTAAAGATCCTCATAAAAACGACTGGGATACCTTTTTGAGGAGAGTACGGCTTCGCCGCACTCTCCCAAAAAAGTTGTAATTTTTAATTTTGTCAGGATCTGTCAGGACGATTGGGGAAGTGAATCTGGAGATCAGTGGTTGCCCATGAAACCAACGGTTTTGCGTGCAAACGTATCCTCAGAATTGGCAACACCAAGCTATTACTCTTCGTTCGTTTTCTTACAAATTTTAAGATGGCTGTAGTTCCCTTTGCGTATAGCTGACGGGAATAATAGATTTAAGATATCTGCCTCTATGTCCTGTCTCTCAACTTAGGAATGGGAATTAAATAACTCCAATGATTTGTTGTACGGGCGAACGGACGTTCGCCCCTCCAAACGATTCAATATTCGATCTTATTTAATCCACGATCCTTAGGCATTGCTCAATATGGCGATCGCTCAGCGTCGTAGGCAGGGTCTTTGGTTCACGATGAAAACAGTGTCATTACTGAATTCCGGAATAAATGTGAACGTGCACCCTTCGAATTCATACCAGGATTCAGTCATGACAAAATGGCTGGTTCCTGTTGATATGAATAGGATTGAGAGACGCGACTGAGATGGGCAATGGCTGACAACTGGAGGCAGAAAAGATGGATTTATTAAACAGTCGTCTGGTTGAGCTGGAACAACGGGTAGCAACCCAAGCCATTGCCCTGGAGACGAAAATAGCGCGAGAAAAATTGGTCGCCCATCTTGCCCATTTCATTTCTACATCGCTGGATGTCCAGTCTGTTTTACAGAGTTGTGTTACAAAAGTCCAGGATTTTTTAAGGTGTGATCGCCTTCTGGTCTACCAGTTCCAACCCGATTGGAGTGGCATTGTGGTTGCAGAATCGGTGGCTGAGGGCTGGCGCTCGGCGTTAGGCGACGTGATTCAGGATACGTGCTTTCAGTTACAAACCTCAACGGTCTCGACTCGTGAATACCCCATTGTCGTCAATGATATCCGGGCGGCTGGTTATACTAACTGTCACAGGCAACGACTGGAAGACTATCAAGTTAGAGCCAGTCTGGTCGTTCCGATTTACGTCGCCGGACAAATATGGGGGTTATTGATCGGGCATCAATGCGACGATCGCCGAACCTGGCACCCAGAGGATGTCACCCTGTTGCAGGATATCTCAGTACAACTGGCGATCGCCATCCAGCACGCTACTCTCAATCAGCAATTACAGCAAGAACGGAGCGAACGGCAACAGATCGAAGCGGCATTCCGGCAAAGCGAAGCCCATCAACGAGCGTTGATTAGTGCGATTCCTGACTTGCTCATGCGGGTTAACCGAGCAGGAATTTACCTGGAATTTGTCACAACTCCAAACTTTCATGTGGTCGGTAATTTGGCTGAAATTGTTGGCACCCATGTGTCTGAAACGTTGCCTGCCGACCTGGCACAATGGCGCATGGCATTTATCCACCTGGCGCTCCAGACCCGCGCCATGCAAATTTATGAACAAGATTTATCAATCAATGGCACAACACAAGTTGAGGAAGTGCGTGTTGTTCCCTACAGCGATGATGAAGTACTGATCTTGGTGCAAGATATTAGTGCTCGCAAACAAGCAGAGAATGCCCTGCGCAAAACGGAAAAGCAATATCAAGAAGCTCAACGGATTGCCCATCTGGGCAACTGGGAACTCAATCTTCAGACTCAAGCTCTATACTGGTCTGATGAAGTGTTTCGGATTTTTGAGATCGATCCGCAGCAGTTTAGTGCTTCTTATGATGCATTTTTAGAGCTGATTCATCCGGACGACCGAGAGCAAGTGAATCAAGCCTATACCCAATCTGTCTGCGATCGCCTACCTTACCAGATTGTCCATCGGTTGCTAATGCCCGACGGTCGCATCAAATATGTTCAGGAGCAATGCGAAACCCTCTATGCCGAAGACGGTACGCCGATTTTGTCTCAAGGTACCGTGCAAGATATTACCTTACAACGAACAACCGAGCTTGAGCGAGAACGGGCTGAGGAGTCGTTACGTCAGGTTGTGGAAGGAACAGCGGCGGTCACAGGAGAGCACTTTTTCCCGGAACTGGTGCAACATATTTCTCAAGCGTTAGGTGTGCGCTATGCTTCTGTTTCCCAGGCAACACCAGACGGCTTTAAAATTCTTGCTTTTTGCTGCGATCAAGTATTGCAACCCAATGAATTTCTGCCCTATTGTGAAGCTCCTTGTTGTGTAAAAGCCTTGAGTCAAGGAGAATGCTACCATCCTGATTCGTTGCAGGTTATCTATCCCGGCATCCATTTATTCACTGCATTACAGGCTGAAAGTTATCTGGGTATAGGGTTGCACAATGCAGCTGGTGAACCCATTGGCAACTTGTGTGTACTGCACGATCGCCCATTACCCAATTCAGTCTGGGCTAAGACCTTATTGAAAACCTTTGCAGCTCGTGCAGGCGCAGAACTCGAACGCTATCAGACTGCCCAGACCCTGGAAAAATTTACCCTTGAGTTAGAAAAACGAGTTGAAGAACGGACATCAGCTTTGCGAGATCGGGAAACGCAGTTACAAGATTTTTTTGAAAATGCCAACGATCTGATTCAGAGTGTATGGTTGGAGACTGGACGATTTGAATATGTCAATCGGGCTTGGCGAGAAACGCTGGGCTATTCAGAAGCAGAGGTACAAGCACTGACGGTGTTTAATATTCTCCATCCTGACTATCGCGCTCACTGCCGTGAGATGATTGCTCAAATCCAGGCAGGAAATGTCTACCTGCTAGAACATGTGGAATTAATCTTTCTAACCAAAACTCAGCAAGAAATTATTGTAGAAGGTAGTATCAACTGCCGCATGGAACGCGATCGCCCAGTAGCAACTCGTGCCATTTTTCGTAATATTACCGAACGCAAAGTGGCAGAAAAGCGCTTGCAAGATCGAGAAACTCGCTATCGGGCTTTGATGGATGGAGCCAGCGATGCCATCTTGTTAGCTGACCAAGCCGGTCATGTATTAGAGGTTAACCTTAAAGCTGAAGAACTATTGGGTTATAGCCGCACCGAGCTGACAACTATGCATGTGACCCAGCTCCATCAACCTGAAAAATTGCCGACTATCACTCAATCCTTTGAAGATGGGGTGGATCAACAGTATACCCAAGTATTGGATGGCAATTTCTTATGCAAGGAGGGTCATAGTGTTCCTATCGACGGTTCTGCCTCCGTGATTGAAATTAATGGCGAAAAAATTATCCAGGGCATTTTCCGCGATATTAGCGATCGCAAACGGTCGGAAATAGCTTTGCGGGAATCTCAACAGTTTTTGCAAACGGTTTTAGATACTTTTCCCTTAGCTGTATTTTGGAAGGATCGAAACTCAGTTTATTTGGGATGCAACCACCTATTTGCTGCTACATCTGGGTTGCAGTCACCCCTGGAGTGTATTGGTAAAACTGATTTTGATTTTTGTTACACAGAATTTGAAGCCCTTAGCTATCGTGCTGATGACGGACACGTGATCACGTCGGGTGAAGCCAAACTGGCAATTGAAGAAATGTTGACATTACCTAGCGGTGAGCAGATATGGCTGGAAACAAATAAACTACCCCTACGAAACTTAACCGGAGATATCATCGGTATGGTAGGAACGTTTCAAGATATCAGCGATCGCAAACAAACTGAAGCCGAATTACGGCAAACGAATAAAGAACTTGCCCGTGCGACTCACCTTAAAGATGAATTTCTTGCCAATATGAGCCACGAACTGCGCACCCCCCTGAATGCCATTTTGGGTATGACGGAGGCACTGCAAGATCAGATTTTTGGCGAGGTCAATGCCGGACAAATCAAAGCCTTACAAACGGTTGAGCGTAGTGCTTCTCATTTGCTAGAGTTAATCAACGATATTCTGGATGTCGCCAAAATTGAATCAGGTCAGATTGAGCTAGATTGCACTCCTACCAGTGTCGCTTTGTTGTGTCAATCCAGTTTGGCATTCATCAAGCAACAAGCCCTAAAAAAGAATATTCAATTAGAGATTCAGCTACCCCAAAATCTAACTCATTTGCCTGATGTATGTGTGGATGAACGTCGCATCCGTCAAGTCCTGATTAACTTGCTCAATAATGCGGTCAAATTTACCCCCGAAGATGGACGGATTATTCTGGATGTAAAGATGCAGGTGTCAGACCGTGACCACCAGACCGATCAGCACTCTGAGAATGCTCGTTCTTCGATTCTGTTTTCGGTGATTGATACGGGCATTGGCATTGCCCCAGAGCATATCAATAGACTATTTCAGCCGTTTATTCAAGTTGATAGTGCGCTCAATCGCAACTATGAAGGCACAGGTTTGGGGTTGGCATTGGTCAAACGCATTGTCGAACTACACGGCGGGCAAGTTGGGTTAACCAGTGAACTAGGGGTGGGGAGTTGCTTTACTATCGAGTTGCCTTGCACCTCTGCTTGTTCCCCAACGGAGAAAATAGCGATCGCTCAGCCGCCCCATGCGTCGCCAATGCTCAACTCTCCTGAAACTCCTACGAATACCCAATCATCTCCTCTAATTTTGCTTGCCGAAGACAATGACGTGAATATCACGACCGTTTCAAGCTATCTTGGGGCAAAGGGCTACCGGGTATTGTTAGCCAACAACGGGCACGATGCGATCGCCCTTGCGATCGCCCATCAGCCAGACTTAATTTTGATGGATATCCAAATGCCCGAAATGGATGGGTTAGAGGCAACTCGGCGCATTCGGTTGGAGCCTGCCTTAGCGGATGTGCCCATTATTGCCCTGACTGCCCTGGCAATGCCCGATGATCGGCAACGGTGTTTAAACGCAGGTGCAACGGAGTACATTGCCAAACCCGTTAGACTAAAAGCACTATTGCAGATGATTCAAATCTTGCTAACCTTTTCGGAAAGGTCCTCGGAATGACTACTTCACCGTCTTCCCATATCATTCATCTTCAGTCCGTCATGATCCGTATGCCGCTGATGGTGGCACCGACGATGAGGGTGGACGATGCGATCGCCAGGATGAGTGAAGCCAACGCCGGTTATGTGCTGGTCGTAGACGAAGATAAGGCGTCTGGGAAGACGGATCTGGTCGGAATTTTGACTGAACGCGATCTACTCCGGATTAACCTTCAGCCTGTCCCCTTAGAGGCGTTATCCATAAGGGCAGTGATGACTCATCCTGTGATCACGCTCAGCGAATCAGACTTAACCGATGTGGCGCTGGTGTTAAACCTGTTTCAACAGCACCAGATTCGCCATTTGCCGGTTCTGGATGATTGCGATCGCGTGGTGGGGTTACTGGAGCGGGGCAGTTTAACAGAGCTGTTGGCACAACAACTGCTGCAAGCTAGATCTGAATCAGAAGAATTGCCGGAGTCTGCACCGATCCATGCCAGTACGGTAGATACAGCGATCGCACCTCAACCGCACTTAACTGTACCCTATGACTCTGTTCAATCAAGCTGCGATCGCCAAGATAATGCGGATACAGATGATATCAAGACTGTCCCCCTAACAGAATCGATTCTTCGTCAGTATGAGCGAGTGTTTGCCACGGCTACTGATGGTATTGCTTTGATTGATCGAAATTATATCTATCAATTGGTCAACCCCGTTTATATAAAACGGTATGGCAAACGCCTGGACGAGGTAATTGGGCATTCTGTAGAAGAATTGCAAGGTAAAACGGTCTTTCAAACAGTGACTCGACATTTGATTGATCGGTGTCTGACAGGCGAGGTGGTGCGCTGTCAGCGCTGGTTTGACTATGAAAATGGGACACGTCAGTTTATCAGTGCTAACTTCGACCCGTTTTTTGAGGTGGATGGTAGCGTAACTGGGGTAGTGATCACCACCCATGACTTGACGGCAACCAAGCAGATCGAACTCCGGCTTGAAATTCAAAGCGCCATCTTAGAAAGAATTGCTAAAGCAGAGCCATTACCCGATACGCTAGAGGCATTGATGCAAGCCATGGAATTGCAGTTGGGGGATGCGATTTGTTCGGTGATGCTATACGACGACGGTAAGTTGTATCCTGGAGGGTCGCTGCAACTATCAGATGCGTATCTGCAAGCGATCACGGGAATTCCTGTAGGGGAAGGGGTCGGGTCATGTGGAACGGCTGCCTTTCGGGGTGACTCTGTGATTGTCAGTGATATTGCCTCGGATCCGTTGTGGCAGGACTTTAAATCCATCGCCTTAGCCCATGATCTGCGGGCGTGTTGGTCGGTGCCTTTGACTGCCAGTGATGATCAACTGTTGGGCACCTTTGCGGTCTATCATCGCACTATTTATAGCCCCACGGAAGCACAACAATCGGCGGTTGCTATGGCGGCTAATATTGCCAGCATTGCCATTGAACAAGCGCAAGTCATGCAATCTCTAAAGCAAGTGAATCAGGAACTTGAACATCGCGTCGAAGAACGCACAGCGGCTCTGTATGCCAGCGAAGAACGCTGGCAGTTGGTTTTGAAGGGAACCAACGCTGGCATTTGGGATTGGGATCTCAGTACCAATAAAATGTTCTTCTCCAGTCGCTGGAAACAGATGCGAGGCTTTACAGACGATGAGATTAGTGATTCACCCGATGAGTGCATCAGCCGCATTCATCCGGAGGATTGCGATCGCGTGATGGCGGCACTAGATGACCACTTTGCTGGTAGAACGGAATTTTTTGAAGCCGAGTATCGTACTCAATGTCAAGATGGCAGTTATTTGTGGGTTTTAGATCGTGCCCAGGCATTACGCAATCAAGCGGGTGAGGTAATTCGTATCAGCGGTTCTGAAACGGATACCACCGATCGCAAACACGCAGAACAAGCACTGGCTCAATACGCTTGTGAAGTTGAAGATCTCTACAATTATGCGCCGTGTGGATATCATTCATTGGATCTGAATGGACGATATATCCGGGTCAACGAAACGGAGTTGCAATGGTTGGGCTATAGCCGAGAAGAAATGATTGGCAAACCCCTGATTGCTTTTTTTACAGATGCCAGTCGTCAAGCTTTCTTCGACAACTATCATATCTTTCAAGCACAGGGTTGGGTGAAAAATCTGGAATACGACATGATCTGCAAAGATGGCTCGATCTTGCCTGTATTGATCAGTGCTACTGCGGTCAAAGATGCAGATGGCAATTATCTCCACAATCGAGCAACCCTGGTCGATATACGCGATCGCAAGCAGGCTGAGCTTGCCCTCAAAGAAAGTCAGCACTTTATCCAAAAAATCGCCGATGCATCCCCCAATATTCTATATTTATATGACGTCCAGGAGAGTCGCAATGTCTATGTGAACCGCGAGATTTCGATGGTTCTGGGTTATACGCCAGAAGAGATTCAGGCGATGGGTTCTCAGCTGTTTTCTAATCTGGTTCATCCCGATGATTTAATCCGATTGCCAGACTACTATGCCCGCATCCATGCGGCTCAGGATGGTGACATTTTAGAATTTGAATATCGTATGAGACATGCCAATGGTGAATGGCATTGGCTGAATAGTCGAGATTCTGTTTTCAGTCGTGATGCCAATGGTCAAGTCAAGCACACCATTGGAACTGCACAGGATATTAGCGATCGCAAACGAATTGAATCTGAATTGATTGAGAATGAAGCTAAATTCCGCAATTTAGTGGAAGGATCCAACAACTTGATTTGGTTCTGCGATCTAAACGGTGTGATGACTTATCTCTCTCCCCAATTCCTTTCGCTGTTTGGCTGGGAACCTGCCGAATGGTTAGGTCAACCGTTTTCAAAATTGGTGCATCCCGATGATATGGATGTGATTGCGGCAGATATGAGAGAACTCGTTGTCACCGGCAAGAAAGCGAATGGACACCCATTTCGGCATTTGCGGCAAGATGGCAGTTATACGTGGGTCTTAACCACGGCGATTTTGGTCAAAGATCTGGAAGGCAGGGCGATCGGCGTTCAGGGGATCTTGCAAGATATTAGCGGGATGAAACAAACCGAAGCCCAACTGCAAGCCATGAATGAACAACTGGCTGTGTCCAACCTGGAGTTAGCCCGTGCCACTCGCCTTAAGGATGAATTTTTGGCAACCATGAGCCACGAACTGCGTACCCCCCTCAATGCTATTTTGGGAATGACGGAAGGTTTGCAAGATGAAATCTTTGGCACCATCAACGAACGGCAACTGAGGGCACTAAACACGATTGAACGCAGCGGCAACCATTTGCTAGAGCTGATCAATGATATTCTCGATGTTGCCAAAATTGAAGCAGGACAAATCGAACTCAACTATACGCTCACCTCGATTGATCATCTTTGCCAATCCAGTCTGGCATTTATCAAACAACAAGCCTTACAAAAAAATATTCAGCTTGATGTTCAACAGCAACCCCATCTGCCAGATTTGTTCGTCGATGAACGACGCATTCGTCAAATCTTGATCAATTTGCTCAACAATGCTGTGAAATTTACGCCTGAAGCAGGGACGATAACCCTGACTGTCGAGAGCCAGGAGATCAATGATATAGCGTTGGGTCGCTGGGTGCAATTTTCTGTGACTGATACGGGAATTGGGATTGCAGCTGAATCAATGCATCAATTGTTTCAGCCCTTTGTCCAGATTGATAGTGCCTTAAACCGCCAATATACGGGGACTGGGTTGGGGCTTGCTCTGGTCAAACGCATGGTAGAACTGCACGGTGGACGAGTCAGCCTCACCAGTGAAGTGGGTGTGGGAAGTTGCTTTACAATCCATTTACCCTGTACTCCCAGTTCTCTCCTTCCTGCTGCAACCCTAACGGTTGCCGAGTCAGCCAGCCCAACCCCCCAGCTTGACTCGTTGCCTGCTGAGGATGCTGACCAATCCACGTTTCTCATTTTATTAGCTGAAGATAATGAAGCGAATATACATACGTTTTCGAATTACCTCGGAGCCAAAGGATATCGGCTCTTGTTAGCTCGCGATGGGGAAGAGGCGATCGCCCTGACAACGACTCATCAGCCGGACTTAATTTTGATGGATATTCAAATGCCGGGGATTGATGGGTTGGAAGCCATTCAAACAATTCGACACGATCCACAACTGGCACACATTCCCATCATTGCGCTGACGGCATTGGCGATGGAGGGCGATCGCCAGAAATGTTTGAATGCGGGAGCTAATGAATATCTTGCCAAACCCATCCGGCTCAAAGAACTGGCTCAAGCAATGCAAACCCTGTTAAGGGACTCGATCAGGGACTAGTGTTGCAAACACGAAATTTTGCAACATGGGGGTTTGGGGGCTGCGCCCCCAAGAGGGGGTTTTACCCCCTCCACCCCCTCTAAAACTTTTAAGTTGGTGTACTAGAACTATAGCGCGTCGCCTGTAGCGTTTTGGGTATGGCTGAATCCTGGCGTGAATTTGCATGTGAAACCTTCGGTTTCACATGCAAATTCATACCCAAAACCTCAGATCATTTCGTATTATTTGCCGCGAAAAATTGCTGACATCCTTGAATTTTCCGCTGAATTGAACGGATTTCGGAATTCTAGGGAATTTTGTTGGGTAATGACGCAGTTGATGTTGGCAGTTTTCACGAGGATGATTCGGCATGGGCGCTTGCGATGTGGTTCAACAATTTCTAACGGTTCATCAGTGTTTTGAGAGACAAGTGGCGCAATCTGCAACGGCGATCGCCCTGGAGTTTGCTGGTGAGCAATTCACCTATCAAACTTTAAATCAACGGTCTAATCAGTTAGCGCACTATCTGAGCACGTTAGATCTGGAACCCAATGCCCGTATTGGGCTGTGCATCGAGCGATCGCCAGAGATGATCATTGCTCTGCTGGCGATTCTGAAGCTGGGGGCAGCGTATCTGCCGCTGGATGCCTCGTATCCAGTTGAGCGTTTGGCGTACATGTTGGATAACGCACAGGTTGACGTGCTGCTGACCCAGAGTCAGTGGGTCGAGATCTTACCGACTCAGGGTAGACAGATCGTGTGTGTGGATAGGGATGCAGCGGCGATCGCGGCTCACAGCACCCAAAATCTCGATATGGCGGTCGATCCAGAGCATCTGGCGTACCTGATTTACACGTCCGGTTCGACAGGGCAGCCCAAGGGTGTGATGATGCCCCATCGGGCACTGGTCAATTTAATCCAGTGGCAGCGGCAGCACTCGACGGTGACCACCGGGCACACCTTACAGTTCTCGCCGATTAGCTTTGATGTGTCGTTTCAGGAAATATTTGCGACCTTTGCCACCGGCGGCACTCTGGTTCTGATTGCCGATGAGCTACGACGCGACCCTTACCGCTTGCTGAGATTTTTAGAGGAGGCTGAAATTGAGCGGCTGTTTCTGCCGTTTATTGCCTTGCAACAATTGGCTGAAATTGCTGGGGTGAAAGGCATTGTGCCGCAACAGTTGCGCGAAGTGATTACGGCAGGGGAGGCATTACGCATCACCGAGGCGATCGCTCAGTGGTTCGGTCAGATGCCTTATTGCACGTTGTCCAATCACTACGGCCCGACCGAGAGCCATGTGGTGACCGCCTATACGCTCACCGGACATCCCCAAACCTGGAGCCTGCTACCCCCGATTGGTCAGCCCATCGATCAAACACAACTTTATCTGTTGGATGAACAGCGTCAGCCCGTGCCGCAAGGCACTGCCGGAGAGCTATACATCGGTGGTGTGGGTCTGGCGCAAGGCTATTGGAATCGTCCTGATTTAACTGCCGAGCGTTTCATCCTCAATCCCTATGCATCCGATCCACGGTCGCGCCTTTACAAAACAGGGGATTTAGCCCGCTATTTGCCTGACGGCAATCTAGAGTATTTGGGGCGGATCGATCAGCAGGTGAAGATTCGCGGCTTTCGGATTGAGCCAGGTGAAGTCGAAGCTGCCCTGGAGCACCATCCTGCGATTCAAGACGCCGTGGTGGTTGCCCGAGAAGACGTTCTGGGCGATAAACGTCTGGTTGCCTACCTGGTAATGTCTTCGGATAGCAATCTGACTCAGCTTCCTGATGCTAAAGAGCTGCATCAGTGTCTCTCGTCTCAGATCCCTGAGTACATGGTGCCCAGTCGGTTTTTCTGCGTCGATCGCTTACCCCTGACCCCCAGTGGCAAAGTTGATCGGGCAGCACTTTCAGAGTACAACTCCCAACCATTGCCTATATCGCAACAGACCGTGAATGCGGACTCCGATGATCTGCCGCCAACCGAGACAGAAGCATTACTCAGCCAAATTTGGCAAACCGTATTGGGGCTGGATGCGATCGCCAGGGATGACACATTTCTAGAGTTAGGTGGCAACTCGCTACTGGCGGTGCAAGTGTTGACGCGGCTGGATGATGCGTTGCAGATGGAGTTACCCCTGCGTTGTTTGTTTGAAGCGCCTACCCTGCGGCAATTGGCTCAGGTGGTAGATTTAGTTCGTCAGGATATCCATTCTCCACCCCGAGTGGCACTGCACGCGATCGCCCGTGACCAACCTCTGCCGCTTGCCTGGGTGCAAGAGCCCCTGTGGTTTTTAGATCAATTAGTTCCCCAGCATCCGTTTTATAGCGTTCCGGAAGCCTTTCGTCTGACTGGATCTATCAACGTGGCGGCGTTGGCAGCGAGTGTTGAGGAAGTGGTCAAGCGGCATGAGGTGCTGCGGACAACCTTTGCGATCGCCAATGGACAGCCGATGCAACAGGTACAACCCTGTCCCGAGCGATCGCCCCTGATTGTTGTCGATTTGCGGGAGAGTGGCTTGTCACCAACTACTGCTGAAGCCGAGGTCTGGCAGCAGATCCTCGATGCGGCACGACATCCCTTTGATCTGACGACCGATTTACTGATCCGGGCGACGTTGTATCGCTTAAGCGATACGGAATCTATTTTGTTTATCAATCAACATCACATTATTTGCGATGGTTGGTCGATTAGTATTCTGCTGCAAGAATTGTCGTTACTCTATACTGCCTTTGCCGCAGGGCAACCCTCCCCCCTGCCTGACCTGAAGATTCAATATGGTGATTTTGCTGTCTGGCATCGGCAGTGGTTGCGTCCAGACGTGCGATCGCAGCAATTGGACTATTGGAAACACCAACTCAGCGGCGATCTACCGATCCTTCAGCTACCGAGCGATCGCCCTCGTCCACTGATGCCCAGTTATCAAGGGGCACGCCACTTTCTTTGTCTCCCTGATAACTTAACGCGGCAGATCAAAGGCTTGAGCCGACAGGCAGGGACAACACTGTTTATGACCCTGTTAGCCGCTTTTCAAGCCCTGCTCCACCGCTATAGCGGTCAGACCGATATCAGCGTTGGTTCCCTCGTGGCTAATCGCCAGCGGTCTGAACTGGAAACGATGCTGGGCTTCTTTGCCAATACGCTGGTGTTGCGCACGGATGTAGCGGGGGCACCCAGTTTTCGAGAACTGCTTCATCGCGTGCAAGCGGTGACATTAGCAGCCTATAGCCATCAGGATGTGCCTTTTGAGGACGTCGTGCAAGCCCTGCATCCCAATCGGACGCTGACGCAAAATCCGCTGTTTCAAGTGCTATTCAATCTGCAAAATACGCCAACGGCGGGGTGGACTGCGCCGGTGACGCTAACGCGGCTCAATCTGGATAACCAAACGGCAAAGTTTGACTTGTTTCTAGAGCTGGCTGAAACGCCGGAGGGACTCAAGGGCTATTTTGAGTACAGCACCGATTTGTTTGATGCCACCACGATCGCCCGCATGGCGGAGCATTTCTATAACCTGTTAGTCGGAGTGGTGGCGCAACCCGATCAGCCTGTGGGCAGCATTGCCATCCTGACCGCTGCCGAGCGCCAGCAGTTGGCGGCATGGAATGATACCTCGGCTGAGATTCCGTCTCTCTGGGTTCATCAACTATTTGAAGCGCAGGTCGAACAAACCCCCCATGCGATCGCCATAACCTTTGACGGACAACAGCTCACCTACCAGGAGCTGAATCACAACGCCAATCGATTAGCCCACCATCTGCAAGCAATTGGGGTGAAACCCGATACTCTGGTCGGCATCTGCATGACGCGATCGCTCGATCTGGTGGTGGGTTTGTTGGCAATTCTCAAAGCGGGGGGAGCCTACGTGCCACTAGATCCGGCGTATCCACCTGCCCGTATAGCTTTTATGCTCAAGGATGCTGAGGTGCCTGTATTGTTGACCCAGCGATCGCTATTGGAGTCGTTCCCGCAAACATTGCCGCACACCTTACGGCAACACCAGGCGGAGATGATTTGTCTGGATGACGCCGGTGAGACGCTGGCGGCTTACCCGGTAACAAATCCCGTCAGCGGAGTCATAGCGGAGCATCTGGCTTATACCATCTATACCTCTGGGTCTACCGGAAAGCCCAAAGGCGTACAAATTTGCCATCGGGCCCTGGCAAACTTTCTATTTGCTATGCGTCAGGAACCGGGCTTGGTGGCACAGGATCGGCTGCTGTCGGTTACGACCATTTGTTTTGATATTGCGGCGTTAGAACTGTATTTGCCGCTGGTGGTCGGTGCGAGTGTGGTTCTGGCAAGCCGAGAAACCGCCATGGATGGCAAACAGTTGGCTCAGTTAATGGAGCAGTCTGGAGCTACGGTGATGCAGGCAACTCCGGCAACCTGGCGGTTGTTGTTGGCAACGGGCTGGCAGGGTAACTCGCGGCTCAAGATCCTCTGTGGGGGCGAGGCACTGCCTCGCGAACTTGCCGATCAACTATTACCCAGATGCGCGTCTCTGTGGAATCTCTACGGACCTACTGAAACGACGATCTGGTCAGCGGTTTACCAGGTTCAACCAGATGATCAACCGATTCATCTAGGTCATGCGATCGCCAATACTCAAATCTACTTGCTTGATCCCCATCGGACGGCAACCGGGGTCATTGAACCCGTGCCGATTGGGGTGCCGGGGGAGGTGTGCATTGGGGGTCTGGGTCTGGCACGAGGCTATCTCAACCGCCCCGATCTAACGCAAGAACGGTTCATTCCTAATCCTTTGCGGCGAACTGGATTTGATCTCCCCTCGCCCCCGTGCATTCGCGCCGCTGTGCCAGAAAAAAATGGAGAATTGCCCGGAAGTCCTGCTTTTCAATGGGGATTCAGGGAGATCTCCGATACGCCCCTGGTGATCTCGGCAATGCTACCGCCTGACATGCCGTTGCCTGGGCATCCTGCGGGTGCAGATTTAACGGCATCGCCCCAATCTGCCAGGTCATTGACCTCGGATGATTCAATACTAAGAATTGCAGGGTCTGAATATCTCTATAAAACGGGCGATCTGGCTCGTTATCGTGCCGATGGTAGCCTTGAATATTTAGGGCGTATTGATCATCAGGTTAAAATTCGTGGCTTTCGGATTGAGTTGGGTGATATTGAAGCGGCTATTCAACACCATGCTGCCGTTCGAGAAACGGTCGTGGTGGCGCGGGAAGATGTCCCAGGAGATCCGCGTATTGTGGCTTACGTGGTGGCAGAGCGATCGCCCGATGAGGCATCGGTAGCCCAGCAAGCCCAGACCCAACAGTGGCAAAAAGTTTGGGATGCTGCCTACAGCCAGTCTGTTTCGGGTCAGGATATCACGTTGAATCTGGCAGGCTGGAACAACAGCTACACCGGATTCTTGACCGATACGGAAGAAATGCAGGAATGGATTGACGGCACCGTCGCCAGGATTTTAGCGCTTCAGCCGCAGCGGGTTTTAGAAGTGGGATGTGGCATGGGGCTGCTACTCTTTCGCATCGCCCCACACTGCGAACATTACCTGGGCATTGATCCCTCTGAGACCGCAATTTGGTATCTCAAGCAACATCTCACGGCTAAATCACAGTGGTCGCATGTGCAGTTAGACAATCGTACTGCCGATACGCTCGATGCCCTCAGCCCTAATACATTTGACACCGTCATTATCAACTCGGTGGTGCAATACTTCCCCGGCGTTGAGTATCTGGTCAACGTTTTGAAACAAATCATCCCGCAGGTGAAACCGGGAGGGTCTATTTTTATTGGAGATGTACGTAACTTAGCGTTGTGGCAAGCCTTTCATACCTCTGTGCAGTTGTATCAAGCGAACGCCGGATTGGCGATCGCCGATTTGCAAACCCGAATTCAAGAACGGCTTGCCCAGGAAGCCGAGCTACTGATTGATCCGAGCTTTTTTACAGCACTGCAACACTACTTGCCTGCGATCAGCCACGTCGAGATTCAACTCAAACGCGGTCGCTATCACAATGAGTTGACCCGCTTTCGGTATGACGTTGTCTTACATATCAATTCTCCATCGGCATCTAATGCGACATCCGATATCACACCGGATGTGTCATCCCCCTGGCAACTCTGGCAGTCTCACCGGACGGTCGCTGATATTGCTCATCGGCTGGAAATCGACCAACCCCAATGGTTTGGGCTGGCTGGTGTGCCCAATGCCCGTCTGGCAACGGAGCGAGAAGCCTTGAAGTGCTTGCAATCGGATTCGGGGCTAGAGACAGTAGAAGACTTGCGTCAAGTTATCCAGATGGCTGTTACTGAAGCCGGGATTGACCCGGAAGACTGGTGGCAGTTAGAGCAACAGTTGCCCTACCGTGTTGTCATTACCGGGTCAGCCAACTCCAGGGATGGTCGCTATGATGTTGAATTCCAGTATTTAGCTGGCGATCGCCCCGCTAGTTCATCCCCTCCAGCATCCGTCACGCGATCGCACCCACATCTGTTGGGATGGCAGAAGTATGCCAATACTCCTTTCCAGGGTAAGCACAAGCATCCGCTGATTGCGGAATTACAAACGGTGCTGCGTGCTTCATTACCCGATTACATGGTGCCTGCGGCATTCATCATGCTTGATGCCTTGCCCCTTACCCCCAACGGCAAGGTCGATCGCCGTGCCTTACCGGCTCCCAGTCGAGAGCGATCGCCTGCGCAAGCCTCATTTATTCCCCCACGTACCCCGATTGAACAGCAGTTGAGTCATATTTGGGCGGAGCTTTTGGGGATAGCTCCCATTGGGGTGAACGATAACTTTTTTGAATTGGGCGGGCATTCGCTGTTGATTGCCCAAATGGTTGCTCAGGTTCAAACAACTTTTGACGTAGAGTTATCGCTGTTTCATGTCTTTGCTTCGCCTACCATTCAAGATTTGGCAAAGGTAATTGGCGATCGCCAATCGGGCAGCACGACCAAACCGGCGGACATGATGCTTGATCTGGAAACTGAAGCTGTTTTAGATCCTGCAATTGTGCCACAAAAGCCGTTGGTAACACCAGCCTCTGACCCTACCCATGTGTTATTGACCGGCGCAACTGGATTTTTAGGTGCGTTTCTACTGCATGAACTATTGCAACAAACCCAGGCCAGTGTTTACTGCCTGGTGAGAGCTGCCAGCCTTGAAGCAGGCGCACAGCGGTTAGAGCGCAATCTTTCGCACTACGATCTGTGGCAAGCCGAGTATGCCTCTAGAATCATCCCGGTTCTGGGTGATTTATCATTGCCCTTGTTGGGGCTATCACCAGATTCGTTCCGTGCTTTAGGAGCTACTCTCGATCGCATTTATCATAGCGGTGGCTTTGTTAACTTTATCTATCCTTACTCAGCCCTAAAAGCCGCCAATGTGCTGAGTACTGAATCACTGGTACGGTTAGCAGCAGAGGGAACGCTGAAGCCCATTCACTTTATTTCGACGCTGGGTGTATTTTCTCCGATCGCCTATCCAGATGGACAAATCATTCGAGCGTCGGATCCGCCTGACCATGCTGAAGGATTGTATGGCTATACCCAGAGTAAATGGGTGGCGGAAAAGCTATTGGCGATCGCACGCACGCGCGGCATCCCCAGTACGGTTTATCGACCTGCCTGGATTGAAGGTCATAGTCAAACAGGAGTGTGCAACCGCAGTGACTTTTTCCGTAGTTTGATTAAAGGGTGCATTCAACTTGGGGTAGCACCCGATTGGCAAATGCCCATCGATCTGACGCCAGTGGACTATATCAGTCAAGCAATCGTGCATCTCTCGTTGCAAGAGACTGCCTCAGGGAATGCCTTTAATTTCTCCAATCCCAACGCGATCGCATGGCATGAATTAGTCGGTTGGATTCAACAATTGGGGTATCCCATACACCTGATTCCCTATGACCAATGGATTGCTCAAGTCCGAGAGCCGATTCAGCAGCAACCTGATAATGCACTGCATCCGTTTTCTACATTTTTGTTTGAAAAAGTGGCTGGGCAGCAGCTGACTATCCCTGAAATCTACTTCCAAACCCACTCGATTCAGTTTGATAGTCAGACGGTTGTCGATAGGCTAGCGGACTTACCGACCCCTTATCCAGCTGTCAGCGATCGCTTACTAACAATTTACTTTCAGGAGTTTATTCGTAGCGGTTTCTTGGAACCTCCTCCTATCGATACCTTCTGATCGCGCTCCCTAAGACCTCGGAGGTTTTGAGAACCTCCGAGGTCTCAATAAAGTATGAATTTGCCCCCCAACCCCCAATTCTGGGGGAGCCGGATTGCTCAAAGTCCCCCAGAATTGGGGGATTTAGGGGGCTACTAACATTGCCATCGCTCACCATTCATTCCTGTATTCAGCAATGCCGATAAGTTCAGATCTATCTTGCTAATCTTACCTGGTGTCAGCCACAAAGTTACTCTATCCTGCTTGAACAAGTAGAGCCAGAGGGATAAGTGCGATGAATCAAGTAAATGGATTAATTCTACATTCTCATCAAGGCGATTCATATTGGGTATTGGGCGACTTATATACGTTTAAGGCTGTGGGAGAAGATACTAATGGTTTGTATACCCTTATAGAACTGGTGATTCAGCCTCAAAATGGTACACCCCCTCACATTCATAGCCGAGAAGCTGAAGCATTTTATATTCAATCTGGAGACGTAGAGTTTCAGCTTGGCGATCGCATCATCGTTGCCACAGAGGGCACTTTCTTACATTCACCTGCGGGTCAGCTTCATCGTTTTGTAAATACCCGTTCTACCCCAGCCAAAATGCTGTGTTGGGCGATACCTGCCGGGGTCGAAAAATTTTTTATGGAAATTGGTAGCAAAGCCGATGATCTCTCAGCCCCACCTCCCGCCGTGATACCCGCAGATATTGAAAAAGTAATGGCGATCGCCCCTCAGTATGGCATTACGATTGTGGACGTTGCTCCATAACATCCGTCGATCCCTCCGATCGACTCGGCAGGATGTCTAATTAGGATGATGTCCTCTATTCCTTTTCCAACTATGTTTACAGAATAAGTGGGTAGCCCAATGCGGTACAACGGATACAGGCTGCCCAGATCGTGTTCTGTTCAACCATTACGATTATGACCTCAGCCTCAACTCCGTCCCCAGAGCTTGCCAACTTGCCTCTGAATAAATTCAAACAGTGGTCTTTAAAGGTCAAGTTTTTTCTAGGATCGCTGTTCTACATGACTTACGCTCTGTATGCATACAGTTATTCTAAAAAGCGGGATCAGGCGGAGAAAAGGTTTGCTACGCCTGTTGAATCAGACACCCCCGAAGGTATTGGTAACTTGCTGGATACCAAAGCAACGCTGCGGGGTGCTTACTTTTACTTCGAGCAAGCGGTGTTAGAAGTACGGTTTCTGAAGCCAGATTTTGTGTTGATGGACTGGCAACCCGGCATTGCACCTATTCCCTATGCCCTTGCCAAACCTGTCGAAGGAACGAGTTTACAAGATTGGTCAGATGTCACCATCATGCTGGAAGAAACAGCCGATGGCTGGGTCACGTCTGCGGGTGATTTTCTGGTATCGATCAGTCGTACAGGCACGATTCAGTTCCGTCGATCAACGGGGCAGTTGATTCGAGAAGAATACCCTCCCCAACGCAAGGGAAAAGCATGGATTCACTCTGTTCGGCTGCGTTCTGACGAAAGGATTTATGGCTTAGGAGAGAGGGCAGCCGCACTCGATTTGCGATCGCCTAACATCACGGCTAGAAAACAAACAGATGACCAACCTCCAGCCTCCAACCAGACCTATCGGATGTGGAATTATGATGCGGCAGGTATGTATGGACCTGGCTCTGATCCTTTATATATCGGCATTCCAGTTTACATCAGTCTTTGTGATCAAACCAGCTATCTCAATTTCTACGAAAATTCCTTTGAAGCAACGTTTACCGTTGAGCCAGAAACATTGACGGCTGAGTTTGCCGGGGGTGCGTTGCGCTCTTATGTTGCGGTGGGTTCACCTGCCCAATTGCTAGAGCGCTATACGGAGTTAACCGGGCGATCGCCTCTGCCTCCGCGATGGGCGTTGGGCTATCACCAGTCCCGCTGGGGCTATCGCACGGAAGAGGCAGTACGGGAAACAGTTCAGGCGTTTCGTGCTCTCGATTTGCCGCTGAGCGCCATTCATCTAGATATTGATGTGCAAGTGGGCTATCGTGCTTTTACCATCGACCCCGATCGCTTTCCTAAATTGGGGCAGTTTACCAAAGAACTTGCCAATCAAGGGGTGCAGTTCATCACGATTCTCAATCCGGGGATTAAATTCAGCCGTAAAAGCAAGTTGTTTTTAGAAGGGCGAATGCTGGATGCTTTTTGTAAGTTTCCCAATCGAGAATTAGTGCTTGCGCCGGTGTGGTGTGGCTGGTCTGTGTTTCCCGATTTTACTAACCCCTTGGTGCGGCAATGGTGGAGTCGTCAGTATGAATTTCTGTTGGATGTCGGTGTAGCAGGGTTTTGGCATGATATGAATGAACCCGCTGCGTTTATTACCTGGGGCGATCGCTCACTACCCAGTGTGACCCAACACAATATGGAAGGTCGCGGAGGGGATCATACAGAAGCACACAATGTTTATGGCTTTTTGCAAGCCCGAGCAGGCTATGAAAGTCTGGTGCAATATCGCCCCCACCAACGACCGTTTATTGTGTCTAGAGCAGGTTGGGCAGGGCTACAACGGTATGCATGGACATGGACTGGAGATATTCAGTGTACCTGGGACTGTTTGCACCAAACTATTCCTACCGTATTGGGGTTGGGGCTTTCTGGCATTCCTTATAGTGGGTCTGATATTGGTGGCTTTCAGGGCAACCCTTCGGCAGAACTATATTTGCGCTGGTTTCAATTGGCTACTTTTTTGCCGTTTTATCGCTCCCATTGTTCCAATAATGTAGAATATCGCGCCCCCTGGACGTATGGTGAACCATACCTGAGCATCATTCGAACCTTCCTGAAGTTGCGCTACCAGTTGATGCCGTATTTGTATACGCTGGCATGGGAAGCGAATCAAAAAGGATACCCTCTAGTTCGTCCTCTCTTCTGGTATAACACCGATGATGCTCGATTTTGGCACGTAGATGATGCCTTTTATTTAGGCGCATCCTTGTTGGTGTATCCGATTGTGCAAGACGGTGGGCGATCGCGCACAGTCCTTGTGCCTGAAGGCAGATGGTATTCTTTTTGGAATGATGCGATCGTAGAAGGAACGGCAGAGGTTGAATTAGATGCCCCGCTGGAAACGATACCGCTGTTGGTCAAAGCGGGTAGCATTTTACCCATGAGTGAAGCAGATACATTGATGCTGCACCTTTATCCACCGGCTGACGGAGCCGCAGAGAGTCAGGTTTACAGCGATGCAGGCGATGGCTATGCCGAATGGCGACTCGATCGCTTTCGCATGGTGCGATTTGCAGACGGCATAGAAGTATTTTGGGAACAGCAAGGCGATTATCCAGTAGTTTATAAATTTCCCTATACCAGGGTAGAACTTCATTTTCATGGCTTTCAACCCGAACAAGCCTGGATAGAAGATGGTGAAGTTTCTATTCGGGAGAAAGGGTTAGAACCCGGTACGCGAGGATATTCTCTGGACGTCAGTCCTTTCAGACAAGCGTACTTCAAAGGAAAATTTAGCCAGTAGAAACGCGATTCAACCATTCATGCAGGCTTGTGGATTTACAGCGCTTCGCGCTTGAATAGGGTCAGATTTATTGTTGTGTGCCGCGCTCCGCGCGGCACACAACAATAAATTCTCGGTTTTGTAGCAGTCGAGGGTTAATTAGGACAAGGGTTGTGTGAGAACCCGCGCGGAGCGCGGGTTCTCACACAAACTCCTGATTTAACCGTCTCGACGGTCGTCATATGCCGATGAATCAGAGGTCTCCTGCTGCAATCATCTGGATCAGGCGTGGAGTTCCCGGATCGAACCCGGCAATATCCCATGACATGGAATCTTGGGGATCCACTAAGGAGATATTGTAGGGTGCCAGGGTGACATACACTGCCTTGGCTTGAGGATTCACCTGACGACGATATTCAGCCAATGCTTGACTGGGGTGCTTTCGCCCTCCCCAGCTTTCACAATCTGTCCAAAAGCAGAAGACATCTGCTTTGAACTTGTGCTGAATTGCCCAGTCATAGGCAACAGAGGCATCGGTGCTACCAAAGTTTTGATTGCTGGCTTTGGCGATCGCATTGCTAAACGAGTCCCGTGCCGTGATATTCAAGTTACGGAAATCGGTTGCAAATCCTCGGATGACATAGTGTTTCTCCGCTTTTGCGGTCGCTAACGCCATTGTGGTAGCAATCTCACAACAGGTCAAACCGATGGAACTGACGCTGTAGGCAGACATAGATCCTGAAACATCGATGGCATGTAAAAACACCTTGCCCGTGGGTTGCACGACATCAAACGAAAGTTCTAAAGCTTGCTCCAAGATGTCCAGAATCCGCGGAACTGGCTCCCAGGTTTTCTGGCTCCGTCCCAACCGTCCCCCTGATTGATACGTCTTCAAGGCTTTGAGCACATCAATCGGATGAATTCGCCCTTTGCGGAGATGATCAGCACTATTGAGCACATTGGCAACTCGCTTTAAGTTGTGCCGATCCGTCGCACTCAGCACCCCCAGCTGAGTTAACGAGCCTAGATTGCGTAGCAATGCACCAATGGGCATGTCATTAAATAACAGTTGCCAGGCTCGCTGATCCATGTTGCCGACGGGAGCTGCCATTTCATGGGTTAATCGACCTTTGGCGATCGCTTCATGGGTTTTTTCTGGATTTCGCTTCAGCCATTCATACCACCAGATCTGGGCTAGAGCATTAGAGGGAATCTCTGGAGGCAGAGTGTCCCATCCTTGAATCACCCATTGAAACAGTTGGTTATGATCGTCCGTGGGTGGCTTAACATGAAATAGACGCAATGCATCTCGATGCGAGAACCCTTGGCGTTGTTGATACTTCAGCAGTTGGTATGCCAACGCTTTGACATCCGCCTTGGCTAACCAGGACGTTCCCGCTTCGCGCACAATCTTACCAAACCCGCGCATGGCTTTGGTATAGCTCAACCACTCATAGAAGTGACTTCCAGTACGCACAACTTGAGGAAAAATAGATTGAAACGCGTGCTTGGCTTCTGGCATTTCACCCATAGACAGCAATACTAAAGCAAACAATGGCGCACTATTATTCATCGCCCGTCCATCGCTGGCATAGAGGATTTCTGCGGCAACCCGACGGGGATCCGTGGCGATCGCCTGGTTCAAGACCTGCACAAATTCACCCGTTAACTCGTGCTTATCCGCATAGTAGGTACTCTGCGCTGTCCCAATCAGTAGACAACGACGCAGTGTCGTCCACATGTCTGCTTTAAACATATATCCACCCGATCGACCCTGGATCATTTCTGCTTCCCGTCCAGGAATCGGTTGATGCTGCGCCGTTTGCAGCGGCTTTTGGGCAAAAAACTGATAATTCATCTTAACCTCCAGCCCGTGAGGGCAATTAATGGTTGATAGTCATCAAAACTTGAGTTCTCCAAACCTCAATCCCTGCTTGTAAGCCAGGGGCAAGGGTATGGACATTGGCAGGGTGGGAGTTGCACCCACATCTCGCGTTTGGAAGACGATAACCCTCATTCTTCGGCCCTCGCGGGCAAGGTATGAACAAGGATGTTTTCGCGTTCTACTGTTAAACTACCTGCCAGTATTTGGTGTAGCGGCGCGGGAGTTGCACCCGCACCTCCGACAATTAAGGGGGAGTCGAATTTAAGCGATAACCCTTAATTTGCGTCCCGTTAGGGCAAAAATGGTGCTCTACGATTGAGCTAGCCGCCACATGATCGGTCGTCGTTGTGAGTGGGATATAGATGGAAGGGGATTGTTATTTCGAATGTTGAAGTTCGCTGTATCCGTCCCTCTGTCCTGCTCCCTGTCCTTCAATGTATTTAGAATAAATGTCAGATCTTCCCCTAAGCCAGTGAGGGTGGAATGGGGCTTAAAGCAAGGTGCGATCGCCTGTTCAGAGCTAGGGGAAGGAGGGAACCTGGGGGATTCCCTCAGGTTTTTCACCCTATTTACAGCGCTTTGCACTTGGATATGTTTGGATTTTTTGTCGTGTGCCGCGCTCTGCGCGGCACACGACAAAAAATCTGTGGCTTAAGCAATTGAAAATTGCTGTAAGGCGTGTGGATTGAAGCGACGCTATACCGATGGATCATTGCGTTGCCGCATGCTCAGCCATGTTGCCGAATGTTCAGCCATTATTCCTGCTATGCATTCCGCCTGATGTCCCATGCAGAATCGAGGGGAGCAAGTTTAAACTTAGGAGCGTGGATTTAATAAAACCCGATTCTTTTTGAGAGAGCGGCGGCGGAGCCGCCGCTCTCTCAAAAAGAATAAAACCGAAGATTGATTTTTGGCAGCGCGGCTCCGCCGCGCTGCCAAAAATCAACGTCCGAGTTTTAATTTGTGATCCTTAGTGCAACTGAAGGTTTCATACATTTTTAATTCAGATCCTTCAAACAGATTTGGTATCATCTGCAAAAATGACCCTCGAATCAGCTATGCCTATATTCAACGATCAGCCTATTCGCAGCAGGTAGAGTAGAGTCAGCGTGAAAATTTTGCTCGTAGAAGATGACCCGGCAACTCGGACGCTGCTTGAAAAAGCCTTAGCCGCTTACCATACAGTTGATGTTGCCGAAGACGGGCGCTCCGCAATGGCGTTGGCTGAACAGGTTGCCTATGATTTGTTGGTGTTGGATGTGTGTATCCCCGAACATGATGGCATCAGCGTTTGCAAAGATCTGCGAGGGCATGGATGTCAGACGCCAATTTTATTGCTGACGGCAAAAGATGGGGCTGGCGATCGCATTTTGGGGTTAGATGCTGGGGCAGATGACTATATGGTCAAGCCCTTTCATATCCCAGAACTATTAGCGCGGATTCGGGCATTATTGCGACGCGGCAAAACTACCACAACGGCGGCTGTCACCTGGGGCAATTTGCAGTTGGATAGCGCAACCCATGAGGTGTGCTATGGAGAACAGCCATTACGCTTGACCCCGAAGGAATTTAACATCCTGGAATTACTGCTCTCTAATCCCCAACGGATTTTCAGTCGTTCTACGATGATCGATCGCCTGTGGGAATTTGGCGATCCCCCAACCGAAAGTGCGATCAGTAGCCATATCAAAGCGATTCGGCAAAAGTTAAAAGCGGCTGGAGCCACTCAAGATTTGATTGAGACGATTTATGGCTTTGGCTATCGCTTGCGATCGCTCGACGGCACACCGACTAATCCTCCGGCTCAATCTGGCAATCCCATTGAGGCAGAAACCGAGGCAGAGATGGCTGATGCGATCATGTCTGAGCTATGGGATCGCTTCAAAGAGTCCTTTGTCACCCAGCTTGATGTGTTAGATCAAGCGGTAGTTGCGTTGCAACAGGGTACCCTGACTGCGGAATTGCAACAACAAGCCAAACAAACTGTTCACAAATTAGTGGGATCGCTGGGTGTTTATGGATTTCCCCAGGGATCTGTGTTAGCCAAACAAATCGAGGACTTGCTGCATCCGGATATTGCCCTGGAAGCTGTCGAAATTCAGCAGATGGCTGAGTGGATAGCGGTTTTGCGGCAGGACATGAACCAGAAATCTAAATCTGTCGTACCGTCTCTCTCACGGACTGTGCAATTGCCGCAGATATTAGTCGTTGATGATGATGAAGCCTTGACCGAACGCCTTAAGGCAGAGGCAACCGCGCGATCGCTTCAGATCACCACGGCACCTCATCCCGTGGCGGCCCAACACCTGCTCGATCGCACCCCGCCCGATGCCATTTTGCTCGATCTGACGTTTGCCGATCCCCCTGCCAATCTTCTTACGGATGGGTTTACCTGGCTGAAAACCTTGAAGCAACACTATCCTCAGATTCCGGTATTAGTGTTTACGGGGCGAGATAGTCTGAGCGATCGCATTACAGCCAGCCGATTGGGCGCACAAACCTTCCTGCAAAAACCTGTGACACCCGACCAAATTTTTCACGCCATACACACTACGCTCAATCAAGCCAATACTCACGCCCTCACAGCTGAACCCACACCGGCAGGTAACGTCCTGGTAGTGGATGACGATCC
The DNA here is from genome assembly GCF_055793305.1 of Calyptranema fuscum S582. Taxonomy (NCBI): domain Bacteria; kingdom Bacillati; phylum Cyanobacteriota; class Cyanophyceae; order Oculatellales; family Oculatellaceae; genus Calyptranema; species Calyptranema fuscum. Next base: position 131,818 of record NZ_JBSLYH010000001.1, read on the forward strand.
GCTGATTTTACACCAGGTGTCGGCAATCCTAACTCCCTGGGGATTGCACGTCACAACCTTGCTAGAACCCCAACGATTTTGGCAAGAACTGACCCGGACAACCCCTGATCTGGTGATTTTAGATATTGAGTTGCCCGAATTAAATGGTATGGAACTCTGTCAGGTGGTCAGGAATGACTCCCAATGGGGCAATCTACCCATACTGTTTCTGACAGCCCATCAAGAGGTAGACACCATCGTTGAAGCCTTTGCCGTCGGGGGTGATGACTACATGCGCAAACCCATTCTGGCAGCAGAGTTGGTGGCTCGGGTGCTCAATCGTTTGGAAGTAGGACAAATACGTCGGCAGCACAGAGGAGAGAGCAAGGCATTATGACGAGGGAATCGCGCATTGCTTCAAATACCACGTTGGATACTGCTTTCACCAGTGACGACTACGCCATCGATCGGGAGATGATGCAACTGGCGTTGACCTCTGCCCAGGTTGGGATATGGGATTGGGATATGGTGACCGGGTTGATTCGCTGGAACCGGGAGCATGAGCAGTTATTTGGCTTACCGCCGGGTGGGTTTGATGGCAAATATGAAACTTTCGATCGCCATCTTCATCCCGACGATCGCGACGCCCTCAACCTGGCTATTCAACAGGCAATTCAGGGGCACAGTAGCTACTTGCACGAATATCGCATTATCTGGGCAGATGGCAGCATTCACTGGCTGGAAGGGCGCGGCAATGCCATGTATGACGAAACGGGGCAACCGATCCGCATGCTCGGCACGTTGATGGCAATTAGCGATCGCAAACAAGCCCAACTCTTGCTGCAACAGCAGGTTAAGCAACAACGGCTGATCATGGAGATGACCCAGCGGATTCGCCAATCTCTCAACTTGCCGGAGGTGTTGCAAACGACGGTTGATGAAGTGCGCCAGTTTCTACAAGTCGATCGCGTGATTATCTTTGGGTTTATGCCCGATTGGGGTGGTCGAGTGACCGTTGAGTCGGTGATTGATCCAACCCTAACCATTTACCCGTTTGACATCTATGACCCCTGTATCGGTGAGAAATATGTTGAACCTTTTCGCCAGGGCTTAGTGACCGCAAAAGCAGATATTTATACGGCTGATATTAGCCCCTGCCATGTTGAGTTTCTGGCACAATTTCAGGTCAAAGCCAATCTGGTCGTTCCGATTCTCAAGCATGATGAATTATGGGGGTTGCTGGCAGCGCATCACTGTGCCGCTCCTCGCCCGTGGCAGGATTCTGAGATCGATTTACTGCGACAGATTGCGTCGCATGTGGGGATTGCTCTGCAACAATCTGAGCTTTTAGAACAGGTGCAAACAGAATTGGATGAGCGGAAGCAAGCTGAAGTTGCCTTGCGGCAAAGTGAAACGCGATTGGGCTTAGCACAATCGGTAAGCAACTCTGCGGTATGGGATTGGGATATTGCCTCCCACACGCTGATCTGGTCGCCGGAATATTACCAACTCTATGGGCTTGATCCCCATACGGAAGCGAGCTATGAGAATTGGTTGCGGTGCGTTCACCCGGACGATCGAGAACAGGTGAACCAGAAAACGTTACAGGCTTTAGCAACCCACCAGGTTGAGTTAAGAACAGAATTTCGCGTCATCCGTGCGGATGGTGTGCGCTGGTTTGCTGGCATCGGGCAAGTTTTTCGCAACCCGGCAGGAGAAGCGATTCGGGTCATTGGTATTGCGATCGACATTACGCTACAAAAACAAACAGAAATCGCCTTACAAACCCTCAATCTTGAACTAGAACAACGGGTGGTCGAACGGACTGAAGAGCTGACGGCATTAACCGATCGGTTACTGATTGCACTCAAAGAGCAATCCCAAACTGAAGCTGCTTTGAGAGAGAGTGAAGAACGGCGACGCTTGACGCTAGACTTAACCCACATTGGCACCTGGGATTTGCATTTATTGACGGGTAAGGCGATCTGGAGTGATCATTCGTTTACCCTGTTAGGGCTTCCTGCCGATACATCAGACGCAAGCTACACTCTATGGCGCGATCGCATTCATCCAGATGATCGAGATTGGGTCGAACAACGGCTGCAACAGGCGATCGCCACCCATACGGAATATGTTGTAGAACATCGAGTCGTGTATCCAGATAGCTCTGTCCATTGGATCATGATACGGGCACGAGCTGTCTATGATGAATCGGGGCAACCTATGCGCATATTGGGAGTTTTGTTTGATATCAGCGATCGCAAACAAGCAGAACAAATGCTGGCACTTCAGGCGGTGGTGACCCGCAACATGGCAGAGGGCATTTGCTTAATCAGAGCGGATAATGGCGTGATTGTCTATGCCAATCCTAAATTTGAGCAGATGTTTGGTTATGATGCTGGAGAGTTAGACGGACAGCATGTTGCAATCGTCAACTATGCCAGTGAATTAGTCACCGCTGAAGAGGTGAATCAAGCGATTCGGGCAACCGTTTTACAAACCAGTGAAGCGAGTTATGAAGTACAGAATGTCAAGAAAGATGGAACACCGTTTTGGTGCAATGCAACATGCTCTGTATTTCAGCATCCTGAATATGGTGATGTCCTCGTTGCCATTCATCAAGATATTACGGCTCGCAAACAAGCAGAAGGTGCTCTGCAACAGCAGAGTAGGCAACAACAATTGCTCTGGAACATTACTCAGTCGATTCGCCAATCGCTCGATCTCGGCGTTATTCTCAAGGCAGCAGTCGATGAGGTTATGCAAGTATTAGAGGTCGATCGAGTGGCAGTCTATCGCTTTAACTCCAACTGGAGTGGCGATTTTATTGTGGAGTCTGTGGCACCCGGTTGGATCAAGTTGGTAGAAGATGACATCGACAAAGTGTGGGAAGATACCTATCTACAAGAGACTCAGGGTGGGCGCTTTCGCAATCACGAAAGTTTTGTCGTATCCGATATTTATACGGCTGATTTACAGCCCTGTCATATTCAACTATTAGAGCAGTTTCAAGCACGAGCGTATGCGATCACTCCCATTTTTGTCGGCGACTCTCTCTGGGGTCTGTTTGCGATTTACCAAAATTCTATCCCCTACGCTTGGAAGTCATGGGAAGTCGGGCTGCTGAAACAAATTGCTAACCAACTGGCGATCGCGATTCAGCAATCTCAGCTTTACAGCCAACTTCAGCTAGAGTTACAAGAACGCAAGCAAACCACTGCCACCATTCGCGAAGCCGAGCGCCGCTGGCGGTCGCTATTAGACAATGTGCAGTTGATTGTCGTAGGTCTAGATCAATCTGGCAATGTTAACTATATCAATCCGTTTTTCCTGAGCCTTACCGGATATACTCAAACCGAAGTGTTGGGTAAGAGTTGGTTTGACAATTTTTTACCCCCTTGCCATCAAGCAACCATTCAATCTGTTTTTTCTGATGTTCTCAGCCAAAATGCTCATCCCTACTACCAGAATTCTATTCTGACTAAATCTGGTGAAGAACGATTTATCGCCTGGAACAATACCATGCTGAAAGACTCTGATGGTAAGACCATTGGCACGATCAGTATTGGCGAAGATATCACCGAACGGCAGCGGGTAGAGAAAATGAAAAATGAGTTTATTTCCATCGTGAGTCATGAACTCCGAACACCGTTGACCTCGATTCGAGGTTCCTTGGGGTTATTGGCAACGGGGGTAATGGATGATGAACCCGCTGAAATGAGGCGGATGATAGAGATTGCGGCGATCGATACCGAACGCTTGGTGCGCCTGGTCAATGATGTATTGGATCTGGAAAAATTAGAAAGTGGTAAAGTTTCATTAGTACGAGAATGGTGCGATGTGGCTGACCTGATGCAGCGATCGCTTGAAGTAATGCAAAGTAGCGCTCAGGAAGTAGACGTTGAGTTAGTCGTTTATTCCCTGTCCATGCAAATTTGGGTTGCTCCTGACCGCATTATTCAAACATTTACCAACTTACTCAGCAACGCTATCAAGTTCTCCCCTCCAGGGGGCACCGTTACTTTATCAGCGAGTTTGAAAAGACAAGAGATAAAGGAAATAGCAGAGATGAAGACAGGATCTCCCCTATCTCCCCCCTCTCCCCTATCTCCCCCCTCTCCCCTATCTCCCTCCTCTTCCTCAATCACCCAGATCCTGTTCTCGATTCACGATCAAGGGCGAGGTATTCCGGCTGAAAAGCTAGAAAGTATCTTTGGACGCTTTCAGCAGGTCGATGCATCAGACTCCCGCGATAAGGGCGGAACAGGTTTGGGGCTGGCAATCTGTCAGTCTATTGTGCAACAGCATGACGGTCAGATCTGGGCTGAGAGCAATTGGGGGCAGGGAAGTACATTTTTCTTCTCGTTACCCTTGCATGGTCATACCAGTTCGGGTAACGGTTTGTAAAACCTTTTAATACCGTTTTTATGGGAATGCTCAAGGGTATGAAGTACACGGCGTGATGTGACTCTGTAAAGCTATGCAAGATCTGTAGCAAGAATTTGGAGACGTGGTGTAATTTGTAATAGGGATATTTGGTGTCCGCACTGCTTGCGCTCAATTGGGTACTCTAAAACAGATTCAATAGTGAGGCAGAGTAATGGCAGCTAAACGAATCTTGATTGTGGACGATGAAGAACGGATTCGTGAAGTGGTGCGGGCGTGTTTGGTAAAGCTTGCCAAATGGGAAGCAACGACGGCTGCATCGGGGCCGGAAGCGATCGAAACGGCTGTATCTGAGCAACCCGATGCCATTTTGTTAGATATTTCAATGCCGGGGATGGATGGGGTAGAAACCTTTCAACACCTCCAAGCCAACTCGCAAACGCAAGCGATCCCGGTGATTCTCTTGACTGCCAAAGTACAACCGTTGGAACAAGCTCAGTATCAGCAATTGGGAGTTGTGGGGTTAATTGTTAAGCCGTTTGACCCCGTACAAATCTCAAAAGAAATTAGCCGCTTGTTGGGTTGGGGCTAGATCGATAGAAAACTTAATATTTTTTTCAGAATTGAGTAGATTTCTCCAAAATTTCTCCATATTTTGTTTCTAATCTGGAAGGGTGACATTGCTGAATTCTGGTCTTGAGCGTTACACGCTCAAGACCAGAACAATGATGGGTTAAGTCGTGACGTAGAGCGGCGCTGTTCAACTCGTTACCTGGGTGTTGCTAATACATGAATGAATCGTGAGTGCTACTACCGTGGGTCGTCCCCTAAATCCCCTAGATCCTTTAAATCCCTAAAGCTGAAGGACTTTAAGAAATCTGGCTCACTCAGTATGCGGGCTGAGGCGCAAATTCATCCGGCTATTTAGCAACGGTTCACGTGTCTTAACTCGATGGTTTAGAGCGATCGCCATCTCCTCCAAGCATTCAGATCTGCGACCAATGTTCAAATCAGCGTTCAAATCAACCAGGTTGCTCAAATCAAACCAGTAGAGTGGGGTAAAATGACCACCCGACGAATTTTAGTTGTAGATGACGAAGCCAGCATTCGAGAAGTTGTGGCACTCTGCCTAAAACGGTTGGGAGGTTGGGAGGTATCGGTCGCAACGTCCGGACAGGAAGCACTGCATCAGGCACGCACTGAACCCCCCGATGCCATTGTTTTGGATGTGATGATGCCCGAAATGGATGGATTTACTTTTTTAAAGTATCTCCGTTCCGACCCCACCACCCAACCCATCCCGGTGGTGTTACTGACAGCCAATAGTTACCTGCCCAATTCGCATCAGTTCTCTGAGTTGGGCATCGTGTTGACGATTTCTAAGCCATTCCAAGTCCTCGAATTGGTCAATCAAATTGCTCAGGCTATGGGTTGGTCACTTTAACAATCTGATTACGTAAAGATTTTAGTAGTTTTTGCAAAAAAACGTAGCTAAAATCTCCTTAATCTCCACAATTTCTTCAAAATATTCTCTTATTGTTCAATTTAGAGCAACTTGAAAACCAACTTCAGGCTCTTTTTGAATCAGTTTATCGTCTCACTTTTAGCAAGGTATTTAAAAATGAATGCGTGTCCTTGTTGTTCCAACCCAATGCTGCGTCATATCCGCCCCCATCAGGTTTACTGGTTTTGCCGCAGTTGCTGGCAAGAGATGCCGTTAATCGATTCATCTCCCACTTACAGTTTGAGTTCATCCACTTTAGAGCATTATTTTGCCTCCTGTGCTTTGAAGAAGCGATCGCTCGCCAGCGTTTAAGTTTTCACAGTGGCTTTAATAAAGTCAGGTTACTCGCTCAATTCAACTCATTTGGTACCCAACTTCTATTGACATATACCCTCTATCGATATTGCTGATTTCCCTATGAAAACCATCGATCAAATCTATCACTGTCAAATGCCCGGTCAAGGGTTTGGAATCTGGCAACTGCAATGCCGTCTCCGCATTTTTCAACCCCACGAAGAAGTGCAAACTGTGATGATTACAAATATGGGGTTTGAGATGGGCTGGTTTATTCCCTATGTCGTCGAAAACTTGGTAGACCAGATTGTGCAAGAGTTTCATCTCAATCCGGGTAAACTAATTTGGATCGAACATTACACGTCAGATTTGAGGAAACCAGACGACACAGATTTTAGCCACGTTACCTTTGACTGGCACGATGGAAAAGCTATCAACCCCCAGTGGACTGCGATCGCCCCCTCAATAGTCCAAGCCCTGATTAATGAAGATTTACAACTGTTACTGGCCTAAGAGGTGGGCTGCGTGTGAAACAACAACAGAAATACCGATGGGTACAAAGGTTTTCAAAAACCTGCCTGCATTACTGTATTCCCCTGTTGTTGGGCATTGTTTTCACAATGGCAGTCTTAGGGCTATGGCAACAATTTTTAATGCGAGAGCAACTGCATATTCAGCAGTTAGTGCAGCAAGAAGCAGATGCCATTGAGTTAGACCTCAATCGAGAACTTTCCAGCCGCGTTTTGGGTCTTCACCGTCTGGCAAATCGCTGGCAAGCCAGTGGTGGCACTCCGCGATCGCTTTGGGAGGCAGATGTAGCCGACTATATTGAGCACTATTACGGGTTTCAGGCGATCGAGTGGGTTGATCCTTCCTTTCATGTCCGTTGGATTATGCCACTCCAGGGGAATGAATCTGCTCAAAACCTCGATCTGAGCCAGGAACCGCGTCGCCAAATTGCGCTGAGTGTTGCACGCAATCTGCGTCAGACCCTTTTGAGCCAGACTCTAACCTTGACACAAGGCGGTAAAGGGTTTATCGTCTGTATCCCTCTATTTATCGAAAGTCCCGATGGGGTAACAGGCGATCGCTTTGATGGCTTTATCCTGGGTGTCTTTCGGTATCAAACTTTATTTGACAGTATTTTAAAAGTCTCACCTCGATATACCGTTCAAATCAATGATCGCCACGGGCTGATCTATAGCCAGGGCACTGTTTTGCCCTCAAGTCTGGCTAAGTCTGCTACTATCTCAGCCTATGGTGCAGACTGGCGGGTGCAAGTTGTGCCAACGGCAACGTTAATTGCAGAAGGGCGATCGCCCCTGCCTACAGTGGTGTTGTGGGGTGGTTTGGTCTGTGCCTGGATATTGTCTCTGGCGATAGCACTGTGGCAACGCTCAGAACGTCATGCCCACCGGGCAAAGCAGAGCAATCAGCAACTACAACAAGCCATCCGTTATCGTCAACAGGTCGAAGCCAGCTTAATCGAAAGTACAGAACGTTTGCAACTTGCCCTGGAAGCCTCCGGCGAAGGATGGTGGGATTGGGATATCCCAACCGGAAATGTCGATCGGAGTCCGCAATATTTGCGCATCTTGGGCTATGGGATTGGTGAATTTCAAGATGTTGTCGAGAGTTGGAAAGACTCCGTTCATCCGGATGATTTTCCTGTGATGATGGGGCGATTGAACTCACATCTGCAAAATGGCTCAGTGCCCTATGCCTGTGACTACCGAGTGCGAACCAAATCGGGCACTTGGCAATGGATTTCAGACTATGGCAAGGTCGTTGCTCGTGATGCTGACAATCAACCCTTACGAATGATTGGCACGTTTAAAGACATTGGCGATCGCAAAGCTGCCGAAACCGCGCTGCGCCAAAGTGAAGTGGCACTGCGCCAAAGTGAAGAAAAGTTTCGTCAACTGGCTGAAAACATTAAAGCCGTATTTTGGATGTTTGATCCGGTTGCCCGTCAGGTTCTCTATGTCAGCCCTGCTTACGAAGAAATTTGGGGATGTTCTTGCGAAGACCTCTATCGCAATGGGTCGCAATGGTTAGATATGATTCATCCGGGCGATCGCGATCGAGTGCAACAAGCCCATTTTGCTAATATATTTCAGGGAACCTACGACGCAGAATACCGGATTATTCGACCCGATGGCACCATTCGCTGGATCCATGATCGCGGCTTTACAGTAAAGACAGCGAATGCCGATACCACTCGGATTGCCGGAATTGCAGAAGATATCACCGATCGCAAGCACGCAGAAGCGATGCTACGCCGCTACGAGCGGATTGTTGCGGCTATTCCCGATTGTGTTTCCCTGGTCGATTCCAACTATATTTACCAGGTCATTAACCAGACCTACTTAACCTGGAATCAAAAATCGGTTGATGAAATTATTGGATATTCGATCAGCGATTTACTCGGGCAAGACTTTTTTGAAACGATGGCTAAGCCTGCTCTCGATCGCTGTTTGGCTGGAGATGCTCAGCAAATTGTAGAAGCATGGCTGACCTATCCCGATGGGCAGCGGCGTTTTACCAAAGCGACCTATGCCCCCTATGTAGAACAGGATGGCTCCATCTCTGGTATTGTCCTCAACGTCCATGACCTGACCAACTTAAAACAGGCAGAACTGGAAAATCAGTCGTTGCGAGAACGGCTGCAATTTCTGTTGGCAAGTAGCCCTTCTGTGCTCTACTCTTGCAAGCCAGAGGGCGATTTTAGTTGCAACTTCATCAGTGAGAATGTAACCACCCTGTTTGGCTATACTCCCGCTGAGTTTATGACAGAGCCAAACTTCTGGGCAAAGCGGCTGCATCCCGACGATGCACCGAGGGTTTTTGCTGGCTTACCGCGTCTGTTTGAGCAAGGATACTACACCCACGAATATCGTTTTCGCCATAAGCAGGGCTATTATTCTTGGGTGCAAGATGAACTCAGGCTGGTGCGCAATCAGGACGGCGAACCGATCGAATTGGTGGGGTGTTTTGCCATTATCGACGATCGCAAACAAGCAGAAATGCAACTGAAACATTTGACCGATCGCCTCAACCTGGCGGTGCAATCTGCCAAGATGGGCATCTGGGAATGGGATATGGTTAACAATCACCTGGTGTGGGATGACCGGATGTATGAACTCTACGGCATCCAATCTTCTGACTTTAGCAATACCTATGACGCATGGGAAACGGCACTCCATCCCGACGATATAGTGATGAACAACCAGGCACTTCAGCAAGCGCTGACGGGTGAGAAAAATTATGAACCCGAGTTTCGCGTGATCTGGCCGGATGGCACCCTTCACTACATTGAAGCCCATGCCCTGGTGCAACGCGCCCCCGATGGACAACCCCTGCGCCTGATCGGGGTGAATGTAGATATCAGCGATCGCAAACGCATGGAAGCCGAACGCCAGCAAGCAGAAGATGCGTTACGTCAGAGTGAAGCAACAAAACAAGCCATCATTCAAGCCATTCCTGACTTGCTCATCCGGATGCATTCAAATGGAGTCTATCTCGATTTCGTTGCTAACAGAAACTTCAATATTTTCAATATAAACTCCTTTCATAAAAATGCCACTGTATATGACATTTTGCCGTTTGACTTGGCTCAACAACGACTAAGATATGCCCAGCAAGCACTACAATCGGGTACCGTTCAGATTTACGACCAAAAAATTGTGATTGATGGCATACTTCGCTATGAAGAAGTGCGAGTTGCGCCATTATTGCAAGATGAAGTTTTGGTAATGATTCGTGATATTAGCGATCGCAAGCAAGCCGAAAATGCGTTAAAAGAGCAAGCCACGATTTTACGCATCTTTTATGAATCTTCACCACTGATGCTAGGGGTCGTAGAACTATCGGATACCGACATTCTCCATGTTTCTCACAATGCTGCGACGTTAGAGTTTTTTGGCATTACTGCCACAGAACTGACGGGAAAGTGGGCAAGTGAACTGGGTGTGCCGTCAGAGTATCTACAGCTCTGGTTAACCCACTATCGCCAAAGCCAACACCAACACCAACCGATCTGGTTTGAATATGAGGATGTGCGGGGGACACAAGTCTATTGGTTGTCGGTCATGGTTTCATTTATTGGCATTGCCGAGAGCCAGCGCCCTCAATTTTCTTATATTGTCCGAGATATTAGCGAGAGTAAACGGCTGGAATTGGAACGCCAACGGGTAGAGAGCATAAGTCAAGAACTAAAACTACTGGAAGCAATCTTAGACACTATCCTGGCAGGCTATTGGGATTGGAATCTAGTTAGCAATCAAGTCTATCTCAGTCCTGGTTTCAAACAAATGTTTGGCTATGCCGATGATGAATTATCCAATAGCCCGGAAACCTGGAAAACCCTGATTGTCCCGGATGATCTAGCCATCATGCTAGATAGCTTTGCACACCACACTCAACGTCACAGCAGCATTCCGTTTTCCAACGAAATTCGGTATCGACACAAGGATGGCTCGACGGTCTGGGTGCTGTGTTCGGGTCAGGTGATTGAATGGGATGCGGATGGCAATCCCCTGCGGATGATTGGCTGTCATATCGACATTAGCGATCGCAAATATAAAGAACTGGCTCTGCAACAAGCCATGGAAGCTGCCGAGGCGGCGAACCTGGCAAAAAGCGTTTTTCTAGCGAATATGAGTCATGAATTGCGGACTCCATTGAACGTGATTTTAGGCTTTACTCAGGTCATGGCTCACGATACATCCCTAACGCCCAATCAACACGACGATTTACTTACAATTCGTCGCAGTGGAGAACATTTACTGGGCTTAATTAACGACGTATTAGATCTGTCGAAAATTGAAGCGGGACACTTTACATTAGAAGAAACGGGATTTGATTTACTGGCATTGTTGCGAACTCTCTACACGATGATGACCGAGCAAGCAAAAGCCAAGCAAATCCAGCTAGAATTCGACATCGCTCCAGAGGTGCCCCAATTTATCATTGCAGACGAACAAAAGCTGCGTCAGATTCTCCTCAATCTACTCAGCAATGCGATCAAGTTTACCAATCGGGGCAGTGTCACGGTAAGCGTTAAGCCTCATGCCTTGCAGAACAGCCCTAGTGTATCCGCGTTACCGCCAACCCGACAAGAATCAGCCGATGCAGAGCCAGAAGCGTCTCCGGTTCTGCGGCTGCAATTTGAAGTGACAGATACAGGCATTGGTGTAACCCCAACAGACCAACAGATCATCTTCGATGCCTTTGTTCAGGCAGAAGCGGGCAAAAAATCTATGAGTGGTACTGGCTTAGGGCTAACCATCAGCAGTAAATTGCTGGAATTGATGAAGGGTGATATTTCAGTCCACAGTGTGCCCAATGTTGGGAGTACGTTCAAATTTACGGTTCCCGTTTGCCCGACCAGTCATATTCCGACTCAATCGGACTCGCTCGATCGCTTTGTCATCGGGCTAGCTCCTGGTCAACCCCATCGGCGGATCTTAGTGGTCGATGATCAACGCGAAAATCGCATGGTGTTGGTGCGGTTGCTGACTCAATTGGGTCTGGATGTGAGAGAAGCTGAAAACGGGCAAGATGCTATTCAAATCTGGCAGGACTGGCGACCAGATCTGACCTGGATGGATATTTGGATGCCTGGTTTAGATGGCTATGAAGCAACGAAGTGGATTAGAAATTTTGAGCAAGAAAACCAGGGTGCCAGAAAATCAGACACTGAGGGAACCCAGGGTTCTATCTCTCCTTGCATCATTATTGCCCTGACGGCACAAGCCTCGCAGAGCGATCGCAACCTGGCTCTTGCTGCCGGGTGCAATGACTATATTAGCAAGCCTTTTCGAGAAGAAATGTTGTTGCTAAAACTGAGAGAATACCTGGGATTAGAGTATTTGTATGCCGACGCTATTGCGTCCCCTGCAAGTCCGTTTATGACCCCATCGAGCGATGCCGAGAACACTGCCAACGTCCTTGACCCCACCTTGTTTGCTTCGTTATCGACCGAATGGCTACAGGCGTTAGAAAAGGCAGCCGTCTGTGGGAATGATCGAGCGATCGCAGAACTTGCCATGCAATTGTCGCCAGAGTTTGCCCCACTGGGTACCCAGTTAATTGCACTGGCCGACCAATTTGAATTTGAGAACATTATCCGGCTGATTCACGAGCATTCGTCTGCCTGATGAATGCAATCATAATTGCAACTTCAACTGTAATTTCAACTGCACAGCTAAAACTCTTGCCCCTGAGAATCCTGCTCCTGAGAATCTTGCCCCCTACAAAGAACACCGTTTGAATCAAACCTTATGACTGGACGCGATCGCCTGACTAACGCATCGCCTGGGAAAAACAAGATGACTCTACTAAAACCAGCTACTGAAATTCATATTCTGGTCGTGGACGATACCCCCGACAACTTGCGACTATTAGCCAAAATTTTAGAGACTCAAGGCTATCTGGTGCGCAAAGCTCTTAATGGCAAGATGGCAATTCAGGGGATTCACCACGATCCACCCGATCTGATTTTGCTAGATATTAAAATGCCGGGGATGAGTGGATTTGAGGTTTGTCAGCAGTTAAAGGCATCTGAAGACACGGCAACGATTCCTATTATTTTTATTAGTGCGATCGATCTTGTTGCCGATAAGGTGTGCGCCTTTGAAATGGGTGCGCAAGACTATATTACAAAACCTTTTCAAGAATTAGAAGTCTTGGTGCGGGTCAAAAATCAATTACTCATCAAACAGCAACGGCAACAACTGATTCAGCAAAATCAACAACTGGAGCAAGAAATTGCAGAACGACTAAACGCTGAAGCAGAAGTAAGACAGTTATCGTTGACCGATGAATTAACCGGGCTTTATAACCGACGCGGCTTCCTTTTACTTGCAGAACAACACTTGAAAATGGCACGCCGGACTCATCTCCCCTGCTGTCTTGTATTTGCGGATATTGATGGATTAAAGCACGTTAACGATACGTTAGGGCACCAAATCGGTGACCGGCTGATCAAGGATGCCGCTCAACTCCTGAAACAAACGTTTCGTGACTCAGATCTTATTGCTCGATTTGGAGGAGATGAATTCGTGGTTCTGATTCCTGCCTGTTTAAATAACACAGATGACTTACACAGTCGATTGCAAAAGAGCATTGATGGCTTTAATCAAGCAGAGGATACGGTGAGTGAAACCTGGAACCATCGACCCTATCAACTATCCATTAGCATTGGGGTGCAGTTTTGTTTGGCAACAGATGATACATCTTTAGATTGCTTATTGACACAAGCCGATCAATTAATGTATGACCATAAACGGATTAAACGTTGGGTGACTCACTCCTAAAAATACCTCTATAAGCCGAAGGGCTGGTTAAGACAGGGGCGCGGGGGCTGTGCCTCCGCACAGGGGTTCCACTCCTGCATCCCGTTCTAACGAACCATTCAATTGCCATATATTAAGCCCCCACTCAACATACTGAATTTTATGTTAAATTCTTCCCCGATTAATGTTCTAGTGGTCGATGATACTCCCGATAACCTCCGGTTATTGGCAAAAATCCTGGAGTCTCATCATTTCACCGTGCGTAAGTCACTGAATGGGAGAATGGCGCTACAAGGTGCCCGACAAGATCCCCCCGATCTAATTTTGTTAGACATCAATATGCCAGAGATGAATGGCTATGAAGTCTGCAAGCAATTAAAAGCCTCTCACGTGACTGCTCACATTCCCATTATTTTTATCAGTGCCCTTGATCAGGCGGCTGATAAAGTCCGAGCCTTTGAAATGGGTGGACAAGATTATATCACCAAGCCTTTTAATGCCCTGGAAGTGTTGGCACGCATCAAAAACCAACTCTTGATTCAACACCACCAACACCAACTTGCTCAACAAAATCAGCGGTTAGAGCAAGAAATTCAAGACCGACAAGCCGCAGAGGCTGAAGTGCGGCGATTGAATGCAAACCTAGAGCAGCAAGTTCAGAGGCGAACGCTGGAGTTACAGCAAGCCCTGAAATTTGAATCTACTCTGAAACGAATTTCTGACAAAGTTCGAGATTCATTAGATCAACATCAAATTCTGCAAAATGCAGTCGAAGAATTGGCGATCGCCCTCCAGGTTTATTGCTGTGATGCGGTGTTATACATCCCTGATCACCGCTCTTCGACGATGCGATATCAGTATACTCTATCGGGCTTAACGCTAACGGCAGAGCATCTGTTGTATATGGCAGATATCCCTGAAATTTACAACCAGCTTCAAACCCAACGGTCTTGCGTTGCTTTTTGTCAAGTTTCACCTCCAGCAATCCACCATTATTCTGCAATTCTGGTATGCCCGATTTTTGACGATCAGGTAGACCAGGTTGGCATTCTTGGAGATCTATGCTTGTTCAAAGCGACCAATGATAGTTTTAGTGATAGCGAAATTCATCTAGTACAACAGGTTGCCAATCAGTGTGCGATCGCCCTACGTCAAGCCAAATTGTATGAAGCCGCCCAGGCACAAGTTCAGGAACTGGCACGGTTGAATCGCCTCAAAGATGACTTTCTCAGCACCATTTCTCATGAGTTGCGATCGCCGATTGCCAGCATGAAAATGATGATTAATTTAATCACTAATTTAATCGAACAAGGTCACAGTCTGACCGAACAAATCTCTAAATCGCCTGTTTGCAATGATAAAGTTGGACGCTACTTTAAAGTTTTACAAGAAGAGTGCGATCGGGAACTGGCACTGGTAGAAGATCTTTTAAGTTTGCAACATATTGAAGCGGGCACCTATGCTAACCAGCCTGTGCCGCTGAATTTCCAGGATTTGATTCTGCATTTGATTGAGCCATTTGAATCGCGCACCCAAAATCAGCAACAAATCCTTCAGATCGACCTTGCACCCAACTTACCGATTCTCAGCTTTGACCCATTGGTGATCAATCGCATTATCACCGAACTCCTGAGCAATGCCTGTAAATACACGCCTGCGGGGGGAACCATTTCGGTTTCGGCTAGAATTGCTCAACATTTTACTGCCAGCCAACCTAGCCGATTCCTGGAACTTGCGATTACTAACACAGGCGTGGAAATTGCCCCCGAAGAAATGCCTCGTATCTTTGATAAGTTCTATCGTATTCCCAATCATGATCCCTGGCAGCACGGAGGTACAGGGCTGGGTTTGGCACTTGTGAAGAAGTTGGTAGAACAGATGGATGGCACGATTGAGGTTGAAAGTATCAACCAGCAAACTCGTTTTACTGTTCGTCTGAAGATTTAACCCTGTCTCCGATCGCCATCATTACCACCAACGCAATTCTAGATAGCCGCGTTCGGGTTGTTCGGGTGGGCTAGCGATCGCGCAATCGACCGCTCGATACGTACGAAAAACGTGATCCCACCAATCCACAGCTAAGCCAAAATTGTGATGCCACATGCCATATTTGTGGTGCGCATAGTGGATGGGCATAGTCATCCAAAAACACTTACCAGGATTGTCGTGTTGAAGCTGGTGAGCATAGGCAGAAAAAGCAGCATAGACCAATCCACCCAAACTCCATGCTAACCCCGCTTCCCAGGACCATACAAAGGGGATTGCCATGACGATAAAGCTACCTTTGATATAGTCTAAAAACTCTCGGATAACGCCCTGTCCTTCACCCGTGCGATGGTGACGGGTATGACGTTCTCCCAAAAACACAGACGCGTGCATCAATCGATGTATCCAATATTCAACCAGGCTCCCCAGAATAAAAGCAGCAACAAAATAAGCTAGTATTGTCATCCACATAGAATTGAAGTCTCCTTTAAACGTTGTTTTATAGCGCTGTGCAGGTTGATTCAGTACGGTGTTGTGGGGCGCTCCGCGCCCCACAACACCGTTTCTGTACTTAACGAACTTGCATACTGCTATATTTAATGGCGTTGCTGAATATAGGGATGAATAGTAAGCGATGGCAACGTGAGTAGCCCCCTAAATCCCCCAACTCAGGGGGACTTTGAGTAATCCGGCTCCCCCAGAATTGGGAGTTGGGGGGCAAATTCATACGTTATAAGATAGGCGGGTTGTGAGAGGCGCACCCCGAAGGGTGCGCCTCTCACAACCTATTGGGAATTGCTATATCAACTGGGGCAGAAGTAGATTGGGATAAATCTGCTTCGGGGTGAACTGGATGAGAGGTTTGAATAAACTGTTCATATTGCCGCACAATCAATCGTTGTAGCGCGATAATGGCTGGATTGACTTCTACATACCGTTGATGCAAATTCTTGCGATAGGTGCGTTGTTCGCTTTCAACCATGCCGACATCTTGTTCTAAAAATCGCATGAATAAGAAATGGCGGACGAGAGGAACCATCACAGGTTTAATCAAGTTCTGAAGCCACTTTGGCATATGAATCTGCGGCAAGCAGAGGAGCGAAAACGATCGCGTTTCATCGGGTCCAACTGGCAATCGCATCAAATACAGTGAAGATACCCCTTCCAGGGAATTGTGGTAGTGAGGATATTGATAATGAACTGAAACGGTGCGGGTTGTAATGCCTTGATTGTCTGTTCCCAGCCCCAGGAATTTACTCAGCCAACCTTGATAGGAGACTTTGTAGTCGGCGCAAACGGCATCTTCGGAGCTTTGCAGTTTGGTCAAGATGGGATTAAACCAGCCTTGCAAGTTTTTGTGTAAATACCCATGAAACACATCCATCGTGTTCTCGTTGCAGATGGAAAAATGGGCATGAAAGTGTCCGGTAATGGGGATAATCAAGCAGTTTGGATCAGCGTATTCGGGTACGTCGGGAAGGGGGCGATCGCTGGCTAGAGTTGGATCTCCTGGAAACACCCAAACAATGCCATATTGTTCGCGAATCGGGTAGCTGCGAACATTGGCACACGGTAGTTTCTGCGTGTCTGGAAAATAGGGAATGTTGACGCATTCTCCATTGCTATCAAATTCCCAACCATGATAGGGACAGACGACGCGATCGCCTTCTATGGCTCCTAAATGAAACTCAATTCCTTTATGGGGGCAAGCATTTTCAAGGGCATGAAGCTGGGCAGCTTGATCGCGATAGACGGCAACCGATTTTTGCCAGATTGTGACCGGAATGACTTGTCCGACTGGGATTTGGTGCGACCATGCTACCGGATACCAGTAATTCTCATTGATACCAACACTGCGAACTTTATTTTGGATGGTCTGACTTTTCAAGGTTGTTGCAAGTTCCATCACTCCTCCTGGCGCTTTTAAAGCAAGTATGAGACTTTATCGGCAAGGGTGGTGTGACTGAGCCGCACCATTATTGCCGATAAAGTCCTGTTAAACCGCTTAATCTACATAAAACTATATAGCGCTTGACGCTTTTATCTGTCAAGTTTATTCGCTGTCCTACTTCTTTCTGCCATCCTCGATCGCTGGGGTCGGGTCTTGGGTGTCAATTGTTGTAATGATTTTTTGTTGAGCGGGCGTTGCCTGCTCAACAAAAAATCATATGGTAGCTACTACCAGGAACACATGTTGGCGTTGCTGAATACAGAAATGAACGGTGAGCGATGGCAACGTCAATACAACCGATGGGATGACACCATCAGTCTGGATGAGATTGAGTAGATAGGGTGGTCAGAGTTTGATGATGGCGCTGCTCACTCAGCTGGCAGTTATAGGGACATGGGTTGAGGCTGAGGTTGTCACCATTTGCACGCCACGGGCTGGAGCCAGGGTGACGCCGCGCCGTTTGGGATATTCGGGGGTGGAATCAGCGAGTTCCATGACGTAATGACGCATCAGTGTACCAATCACCAGCTTTGCTTCAAACTGTGCCAGTACTTCTCCGATACAGCGCCGCAAGCCACCTCCAAAGGGCAAAAATTCATGCATCGAAAATTGTCGTTCTAAGAACCGTTCTGGGCGAAAGGTTTCGGGGTCGGGATATAAATCAGGACGACGATGGGTGAGATAGATGGAACCATAAAGCCGCGTTCCTGGTTGCAGATGATAGCCCATCAAGTCCATGGGTTCTTTTACTTCACGGGGAACCGTCAGCATTGCCACCGGATAGATTCGCATTGTTTCATTACAGACGGCTGTCAGGTAAGGTAATTGGGCGATCGCCATCGGGTCTGGAGATGTGCCCAAGCTGTGCAGTTCTGCCAATAATGTTTCTCGGATGTGGCGATCGCGATGAATCCAATATAGTGCCCAGGCAACTACAGTGGCAGTGGTTTCATGACCTGCCAGCAGCAGGGTCATCAGTTCATCGCGTAATTCTTCGTCACTCATCGGTTGCCCTGCTTCGTCTCGTGCTGCCATCAGCAAGCTCAAAATGTCAGAGCGTTGGGTCGTGCTGTGGGTGCGGCGATCGCTAATTTCCTCCAGTAAAGCCTGATTGATCTGTTGCTTGACGGCGAGAAAAGACCCCCAGGGGCTGCGTGAACCGAAATCTTGTTGTAGTGCCGGAAAAAACAGCGCACCGCCAATTAAAGGATTTTGTAGCCCATTGGTTAGCTTAACAATCAATGCTTTCAACGTATTAAATCGCTGTCCTTCAGAGATACCAAACACGACTTTAAGAATGACATCTAACGAGATATCTTGCATCAGTTCGCGTGCCGCAAAGGGGTTTCCGGGCGAGACTTGCTGCATCGCGGCTTTTGTGAGGTGGCAAATCAGTTCTCCATAATGGGGCAAATTTTCCCGATGAAAGGGTGGCATCAGGAGTTTGCGTTCCCGCCGATGACGTGCTCCTTCCATACAAAAAATAGAGCGATCGCCAACGATGGGCATCAGTAATTGGTTAGAGGGAGCAACAATTTGCCGGGTGTCGGGAGATAAAATCGTCTGGATTGCCTGGGGATTGCTGACAAACAAAATCACCGGAGCGTTGCCAATTACGGGAGCATTGAAGATATCCCCATAGCGTTGGCGTGCTTGATCCATATACTCCAGAGGTCGCAGGGTATAGTGCAAGGTCTGGAGCCATCGGGGTGCAGTCGATCCTTGGGGAATAGTAGTTGGGGGCATAGTTGATAAAAACTATAGACGCAGAATTTATTCTAACGAAACTACCCTGGACTCTAGCCATAAAATATTTGTCAAATTTACCTGATTGGGTGAGGTGCAGAGCAGAAACGATCGCTACTCTAAAAAAGCTGTATCAGATAGAGGACTCATGATTTTCTACCTCTCTATCCTGACTCCATTGCAAAATCAGAAACCTGACCCTGAGATTCGTGATCCAACACAACCCCTGAAGCAAGGACGACAAGTACGGTATCACCAGTAACCGTGAAAGGCATATACCAGAAACAAGAGCCCATTATTTTCTAGAGCGGCGTTTGCGTACTGAGGAGATTTCCACACAAAAGTTACCCGTGATGTGAATGTTTTGCCTGCTTCGCAGGCAAAACATTCACATCACGGAGGTAATTTCATTACTAGTGTTGCAAACACCAAATTTTGCAACATGGGGGGTTGGGGGCGAAGCCCCCAAGAGGGGGTTTTACCCCCTCCACCCCCTCTAAAATTTTTAAGTTGGTGTAATATTCAATGAACAAAACATTTTATACCATCTTAGCCAACTCACTGGTGGCTGCGCTGACCAACACCTTTGTCTGGTTTGCCGTCACCTTTTGGGTTTTTCTACAAACTCAATCGGTACTGGCAACTTCGGTGATGGCGGGTGTGTATGTGGGGACGGTTGCCCTCTCCGGATTCTTTCTCGGATCGCTGGTCGATCGCTACCGTAAGAAAACGGCGATGTTACTGTCTAGCATCTGTTCTCTCATCTTATACATACTTGCTCAAATCATTTATAGTTCCACGCCACCCGCTGTTTTTACCGATGTATCCAGCATTTCCCTGTGGATTTTTATTGTGCTAACGCTGATGGGAGCGATCGCCGGAAACATCCGCACCATTGCTCTGCCAACCCTCGTCACCCTGCTGATTCCTGAAGCAGAGCGAGACAAAGCCAATGGTCTGGTGGGCACGGCAAATGGTGTGGCATTTCTGGTTGCTTCTATCTTTAGCGGATTGGCTATTGGGTTTCTGGGTGTCTATTGGGTGATGGTGGTTGCGATTGCTTTGATGATTGCGGTCATCCTGCACTTGGTAACTATCTCTATTCCCGAACCAACGATTATTCATACAGACCATCACACCCATCACATCGACATTCGCGGCACGATTCGGGCGATCGCACTTGTCCCCGGATTATTTGGCCTAATTTTCTTTAATTGCTTCAACAATTTCCTGGGTGGGGTCTTCATGTCCCTAATGGATGCCTACGGGTTGTCCTTAGTGTCCGTTCAGGTGTGGGGAATTTTGTGGGGGATTTTAAGCCTGGGATTTATTGTAGGAGGCTTAGTGATTGCGAAACGGGGTTTAGGGGAAAGCCCATTACGAACCCTATTTCTGGCAAACATTGTCATGTGGGTAATTGCCACTGGCTTTACGATTCAAGCCTCTGTTATATCGTTAGCCATTGGAATGTTTATTTATCTCTGTCTGATTCCAGTGGTTGAAGCCGCAGAACAAACTATCCTGCAAGCTGTTATTCCCTTGGAACGACAGGGGCGTGTTTTTGGCTTTGCCCAGAGCATTGAACAAGCGGCATCCCCCCTGACCGCGTTTATGATTGGCCCGATCGCTCAATTTATTTTCATCCCGTTTATGACAACGGGGGCAGGCGTAGATCTGATGGGTGACTGGTTTGGGACGGGAACGGATCGCGGCATTGCGCTGCTATTTACTCTCACTGGGTTGATTGGACTGGTCGTGACCTTGATGGCAATGCGATCGCGCTCCTATCAAAAATTATCCGTGACTTATCAGAAGCATTAGCCATACGCTTCATTCCACTTTTTGACAAAACGGACGATTGGCTTGATTCACTTAAACACTAATAAAGCAGGGATGAAACCATGATTAAGACCTATCAAGGAAGTTCAACATTACGATGGGCGTCATAATAACTGGCAGGTGCAACCCGCTGAAACTCTGCACCTTTGAGAGTATCAGGCAAAGTAGTAAGCCCACTACCTTGATGCCATTCCCCATGTCCCTACATACAGGAAATGTTGGCGATGCAAGGCGATGTAATTGAAAGAAACATTCAAACTTCTCGTCTGTATTTTGTTGACAACTTGCGAATATTTTTGACGCTTCTGGTTATCGCTCATCATGCTGCACAACCCTACGGACCGACCGGAGGCTCATGGTTAATTTTCAATCCAGAACGGGCTGATATTCTGGGGGCATTTTTTGCGACCAATGCGGCTTTCTTCATGGGCTTGTTTTTTCTGATTTCTGGCTACTTTGTGCCAGGTGCTTACGATCGCAAACATGCAAAGCGTTTCCTGCAAGAGCGTTTCTGGCGATTGGGTGTTCCTATTGTGTTCTTCGCTCTATTCATATTTCCTCCAATCTTTTACATTACTCACTCCAGGCAGCTACCGTTTAGTCAATTCTTTTTTGAAGTTTATTTAGGTCAAGGACAAATCCAAGTTGGGCATCTTTGGTTCCTGGTGCATCTGTTATTCTACGCAGCTTGCTATGTTTTATGGCGCAGAGTAACTGTAATGTTCAATCCAGAGCAGCAAGTCAAAGAAGTTCCTAAGCATCGCTCAATCTTGATATATCTCATTGCATTGGCAATTGTGACATTTGCCGTTCGGATTCAATATCCGATCGATACTTGGAAGGGAGTATTGTGGATCATTCCCACAGAAATTGCTCATCTCCCTCAGTACTTAAGTCTTTTCGTGATCGGAATCATGGCGTATCGGCATGATTGGTTTCGTCGAATGCCAACCGAGCGAGGATTCATCTGGTTGGGAATTGGTCTGGGAGCCGCTTTTATGCGGTACGTTTATGCTCTGATGGGAAGGCAATTATTTTCAACTCGGCTGCTGGCAGGTGGAGGCTGGAACTGGCGATCGCTGGTTTGGAGTACCTGGGAAGCGACCATTTGTGTAGGTTTATGTGTCGGCTTGCTCATCTTGTTCCGCGAACGAGTCAATACACAAGGAAAGTTGGGGAAACTATTATCTGAAAATGCATATACAGTTTATTTGATCCATATTTTAATCATTATTGCTATCCAGTTTTTAGTTGCTCCTGTTGCAATTGCTCCTTTACTCAAGTTCGTTCTCATAACCTTAGTTGGGATTCCGCTATGCTTTTTGAGCAGCCATTATCTTCGTAAATTCATCTTCATAAATTTCTGATCGTTAATCTACTAAAACGCCCATGTTGACATTATGAACTTACGACAGGCTAACCTCGCTGATTTAGCAACTCTGCAATATTGGGATGAGCAACCCCATGTGATTGCTTCTGATCCTAATGATGATTGGCACTGGGAGGAGGAACTCGATCGCACCCCAGATTGGCGAGAACAATTGATTGCAGAAATCGACGGTCGGGCGATCGGATTCATTCAAATTATCGATCCGGCACGCGAGGAAAGCCATTACTGGGGAGATGCAGCGGAAAACCTTCGCGCAATTGACATCTGGATTGGCGAGGCAACTGATTTAGGTAAAGGCTACGGCACCCAAATGATGCAGCTTGCCCTCACCCGCTGTTTTGCGAACCCGTTGGTAACGGCTGTCCTCGTTGATCCGTTAGTCAGCAATACTCGTGTTCATCCCTTTTATGAACGACTGGGATTTCGATGTGTGGAGCGTCGCCAGTTTGGAGACGATGATTGCTTTGTCTATCGTCTGAATCGAGAGGATTGGTATTCTGTAGCCTCTGGTGATTAACACTCCGGATAGGGCTACTTCAGCAATGGTAGTGAAAATGCTTCTTTAACCGCTATGATTCATTACACGACGTATCGACCGCGATCGCCCCTCTCACAGTTCGTAGAATTTCTGTGGTTTCGGGAGGGTGAACATCTGCCACAATTCCAGTCGCGCTTGCTGCCGATCGGCTCAATGGAGTTGGTGTTCAACCTGCACGAGGACAGAATTCCACTATTTGATCCGCAGAGTCGAGCAGAGTGTGGCAGCACGAACGGCACCATGATTTGTGGCACCCATTCCGAAGGGTACATTATTCGCATTGACCGCAAGATATCGGTGATGGGTGTCCATTTCAAACCGGGTGGCAGTGCTTCATTCCTGGGGCTGCCTGCCAGAGAATTGTATAACCAGCGAGTTGGGTTGGATGAATTATGGCAGGGACGGGCGGCTGAACTGCGCGATCGCCTGATTGCAGCACCCACCCCAGACCGCCGCTTTTTGATCCTGGAGCAATTTCTGTTGATGATGATGCACTCGTCCGATCGCGCCATCGTTTTACAAAAGCATCGTCATCCTGTAGTTGATTTTGCCTTGGGAGAGTTGAGGCGATCGCCGACTCCTACCGTTCGCGCAGTAGTTGATCAAATCGGGTGCAGTGCCCGCCATTTCAATCAGCTTTTTTGCGATCAGGTGGGGCTAACTCCGAAGCTATTTTGCCGCGTCCGACGGTTGCGGCAAGTTCTGTATCTGATTGCTGGTAAAGGGCAGATTGATTGGGTAGATCTGGCGTTTACCTGTGGCTATTTCGATCAGGCTCATCTGATCCACGATTTTCGATCACTCACCAACTGCACACCCACTGAATATTTAGCACAGCGGGGCTTTCATCCTTGCCATGTGGTTCTGCCCAATTAAAGTCAACTTTTTACAATCCTTTTGCCTGAAAACTGCGTCATATTATTAACCTAGCAACGTAAGAGAATGCTCATGACCTTGTCTAGGTTGGGTTAACGTAGGAAACCCAACATCCCTAATCTAGTTGGGTTTCGCACGGCTCAACCCAACCTACAAGACGTTAGGACGGGGTGCAGGGGTGGAACCCCTGCGTGGGGCAAAGCCCCACATCTCTTGTGTCCTAACTTAAATGCATACAGCTATAAAACTCAATCTGTTGTTGTGCATCGTGACGCGACATGAGGACAAAATAACATGACAGACGAACTTGGAACGCCGAAAGTAGTCGATCGGAGCAGCTTCCAGGCCGAAGTGGACGCATTGCGAATTCGAGAGAAGGCACACATGAAGGAAGGCGACGCCATCGCTGCCTCCCGCCGCCGCCTTCCAATGGTCGAGGTGAATGGCGAGATACCGCTAATCCACGAGCACGGAACGGTGACGCTGTTGGACGCATTTGAGGGCCGCAGAATGCTCATCGCCTACTACTTCATGTGGCATACCGGACACCCAGAGGCGCAGCAGTGCGAGGGTTGCGCCTTATTCACGGCGCAGGTACGCGAGCTGTCCTTCCTGCATTCCCGTGACGTTACCTACGCCACATTCTGCCAAGGCCCGTACAATGAGAGCGCCCGATACCGGGACTTCATGGGCTGGACGATGCCGTGGTACTCGGTTCAGGGGACGTCGCTTGACGCTCTCTTGGATGGTCGCCGGTCGGGCACAATGTATCTCGTTTGCTACTTGCGACAAGGCAATAGAGTCTTTGAGACCTACTGGACGACGAGGCGCGGCGTTGAGGTGATGGGCAACAGCTACCCGCTGCTCGACATGACGGTATACGGACGGCAGGAATGGTGGGAGGATTCGCCGACCGGCTGGCCGAAACCGTGGAAGGATGACGAAGCAGGGAACCCGTTCAGGACTGATGGACGTCCCATCGTCCAGTGGCCTCGGGTAAAGGTGGGGCACTCAGATAACCTGTGAACCAGAAGGCACTGAATTGTGCTTGCCGTTGCTTCAATTTTCCGCCAAGCGCCCAGATCTCAGAGTTGAAACCTCGATGGCATGGAGGACTAGCTCATGAAACTCAAGCTATTGCTTAGTACCACTGCTGTTTATATGGGAGTCCTGGGACTTGGATTTATATTTGCTCCACAGAAAATAGGTGTTGGGGCCGTTCCAGCAGATGCTCCCGCCGCATTGATTGCCTATCTTCGGGTGTTCGGCAGTACCTTTCTGGGAATTGCAGTTCTAAACTGGACGGCTCGCAACGCAGAGCCATCTACAGCCCGTCAGGCGATTATCCTCGGCAACATTGTTGGGTTTAGCGTTGGCCCCGTTGTCGATGTGTGGGGATTGCTCAGCGGCGCACGACCGTTGGCGGCGGTGTTTGCTTTCATTCATCTGCTCATTGCGTCGGCCTTCGCCTGGAAATTGAGACGCGTGAACTGAAGTACTTCATTGCCTGTACGGTCGATCGCTTTAGTGTCTGCCCAGACGATGCCTGTGACTTTTTTCTAACGGAAATGGAGAAATAATTATCTATGCAAATTACCGCTTCAGCGATTTCACTCAACGTTGATGATGTCACCGCGTCGGCTGAGTTCGTCAAACAACACTTTGGCTTTACGGAAGAGATGTCAGCCGAGGGTTTTGCATCACTCTCTCGACCCGATGCAGGATTTAATTTAATCTTTCTGCAAACTGGGCTGAAAAGCTTTAAGCCAGACCATCTAAGGGGTCACCGGGCGGATGGTTTGCTCGTTGTTTTTGTTGTGAATGACATCGATCGCGAGTATGCCCGCTTGCAATCTGAAGGAGTCACAATTACAACTCCGATTGAGACGGAACCTTGGGGTGAGCGATTCTTCCAAGTGACCGATCCAAACGGGGTTGTGCTGCAACTGGTGGAATGGATCACTACTTCTTGAGGAGGTGCAGGTCATGAAAACTCAGTATTTCACAGCGACCAGTCTGGATGGATTTATTGCAACCGAAGATGACTCACTGGAATGGCTATTTCCACTTGGCGATCTAAATCACTCTAGCTATCCAGAGTTCATTGCAAATGTCGGTGCGCTGGCAATGGGGTCTGGCACCTATGAGTGGATGCTCCACAATGCAGAAGCGGTCACTGCCGAGGTCGGCTCACCGTGGCCCTATACCCAACCAGCCTGGATAGTCTCCAGTCGCACCCTGCCGCTGATTGAAGGTGCGAATCTACATTTTGTCAAAGGCGATGTGCGCGATATTCATGCTGAAATGCGAATTGCCGCAGGTGATCAGAATATCTGGATTGTCGGGGGAGGAGATCTCGCAGGTCAGTTCTATGATGCAGGTCTTTTAGACGAACTGATCATCCAAGTTGGGTCGGTCACGCTTGGCAAAGGTAAGCCGCTATTTCCTCGTCAGGTGCTGAGTCCACATCTGTGCTTAATGTCTGTCCAGCAGATGGGGAGCGGCATGGTCGAATTGCGCTACGAGGTGCGTAAATGAGTTCATTTGTGTTTGGTTTTCAAGAGATTGATCAAACAAAACTCACCATTGTTGGGGGCAAAGGCGCAAACCTGGGCGAACTCTTCAAAATTGAAGGAATACGCGTACCCGATGGCTTTTGTATTTCTACAGATGCCTTTCAACGAATCATTCAGAAAACACCATCGATTCACGACTTACTGGATCAGTTATCGCTTCTGACAGTAGATGACCGAGAGCAAATTCGTGAAATAAGTGGTGAGACTCGTAGAGTCATCGAAGAAATAGTCATCCCTGAAGATATGTGTGAGGCGATCGCCCACTTTCTCTCCAAACTTGGAGAAGAAACCGCCTATGCAATCCGATCCAGCGCAACAGCCGAGGACTTACCGACGGCATCTTTTGCAGGGCAGCAAGATACCTATTTGAATATCATCGGCAAGGACGCAATTCTAAAGCACATCAGCAAGTGCTGGGCATCGCTATTCACCGAGAGGGCCGTCATTTACCGTTTGCAAAACGGCTTCGACCACCGTAACGTCTATCTGGCTGTGGTGGTTCAGACGATGATCGTTCCGCAGGCAGCAGGAATTTTATTTACTGCCGATCCGGTCACGGGGAATCGAAACGTAGCATCCATTGATGCCAGCTTCGGACTGGGTGAGGCATTGGTCTCCGGACGGGTGAATGCCGATAACTACAAAGTGCGTAACGGCAAAGTGATCGATCAGAAGATATCCAACAAAAAACTGGCAATATATGCGCTAAAAGAGGGCGGCACACAAGAACAGGAGATAGAGCCTGAGCAGCAACATAAACAAGTGCTAACCAATGATCAGATCGTGCAGCTGGAGCGTATCGGCAGAACGATCGAAGATCATTTCAGACATCCACAAGATATCGAATGGTGTTTGGTGGATGACATGTTTTATGTGGTTCAGAGTAGACCCATCACCACTCTATACCCGATCCCTGAAGCGAATGATGGGAAAAATCACGTCTATGTCTCGGTGGGTCATCAACAAATGATGACTGACCCCATGAAACCCTTGGGCTTATCGTTATGGCAGCTAACCGCCGCTCGACCCATGTATCAAGCGGGAGGACGGTTGTTTGTCGATGTCGCACCTGATCTGGCTTCTCCTGCCGGACGAGAGCGTCTAGTCAATGTTTTGGGCAAATCCGATCCGCTCATACGAGCCGCACTAACGACCATTTTAGAGCGAGGAGATTTTATCAAATTAGAGCCAAGCGAGAACACAGAATCGGGTTCCAGTCAGAGCAATCAAGGTACGCCCCCGCCAAACTATCAAGCACAACTCGAAAACGATCCGGCGATCGTTTCTGAGTTGATTCAGGACAGCCAAGCATTGATTGCAACGTTGACACATGACATCCAGGCGAAGTCAGGTGTGGATCTGATAGACTTCATCCTGGAAGACAGACTGAAGCTGACGCAGCAGTTATCGTATCCAAAAAGTTTTGGCGCGATCATGACGGGTATGAACGCTGCATCATGGATCAATGAAAAAATGATGGAGTGGTTGGGTGAGAAAAATGTAGCAGACACACTCTCTCTGTCTGCACCCAACAATATTACGTCGGAAATGGGGCTGGAGTTATTGGATGTTGCAGATGTGATTCGTCCTTATCCAGCAGTCATTCATTATTTGCAGCACGTAAAAGAGGAGCGCTTTCTGGACGAACTGGTTAAGTTTGAGGGTGGACAGGAAACCCGAGACGCTATCTGTGCTTATCTTGCCAAGTATGGGATGCGGTGTGCCGGAGAAATCGATATTACGAGACCTCGTTGGAGCGAAAAACCAACGACACTGGTTCCGATGATTCTCAATAACATCAGAAACTTTGAACCGGGTGAACGCGATCGCAAATTTGAGCAAGGGCAACAGGACGCGCTGAAGAAAGAACAAGAGTTGTTGGAACGATTAAAGCAATTACCGGATGGTGAACAAAAGGCTGAGGAGACAAAGCAAAAGATCAGCCTGCTCCGCAATTTTATCGGTTATCGTGAATATCCAAAATACGGCATCGTGAGTCGCTACTTCGTCTATAAGAAAGCTTTACTGAGAGAAGCTGAACAACTCGTACAAGCCAATGTGATTCACGACAAAGAAGATATCTACTATCTCACATTTGAAGAATTGCGCGACGTTGTATGCACCCATCAAGTAGATTACTCAATCATCAACACACGCAAAGATGAGTACAGACACTATGAAAAACTAACGCCGCCACGGGTGATCACGTCTGACGGTGAAATCATTTCAGGTCAGTACAATCGAGAGAATCTACCAGTTGATGCGCAAGCTTCGCTTCACGTAGTGCTCGCAGGTCTACCTGTTTCTGCCGGAGTGATAGAGGGACGCGCACGGGTTATCCTCAACATGGAAGAGGCAGATCTGGAAGAGGGAGATATATTAGTCACCCCCTTTACTGACCCTAGCTGGACGCCCTTGTTTGTCTCCATAAAAGGTTTGGTCACCGAAGTCGGTGGACTGATGACCCACGGAGCCGTGATCGCCCGCGAATATGGCTTACCTGCCGTGGTCGGTGTAGATCAGGCGACCAAACAGATCAAAGACGGACAACGAATTCGCGTGCATGGCACAGAAGGATATGTCGAAATCCTACAGTAGGCGTGAGAACCGCTCTCTAAGCAGTTTTCACAAAAATAACGTTTCTGTACTTGACGAATTTGCACAGGCTTTAACGACTTCCCAATAACGATTGGTTTTCTGACTGAATGACTGGTGTTAATCTATCATCTCTTTGTTCAGGTCTAGACCCCTGATAAAATGGGACAACCGGATCGGTATGGGGTGCGTAATGACATGCCCGTTGCTCTGCTCCTTCAAAATCATCAGCATGGATCTGTAGAACTTGATCCGCTCTCGTCTTGGCAATTCCTGATTGAATCAATATGACTGAAACAATTGACATTGTTGCGCTACAAAAAACTAGAAGCTGCTTTTTCATAACAGTGTTGAGAAGTGGGGGCGGCTCTTGCGCTTTAGTGGAATTAAACCACAAGCAATCAATGTTGAAAACAACATGATTGTCAATCTAAAATGACTTTGGCGTTATAGTATTGTTTTGCTGAAAATTTTTTCAACCTTTCCTGAAACAGGTCTAACGTGTTCAAATCAGTACTATTGATATAAACGAAACAGCACTTTAATGACCACTCAATTGAGACTCATAGTCCTGCAACAAATCATCGAAATATTGCACATGGCGATCGATGCCACGCTCAACGGCTGTGATGACGCTGGTCAGTTTGCCTGAATCTTTAGTGTAGCGAGTCAGCACTGGACGAATGGCATCCTGGAAATGATCTGCTTCTACTTCTGCATGTAAGCTCAGCCAGGTTGGATACTTCATCGCACGAATGTCAAAGTAAAACTGGAGAATTTGGACATTACGAACCGATACACATAGTTCTCGACCACTCAGTGCAGCTAAGGCTTCATAGAAGTTTTCAGACCCATAGCCAAATTCGTCAAAAAAGCAGCGTTTATAGGATGCAGTTGCAGCGCTGCATGGGGCAGCAATAATTTCACTATCGCTCAAGCCAAGTTCATGCAGAAACTCTATGTACATCTCATTGTGCCCGTCTTGTAGATCGGTGAAGATGTGATCAGCTAACGATAGAATGGCGGCTTCTTGATCGGGGTCAGTGCAGCTTTCTGCTTTCACGATGCACAACCCAAACCACTGATGCAGTTGATCTCGCCAGTGACGATATTGCAAAAAAGCATATTGCATCATGGCTGGAGTTAGATTTCCTGCTTTGAGTAAGCCGAAGAAACGACTCCGATCGAGCGCTGTTTGACAGTAGGCGATCGCTCTAGCCGTGATTGCTGATTCTTGCGCCTGCACTTTAGAAGAGTGCTGAGCATGCCGCATCAGACGGCTAGATGTTGAAGCACTGGTAATGTTCATAAAACGACTCTTGATTGCGAAGTAAAAATTTCTAAACGTCAGCTTAAAGGATGAATACTATTCCTAGTAAGGGGATCTGAGATATATTAGAATGACATTTTGGTTATACTAATTTTAACTATGCCCTTTCCCTCTTGGAGCCAGCTTGAGATGCGGCAACTCCAGTATTTTATGGAGTTGATTGCTGAAGCAGGGGATAAAAAAAGCTTTAGCAAAGCGGCTGAACGCCTGGATGTTGAGCAATCCTATCTCAGTAAAACGATTGCAGCTTTAGAAGAAACACTGGGTGTAAAGCTGTTTGATCGAACCCGTCGTCCGCCTGTCTTAACAGCAGCGGGTAAGGCGTTTTTGGGTGAACTTGAGGTTGCTGTGGCTGCACTGGAACGGGCTGTAAGGCGATCGCAAGAAGCAAGCCGGGGTGAAATTGGTAAGTTGGTAGTAGTAGTCAATACTGCGATCGCCAATAGTTTACTGCCAAATATTCTGGCAAACTTTCGAGGTCGGTATCCCCATGTGAGACTGGAGCTACAGTCCATGACGATTGAGTCGATGATACAAGGGTTACGAGATGGTTCAATCGATGTTGGCTTCGAACATCTCCCTAACCCGTATGCAAGTGATCCCAATCTCAACTTTTTACCCATCTTGCAAGAGAGTTTTGTGGTTGCGCTGCCAGAACATCATCCTCTTGCGGCGCGATCGCACATTCCCCTGCAAGCACTCAAGCAAGAGACTCTAATTTTGCCTCCTATCGATGCTTCTCCATCTTATGAAGTCGTGCTATCTCAATTTGAACAACTGGAGTTCAAGCCTGCTTTGCTTGAAACGGTCAAAGCAACCTGGATGGTGACAAATCTTAGCTTAGTGGCAGCAGGCGTAGGCATATCAATTTTGCCAGACAATATTCAAACGCTCCAACGTCAAGGAGTGGTATATCGCAAGCTACAAGATGTTCCGCTGCTGCGTCACATTGCATTGGTATGGCGACGAACTGATCTTCACGATCTATCCCAACCAGCCCCTACCGATTCGGTCTTGCTGCGTCAATTTCTTAAGGTGGTTCAAGCAGCAGCAGACAATGAGAAATGTGTTGAACAGCGTTTTGCGCTTGAGTAAGCCGTAGTTATTTTTGTGGAAGCCTTGGGTGCGCAAGCGCAGCTCGCGCACCCCAAAATCATTACCTCGATACTGCTATTGAAACAGTAACCTTTTACTTCAAACTGATCAGTTCTTTTTGGGTCAGGCACAATGCAATTCCCTTTTCGTAGTAAGCCGCTTCATTAATAAACATGGGATATACGATCGCTGTCCCTTCATAAGCCATCGGTTCTCCATCAAATGTTAAAAACATGGGGTCGCCGGGGTGAAGCGGCTGATAATCTTTGGCCTGAAGATTGGGATGAATCATGGCTTGAATGTCTCCATGCTCGTCTCTGGGATAGTCGATCGCTTCTGTATAGCGGTACAACGTCAATGGGTGATTTGGGTGTGAAATTCTGTTTTGGTTATAGTGTTCCAGATAATTCAAAATCGTATAAATTAGAGCTTCTGTTTTCAAGAAGAGGTCAGCATCTATAACACCTTGGGCGACGGGTCCTACTTCAAGGCAAAACCCAAATCTGGCGAGCGATCGCAATGAATCTCGGTGGCGTCCTGAACGCGCGGTACTATGAACATTGATGGCTGGATTGATGTGCTGAAGATAGGCTGCTAACGGCAATGTAACGGGATCTTCGTGATCGATGATTAACGTCAAACCCATATTGGCAGTGGTGCTATGCAAATCTACAATTACATCTACAGGCTCACGGCTGTAAGGTCCAATCATCTGATCAATATGCTTTGCTTGCACATCTTCATAGGTGGTCAAACTCTTATTTTGTAGGCGATCGCGCTCAAAGCTGCGATTCAAATCTCTATCGACGTAACGCACTTTAGCTGCAATTGCTTGCGGGTTTCCGAGCAACAGTTGCGTGGAGAAACTGTCGCGTTGAATCAGCTCAGGACGCTGGCTGAACTTTTTGATGAGCTGCACCCCAATCATTTCATTCCCATGAGTCCCGCCGACAAGTACTACACGATTTACCTTGTCCATACATGTTGTAATAATTTACTACCTCAAAGTCATTAAACTACGTTTTAATCATGTTATAATCAGCATAGTCATCAACTTAACATGATTAAATCATCATAATGTCACTCCCGCCACGTTCTTTTGGTTCTCAGGATGACTCAAATTGGGATGAATTAGATTTTCGGCACCTTAAGTTTGCTGTCATGGTCGCCGAAAAGCAGAGCTTCACTCATGCTGCCGACCATCTACAGGTCGATCAAGGATTATTGAGCAGGCAGATCAAATGGTTAGAAGGAAAAGTAGGGTTTAAGTTGTTTGATCGAACGCAACGCCCATTGGTCTTAACGGAGGCTGGACAAAAGTTTTTAAATGAAGCACGATTTATTCTAAGCCAAACCGAACAAGCCATCGAACAAGCTCAGCAAATCAATCGTGGTGAACGGGGACGGTTGACGATTGGAATTAATACCTCTATTGCAAACAGTAAGCTACCCGATATCCTCAAAGTATTTTACAGGCAGTATCCCAATGTGATGCTCACGCTTCAGGAACTGGCTTCCTATGACCAGATCGAGAAACTGAAAAAGCAACAACTGGACGTAGGCTTTTTTCATTCACATAATTTACGCAGACTTGAAAACAGCGATGAGAATGTAGCCTTAGCCTCTAAAACAGTGCTTAAAGAGCCTCTAGTTCTGGTTTTGCCCGAAACTCACCGACTTGCCAAGCGGTCTGACAGTATTTCTTTGGCTGTCTTATCCAACGAACAATTTATTTTGCCGCCTACCAACTTACTCTACGGTTTACGAGACCAGATCGATCGGTTGTGCATGGAGGCAGGGTTCAAGCCAAACGTTAGACAAGAAGCTGCCTGGATATCAACAGTTTTGAGCCTTGTTGCAGGGGGTGTCGGAATTTCTATTCTGCCAGCGAATGTTCAAACACTTAGACGTACTGATGTGATCTATCGCGCGATCAAAGGGGAAGTCCCAATCTTAGAAATTGCAGCTATCTGGCGACGGGACAACCATTCAACCGCATTGAGCAACTTCCTCTCCATCCTGGATGCTGTTTAATCGACAGTTTCAACGATGAAGCACTGCCGAAACCTTCCCTATGGTGAAGTGCAAGCCCCTGGGCTGCTATATGATGTCATGGCAGCAAGGGGATTAACTGCTCAACTCTTTTTGAGTTTCTAACAGTTTGACAATGACGGTCAGCAGTTGAATCGGTTCGATCGGTTTCGGGATATGCATATGAAAACCAGCTGATAATGCTTCCAGGCGATCGCCCTCGCGTGCATAAGCGGTCAGTGCGGCAGCAGGAGTGTCTCCACCCTGTTCTGGTGGCAGCGATCGAATCCGACGAATTAATGTGAACCCATCTTCATCGGGCATTCCAATATCACTCAGCAGAATGTCGGGTTTATAAGTTTGCAGAAGTGTCCAGGCTTCCGAGGCAGAGGCAGCACTGATCACCCTTGCACCATACTGCTCTAAAGCTACCTGCAAAAATTCGCGTGTATCTCTCTCGTCATCCACAATCAACACATGAATGTTGGATAGATCGAGCACTGTATCGGTTGTTGTTTGACGATGCAGACCTTGAAGGCTAGCGGGTTGGTTGGGTAGAGCAGACGGCAGGAGCGGGAACTGAACGGTAAACGTCGTACCCTGCCCTTCTCCAGCGCTATCCACGTGAATGGTACCGCCATGCAACTCGACTAAATTTCGCACGATCGCCAGTCCCAACCCCAAACCGCCCTGGGTTCGGGTCGTTGTGGCATCTTCCTGCCGAAATCGTTCGAAGATATAGGGCAAAAAGTCCGAAGAGATGCCTTTGCCCGAATCAATCACTTGGATTTGAGCCATGGAGTGAGTTGCTTGAACCCGTACTTCAATCTGTCCATCGGTCGGCGTAAATTTGACGGCATTGGAGAGCAAATTCCAGACGATTTGCTGCAATCGTTCTGGATCACCTGAAACCAAATCTACATCTGGCATGGCATGAAATGAGAGGGCAATGGATTTTGCTGTCGCTGCCGGACGGATGGTATCGATCGCCGCTTTAACGCTAGGACTGAGATAGGTTGGGCGTAAGTTCAGCCGAATCTTACCGCGAATAATGCGGGAGATATCAAGCAGGTCTTCAATCAATTGCGTTTGTGCTTGGGCATTACGCTCGATCGACGCCAGGGCTTGTTCTGTCTTCTGGGGGTCAAAGGTACGGGTACGAAGCAGCCGCGACCAACCCAAAATGGCATTGAGGGGCGATCGCAACTCATGAGAAACGACGGCTAGAAACTCGTCTTTCATGCGGTTCGCTCGTTCCAATTCTGTGCGAGCTGCCCGTTCTCGCTCTAACGCCTGTGCCCGTTCTTCAATCAGTAGTTTCTGGTCGTGAATATCCGTTGAAGAACCAAACCATTTCACCAGTTCGCCACTCTGATTATGGAACGGTAATGCCTGGGCAAGATGCCAGCGATAGTCTCCGTCACTTGCCCGACGCAGGCGCAGTTCTGCGGTGAACATTTCGCCGGTTTGACAGGCTGCCGTAAATGCCCGAATCGTGTTGGGCAAGTCATCAGGATGCACCATTTGCTGCCAACCCTCCCCATGCATCTGTTCCAGGGTCAAACCACTATAGTCACACAACCGCTGATTGCAATAGTCGTGGTGGCTATTCTGGTCAACTACCCAGAACAGTTGGGGCATTGTATCTGCCAGGGTGCGAAACATGGATTCACTCTCGCGCAATGCCGCTTCGGTCTGTTTGCGTTCGTGTTCGACGCGCACGCGATCGGTGATGTCAAACAACATACCTAACATCCGAGTCGGTTGCCCGCTGCTGTCGTAATGGAAGCGCCCATAGGACGATACCCAATGAATGCTGCCATCCGCCCAAACCACGCGATAATCACAGGCATACTCTCGCTTTTCTTCCATTGCCTGTTGCGCGATCGCTTGAGCGGTGGCGAGATCGTCTGGATGGACGCGATCGCACCATTCCTGATAGGTTCGGTTGGGCATTCCTGGCTCATAGCCAAAAATCATTTCGTGGTAAGGTGTCCAAACCACCTCACTACTATTCACATCCCAATCCCAGGAACCCATGCGAGCCGCATCCAGCGCTAGTTCTAAGCGTTCCTGACTCTCTCGCAGCGCCACTTCGATCCGCTTGCGATCGGTAATATCTACAAAGGCACCAATCACCCCACGAATGGATCCCGATTCATACCGCACGGG
Organism: Calyptranema fuscum S582; assembly: GCF_055793305.1. Lineage (NCBI taxonomy): Bacteria > Bacillati > Cyanobacteriota > Cyanophyceae > Oculatellales > Oculatellaceae > Calyptranema > Calyptranema fuscum. The sequence goes on from NZ_JBSLYH010000001.1 coordinate 167,404, forward strand.
AACCGCTTTGCCATACAGGAAGCAAATATCGCCATCTTCAAAGACAAACTCGAATTCACCGGAAACCGATTGCCCGATGCGGCCTGCTTGCTGCATGGGCAACTCTTCTGACGCAATATCCTGACCGTTATGTTGAATCTTAAACTGGAACGGATATTCACCGTCTGCGGGTGTTGCCGTCATCACAGAACCGGGCGATCGCCGCATCATCTCGTAAGCCGCCTGATTGGGTGTGACGTGATGGCAATGAGGATCGTGGGAGATCCAGACGCCGATCGGAACTGCTTCCATAAACGCTTCCAGTTCTGCGGCTTTAGCTCGTGCGGTGGCTTCACTCTGCTGGAGAGCTGCCTCTGCCCGTTTGCGCCCGGTGATATCCGTGGTGCTGCCCACAACCCGCACAGCTTTACCCATTGCATTGCGGACAATCAAGCCCTGATCATGCACATCAACATACTCGCCCTCATGATTGCGAACTCGGTATTCTAAACTGTAGCGTTCGTCCTGCTGGAGTGCCTTCAGGAATTGTTGGGTGATGGGTTCGATATCGTCTGGATGAATCCGGCTGAGCCACCAATCGCTATTGGCGGTCATCGTTTCTGAAGGAAACCCAAACAAATTACAGGTGCCTTCGCTGCGCTCGACTTTATCGCGTTCCAAATCCCATTCATAAACGATCGCATTAATCGCAGACATGGCTAAACGAAACCGCTCATTGGCTTGCGCTAATGCCTGTTCGGTCTGTTTCCGCTCGGTCACATCTACCCCAATGCCCCACGTTGTCCATCCTGGAACTGGAAACTTTGCCGCAACGTTAGACCAGGCAATCGTCCGCACACTGCCATCTTTGCAGGTGAGATCCCACTCCCAATTGCGATAGTCATCGCCCCGTGCTTGCCATTGAGCAATTTGTTGTTGGAGATACTGGGCATTGGGATAGAGTTGCTCCATAATGCCTGCATTGCCAATTACCTCTGCTGCCGAATAGCCCGTTACCCGCTCGCATTCCTGATTCCATGCACTGATGTTGCCCATAGCATCGAAGGCTACAAAGAGCACAGGCATCTTTTCCGGGACAAAGCGGAATCGGTCTTCATTATTTTGCAATTGCCGGTTGCTCTCAGAAAGCAACTGCTTGAGGGTTTTTACCTTCTGATTGAGGTCAGCAGATAAGGGCGAATGGCTTAATGGGTCGGCTAAGCGGCGAATTGTAGCAATCAGCCCAAACAAGCCAAACCCTGCGATCGCTCCAACGAGAACAGCGACTCTGGCTTCAACCGAGGCAAAACATTCAAACTTAACGAATTGGAATAAGGCGAGGAGTCCTACACCATAGGATAGCAGCGTCAAAAAACTCATCAACAGGGCAAAGCGGCGGCTTTGAGACATAGTTAATTCTTACGTTCAAGCAAAATACCAGAAAGCCTCAGTCAGGATGCCGAATTCAATGAAACCCGGACGCTTACTTTTGTTAACGTGGCGCGCTGACAAAAATAAGTCTTCAGTTTTATTAAATCCATGATCCTCAAGAAAACGAAGGTTTGGGTTACTTTATGCCTTTTGGTAGAGTCTTAGCACCTACCTCAAGGGAGAAATCAGCCAGTTTCCTCCTCCTTAAGAATGAATCTTGAGTCGTCCTCAAACAGGAATGATTTTTTGTGGCGCGGGCGTTGCCCGCGCCACAAAAAATCACTATATAAATACTTCGCTCAACGCTCGGAGCTTGCAGGCTGGGCGCAGTCGAAGCCCAGATCAAAGGGTAGATGTATTCCTAGAAATCTCCTAAGGATTGTGGATTCAATAAACCCGAAGATTTATTGTTGTCAGCGCGGCTCCGCCGCGCTGACAACAATAAATTTCCCAGTTTTAATTAATGTGTGATCCTAAGTCTGACGCAACTTGCTGGATCGGCGGATTAGATAAGCAGCAAGCAAAAAGAACGGTGCCCAACTAACCAGAAAAAGAAAAAACGCTGGCGAAAATGCACCGGGTTGGTTGCCCACGTAGGCACGGGTTGATAGATCGTCGCCATGGATGGCGATCGCGATCGCCGGTCCAAACCCTTGCAACGCACCCCACCAACTAAATGCTGCCAAGCCACTCATGCCAAAGCCATGTCGTGCCACCGCTGCCGCCCGATTCTGAGTTGCAGACGAGGGGGTTCGCGCAATGATGATCACAATCAGGATGAAAGTCCAGATCATCCACAGCGCACCCGTCCAGGGATTGAGGCGTAACGTGATGATGAGTGTGAGGACGAGTCCGGTGGCAACCAGTAGACCGGGCACCAATCTGTCAGCCGTCTCACCTGACGACCGCTGGAATACCCGAGGGGGCATGACCTCTCGCAGCAGGTAGAGAATGCACAACCCCACGAACAGGAAGCCCAGGCGTGCCGGATAGGTGCTGGGCATGGAGTAACCAGCGTATTTTGTATGGTTTTCGGTCACAAACCAGCCGAGTCGTACCACGTCGAGAACAATCCCGGTGAGTGCCACGATGACCATTGATCCCGCAAATCCGCGTCCAGAGCGCACATGGGATTTGCTGCCCCCTCAGGCTGTGATGGCGACAATCGCCATAAGTGGTGCGATCGCCCCTGCAATAATGTGGAGGAAAAGGATCGCCAGGAAGACGGTGTTTGCCAGAGCGCTTCCGTAGCTGACGGGCTTGTGAAGTAAGAATGTTGATTCCACGGCTTACTCCTAATGCAACTGCATACAGCTTACAAGGAAGGCATAACCGTGATGTGGAATTAGCGTGCGCACTGCTATAGATACATTACCGCTACAAGTACTTGAGAAATTCGTGTACTACGGGTGAAGACTCGTCTTGCCGCCATGCTAACGCCAGTTTCAACGTTGGAAATTCTCCGATAATGGGTCGATAAATGACTCCTGTTGCGTTCAAGTTTTGCATCTTAGAGAGCACAAAAGTAATGCCTGCACCAGCGGCGGCTAACCCCAGACGAGTTTGGGCAAGTTCAGCTTCCTGCACCACATTGGGGACAAACCCGGCTTGCTCACAACACTTGATGAAATTGGCGTAGAGGACAGGTGCCAGCGATCGCGGATAAAAAATCAGCGGTTCATTGGCTAGAGATGCCAGGGCAATTTGTTTCTGACGAGCCAGCCGATGGGATGCGGGTAATGCTACAACATACGCTTCTTCAAACAGTGGACGGAGGGCAAGAGACGGTTCGCGAATCGGCAAATAGACAAACCCGACATCAATTTGATGTGTGCGCAGTGCTTCCACATGCGCCTCTGTTCCACCACTGCTGACAATCAGTTCCACCTGTGGGTAGTGTTCTCGATAGGTTTTGATAATCTCTGGAGCAAGGCTAAACAAGGTCGCTTCAGTGAAGCCAATTTTGAGCCGCCCCATCTCTCCATCGGCAATTTGGCGTGTGACCTGAATGCCGTGTTCAACCTCCTGCAAAATTCGGTGCGCCGTTTCCAAAAACTTTTGTCCGGCGATCGTCAGCCTCACCCAATGTTTCGTCCGTTCAAACAGTTGCACTTCCAGGCTATCTTCTAAAGCTTGGATTTGTTTACTGAGGGCAGGTTGACTCAAATGCAATGTTTCCGCTGCTCGACCGAAGTGCAGTACTTCAGCCACGGCAATGAAGTATTTTAGCTGACGGAGTTCCATAACAAGACTGGTAATAACCTGTAGTTATCACACCATAGCTAATTGGAAATAGCAACTCTGGGTTTTGCTTTTAGGATGAATCTCAGTGGTTCCCAATACTTATCAAGTCGCAGCAACAAGAACAATTATCTGAATTTGATGCAGAGGAGATACTGTGATGAACGTTGAGCCATCTCGTCCAAATCCTGAGCGATCGCTTTCCCGTCGGACAACATTACGACTGATGGGATTGGGGGCTGCCAGTGCCGTGATTCCCGCCGTGGTGCATGGGTTTGGCACAAGAGCCGCCCAAGGACAGGCATCTGTGCCCGCGCAGAGTCAAACGTCAGACTTGCTGATGAAAGCTATCCCACGAACGAATGAGAGCGTGCCTGCCATTGGCATGGGGACGTTTCTCACGTTTGATGTATTAGAAAACCAGCCACGCGATACGATTCAACAGGTGATGAGTCGCTTTTGGCAGAGTGGTGGACGGATGATTGATGTTTCACCGCTCTATGGCAGGTCAGAAGTAAATGTGGGCGAGTTTGCTGAAGCCCTTGGCTTAACCAATGAATTATTTATTGCCAATAAAATCTGGGCGACGGGCGACTATTTGGGAGACAGAAGCCATGCCCAGCGACAGTTTGAGCAATCATTACAGCGACTATCGCGCGATCGCCTGGATTTATTGCAGGTGCATAGTTTAGTCAATGTAGAAATGATGGTGCCGTTGCTGAAGGAATGGAAGCAGGAAAACAAAATCCGCTACATCGGCGTGACTCATCATGACTTACCCCTCTATGCTGCACCAATAGAACGCTGGATTGAAAATGGGGATTTAGACGTTGTGCAAATCCACTATTCGATCTTTGAACGTAGTGTCGAAGACAGAATTCTGCCTGCGGCCGCAGAAAAAGGAGTTGCTGTTTTGGTGAATATGCCGTTTGAGAAAGCGCGGCTGTTTGAGGTAGTTCAGGGGCAACCGCTGCCTGAGTTTGCCAGAGACATTGGCTGTGAAAATTGGGCACAGTTTTTTCTCAAATATGTGATCTCCCATCCAGCCGTTACGGTTGCCATTCCTGCTACCACCAATCCCGATCACGTCGCTGAGAATCTGGGAGCCCTGAGAGGTCCACTGCCTGACAATCAGATGCGAACTCGCATGGTACAGCATATGCAAAGCCTGCCGGGGTTCGATCGCATTGCCCAAATGCCCTGGTATCCGGGAAAACAGTTTGCCGGACTGGTTCGCCTACCCGGCTTGGCAGCGACTCAAAATGCTGGGCTGAGTTAAGCACCTATCAACACTTGCGATCGCAGGGGGTTCAGTTTATGACAGAACCGTTCACCTATGATCCGCCTGGGTATCGAGTGGTGTTCTTTCGAGATCCTGAAGGCAATATTCTGGAACTCTATCAAGAGAATCTTTACGACAACAATCCCAATGCTTGAAAACTTCGACGAGTGATGTCTAACCGTTTGGCAGCATCTGGCGAATTATGGATCACTATGTTTGTGGCAAAGAAATAGACATTATTTTGCTGTTCCAGATACCCCACAATCCAGCCAACATTAGGATCAACACTGTTAATCCAACCTGTCTTGCCCCGCAAGGTATAGTCTGGTGTTTTCTCAATAATCATGATGTCTTTGACCAGATCGATTGTGCGTTGTGAAAAGGGTAAATCGTTTTGCTCCAGACGTTGCAAAAATTCAATCTCTTGCTTGGGTGTGATCTGCAATGGACCATCCAACCAGAAATGATCAATTCGGTCAGGGGTGCCAATTTGCTGATTGCCGTAGCCCACTTGCTCGACAAACTGTTGCATTTGTTCATGCCCATTTCTACGGGCAAGGACTTGATAAAACCAAACCGTAGAATCTTTGAAGGCTTGACGCAGGTTGGTATCCCGATTCCACGCCGGAATTTCGCGGGTAATGCCATCCCAGGTTAGCACTGAAACATCATCTCGAATCACTCCTGTTTCAAGGGAAATCAGCGCATTCAAGATTTTGAAGGTGGAAGCAGGAAAAAAGGCAGTTGTGTTGCGCGATGGATTGTGTTCGTAGAAGCGTTGATTATTTTTGTCGTAAATCATGATCGAACCATCGACTTCTAAGTCCTGAAAAATTTGTGCAAAGTCAGGAGTTTGCGCAATTTCAGCGACAGGAGCAATCTGGGTAGATGCAGTTTGCAAGCCTAAGGAATCGGATAGCGCCGAACGCGCTGAGTGATTAATCAGACTACAAATCAGCAGCAATGCGATCGCCACACGGATGAGTTGGAAGGGTCTGATGAACTTGGGTAGGTGCATTCTTCCCTCTCAATGACTGAACTTGCAGGACTACACGAATGTTGGGAGAGATTCCGGAAACTATTTTGCCCGTTGTAACGCTACAAGCATCAAGCATACGCGCCTAGTATACCAACTTGAAAGTTTTAGAGGGGGTTTGGAGGCGCAGCCCCCAAACCCCATGTTGCAAAATTTAGTGTTTGCAATACTAGAGCACGTCTATATCCCAATATCATCTGGTTGTTTTAGCGGGATACTACGTTGTGATACCACAATTGCATTCACCGCAACCAGGAGCACCAGCCAGAATCCGGTATCTACATCCAGCACGATGCAAACACCAGAAATGAGTAGAAGCCCCCACCCCAAAAATGCTGGTAAAGGTTGGCTCAAGTGGTATTCAATCCAGTAACACAGGAAACCCAAGAGAAGCAAGAAAAATCCCGGTATAAGAAACCAGTAGTAGCCCCAGATGCGAAGGGAGTCTGGCTTCACGGCATCAAGAATGCCAGCCTCAGCAATTTCTTGCCAGATGCCCCCAAAGCCGATCGCGTTGGGTATGACTAACGCGATGAGACTGTGCAGTAGCCCGAGCACAATCAGGGCAGGCCCGCTCATCTTTGTCATCTTGTTGCCTCCATACAATCATGGCTACCACGCTACTACAGTGCTTTTCAAGTGCTTAAAATCTGGTTGTTTTTGTGAGAGCTGTGCGCCGCGTGGCTCTCACAACACGCTTACAACAACACCTGTGCTGATTCAAGTGCAAAGTGCTGTAATTCACACTAATCCACCAAAAGGGCAATCATGATCGCAATTAAACTGACCAAAGCAAATCCTGCACGGATCACATGAGAATATTCCCAACGGTTGCGGAGGTCTGTCCAGTTAATTGCCCTTTTGTTTTGCTGCGTTTGATTGACCCCAACGGAGAAAAAGCCAGCACTAAAGTGACTCAAATTTTCACCTTCAAGCCAAAATTGATTGACCGGATGGGTTAAAAGCCAGTAAACAGCTTGCATTCCAACTAATCCCAGTAAGGCTACCAGGGTCAGCCAAAATTGTGTACTTTTCCAGGGGGTGAACACTAACAGGATAAGTGTCACAATGACCCCGCCAAACTCTCCAATTCCTCCTCCGATGGTAAATCCGGGATAGTAAATCGGTTGCATGGCAAAGTAGGTTTCTTTGGGGAGACGCATTTTTCCGGGCAACTCCAGGGCATGAGCCAGCGCCATTGCCATTGCTACCGCAATGAGAATTGCAGTCAAAATTTGTAGGACATAAAACATGAGTCATTCCTCCTTTCCTGCCACGCTTGGATGCGTGAGATTCCTTTTAGCGTCTGGTTAAGGATGTAATGTCAGGTGTGATGGTATTACAGTCCGTAGCAGAGTGCCATTTCCATGCTGAGTGCAGCCGGGATGAGAGTAATCAAGCACCGGGTTTTCAAAACCGTGAGGTATTCTGGCGACTGTTGTAAAACACTTATATGAGCAACTGAGGATACTGTTGGCGCAGTAAATGACACACTTTAGAATTACATACACTTTAAAGTTTTGCTAGAGTACCAATCACCCCTGTAAAGGCTGATATTATGAATGCGGCGATCGCCCGAATCTGGTTCTAAAACAGCCAGTTTGTCAGGGATTTGGCTTAGACTTCATACCTTTCGCATAGGTGAAATAGGCAATAGCTATCACAAAGATCTGTCTAAAGACAGAGAAATTTTGCATTCACCTGGTTGGGCGAGGTGACTAAAGAAGGCGATCGGTATGCTGTTAGATTCAATCAAAAATTTTGTCAGGGGGTGCAGGGGTAGAACTTCTATATAGAGGCACCGCCTCCACCCTCCACGCGACAAAATTTAGTATCTGTAACACCGGGAAGATCATCAAGAATGGGGGACAAGAGGATACTTTATCCGCACTGCATCAGCGATGAAGCATGCTCAGTCCAGGAAGCCAGTTGGGTGAACCAGGAGATAATTCATGAATAAGGCATATCAAGGAAGTTGCCATTGTGGAAAAGTTCGCTTTGAAGCAGATCTTGACCTCAGTGCCGGTACAGGTCGATGCAACTGTTCAATCTGTACTAAAAATAGATTATGGGTTACCGTCGTCAAACCCGATGCATTTCGCCAACTATCCGGTGACGCTGATCTGAGTGATTATCAATTTGGCTCTCAGAGCGTTCACCATCTGTTTTGCAAACATTGCGGTACAAGACCTTTTGGTCGTGGATATTTGGAAGAAATTGGTGGGGCATTTTATTCAGTCAATATCGCTTGTCTGGATAATGTGAGTGATGAAGACTTTGCCAAGATTCCTGTTCACTATAGTGATGGGCGGAACAATAATTGGAGATCAACTCCAGCGGAAACCAGGCACTTGTAAGAGAGGATACCTGGTTGCTGTATGGGCGATCGCTTTATCGCTTACGAAGATGGCTTGTTTGATGTCTCCTAGCAGTGCCCTTCTTTATAGATGTAGAGATACAGCCATTTTCAATTGCTTGAGCCACAGATTTTTTGAGGTGTGCAAGTTCGTTAATTACAGAAACGGTGTTGTAGGGCACTCCGCGCCCCACAACACCGTACTGAATCACCTATGCAGCGCCATTGTGGTTGTAGTTTTGGCGATCGCCCTGAAATAACCCAGTAGATCGAACTGCTGTTTGATATTTAGCATTTGCAAACAAATTAATAGATGAAATGTGGAGTGAGTGCCATGCAGAGCGTGGCACTCACTCCACAACTGTCATGTGTCCAGGGATGAAGCGTCGTAAACGCCAGTACGCTAACTTAAACCCTTTGGAAGGGGGGGCAGGGGTGAAACCTCGGCGTGGGGGCACCGCTCCCCCCTGATGACCCAATTGGATTGCGTAGAGCTATAAGTTTTGAAAAGTTTATCATTAGCCTCTTGACTCTCCAGTGAACTAGAGACCCCAAGATAGGGACAGTTACCCATTCAGAGGATTTAAATCATGACACTCGAACTGACTGTTCCAAATATGGCTTGCTCGGCTTGTGCAGATACGATCACCAAAGCCATCAAAGCGATCGACCCTGCGGCTACGGTTGAAGCAGACCCTAAAACCAAGCGGGTCAATGTCGATACTCAAGCCGCTGCCGCAGAGGTTCAGCAAGCGATTACGGAGGCGGGGTACACCGTCGCTTAGGGTTTACCCAGGAGTCAACCAATGGAAAATACAATGTTGAAGTTGCGAGGCATGAGTTGTGCCTCCTGCGCCAATAATATTGAAGCCGCCATCCGTTCTGTCCCCGGTGTTGAGGCGTGCAGTGTAAATTTTGGTGCAGAGCAAGCAACGGTTTCCTATGATGCCAGCCAAACCGATGTCACGGCTATTCAAAATGCTGTTGATGCTGCCGGGTATGCGGCACAGCCGATGCAAGATGATGTGCTGGCTCCAGAAGATGATGCCGAACGGCAAGAACGGCAAGCTGAAAACCGCAAACTAAGACACAAAGTCTGGTTGAGTGGTTCAATTAGCGCTCTGCTAGTGATTGGGTCTTTGCCTGCCATGACGGGCGTGTCAATTCCTTTTTTACCTATGTGGTTGCACAATCCCTGGTTGCAATTGGTGCTGACGGCTCCGGTGTTGATCTGGTCAGGGAGTGGATTTTTCATCAATGCCTGGAAAGCGTTGAAGCGTCATACTGCCACGATGGATACACTGGTTGCGGTGGGAACAGGAACTGCCTATGTCTATTCGTTGTTTCCGACCATCTTTCCCCAATGGTTTATCGCGCAGGGGTTGAAACCCGATGTTTATTTTGAAGCGGCATCGGTGATTATTGCTTTACTGTTGCTCGGCAGGCTACTGGAAAACCGGGCAAAAGGACAGACGTCAGACGCCATTCGCAAGCTAATGGGATTGCAAGCCAAAACTGCACGAGTGATTCGTGACAATCGAGAGGTTGATATTCCCATTGCTGAAGTCGGGGTGGGTGATGTGATTCTGGTTCGTCCGGGTGAAAAAATTCCGGTAGATGGCGAAATTGTCGAGGGTTCGTCCACGATTGATGAAGCCATGGTCACGGGTGAAAGTGTAGCCGTGAAAAAGCAACCTGGAGATGAAGTCATTGGGGCAACGTTGAACAAAACCGGAAGCTTTAAGTTTCGGGCAACCCGAGTGGGTAAAGATACTTTCCTGGCGCAAATCGTCAAGCTGGTACAACAAGCCCAAGGTTCAAAAGCCCCGATTCAACGCCTTGCAGACCAGGTAACGGGATGGTTTGTCCCGGTCGTGATTGCGATCGCCATTCTGACCTTCATCGTCTGGTTCAATCTCATGGGCAATGTCACGATGGCATTGATTAACACGGTGGGTGTTTTAATCATTGCTTGCCCGTGTGCCCTGGGGTTAGCAACGCCAACTTCAATCATGGTCGGAACTGGAAAAGGGGCTGAAAATGGCATCTTGATTAAAGGGGCAGATAGTCTGGAACTGGCACACAAATTGCAAACGATTGTGCTCGACAAAACGGGGACGATTACTCAGGGCAAACCAACCGTGACCGACTTTGTTACGGTTAAGGGAACGGCTAATGGTAATGAACTCAACCTGTTGCGGTTAGCAGCAGCGATCGAGCGCAATTCAGAACATCCCCTTGCCGAAGCGGTGGTGCAATATGCTCAGGTGCAAGGGGCTGAATTATCAAATTCACAAGGGTTTGAAGCGATCGCAGGGAGTGGGGTGCAAGGCTATGTTGCCAACCAATGGATCCAAATTGGTACCCATCGCTGGATGAATGAATTAGGGATGGATACCACTGCCCTCCAGCAGCACTGGGACACGCTAGAATCTCTGGGTAAAACGGTGGTCTGGCTGGCTGTAGATGGCACTATCGAAGCCATTATGGGCATTGCCGATGCGGTCAAGCCTTCGTCTGCTGCTACGATTCGCACCTTGCAAGCCATGGGCTTAGAAGTGGTGATGCTCACCGGAGACAATCAACGTACTGCCCATGTGATTGCTCGTGAAGTTGGGATTCAGCGGGTTTTAGCCGAAGTTCGACCGGATCAAAAAGCGGCTACGGTGGCAACGATTCAAATGGAAGGTAAAGTCGTTGCCATGGTAGGAGATGGCATTAATGATGCGCCTGCTCTGGCTCAAGCGGATGTCGGTATTGCTATTGGTACAGGTACAGATGTGGCGATCGCCGCCAGTGATATCACGTTAATTTCTGGTGATTTACAAGGGATTGTCACTGCCATTCAACTCAGCCGCGCTACTATTCGCAATATCCAACAAAACTTGTTTTTCGCCTTCATTTACAACGTGGCTGGCATCCCCATTGCTGCGGGTGTTCTTTACCCCATCTTTGGTTGGTTACTCAGCCCCATTATTGCCGGAGCGGCAATGGCATTTAGTTCCGTATCGGTTGTCACGAATGCACTCCGGCTGCGAAACTTTAAGCCAATGGCACATCGGGCATAAATGGCATGAAGTACAAGCTGTTGTGTGAGAGCCGTGCGGAGCAAATCTCTCACACAACACCCCTAATCTATCCAGGCGCAAAGCGCTGGTTATTCAAGTATGCTAAACCCCATCATATTTTTCAGTACGTTAGTCGGATTTGGATTTTTGCTCGGTGTGATTTCAGGAACAATTGTCGGGACGTTGATTTAGGAGAGGATGTCATATGATCAAGCAAGTAGCCATACTGAAACCATTAGTAACGATCGGATTATTATTGGGGCTGGCGTCTAATGGTGCGATCGCTCAGGAATCGCATGACGGAATGCAATCGTCTTCACCTGAGCATGAAGTAGAGTTTCAACGGATTGATCAACCCTTGTGGTTAAAAGGAATCTTAACAGTAGGAGGGGTAGGGTTAATTGGGTTAGAACTCTGGTGGTTTTTGTTTAGCACGTCTAAGGCACGTCAAGCGACGTCAAACGCTGGCATTCAAGAAGTAACGGTGATGGTAGATGGTGGCTATGAACCCAGCCAGATTGTGGTGCAAGCAGGACAACGGGTGCGCTTGAACTTCGATCGCAAAGACCCCAGTAGTTGCTTAGAAGAAGTCCGGTTTCCTGATTTTCGTATTGCCCGAAATTTGCCATTAAATCAAATTACGGCGATCGAATTTACACCCGATCAACCCGGTCGTTATGAGTTTACCTGCGGCATGAATATGTTTCGCGGTGTGGTAGAAGTACAGGCTGCAAAGCCACTTGTTCAGCAAGCATGAGTGTAGCGATCGTATGGATACGGGGTGCAGGGCTATAGCCCTGCACCCCATTTTGATGGAATAGGAGATTTTTAAGAGCTTCGCTCAGCCCACGAATGCCGAGCGTTGAGCGGAGTCGAAACGCGACAACAGCATTACTGTTTTTTGTTGCCGGTGGTGCGCTGGCTGGCTAATGTGCCAAATAGCCCCATGCTGCCAGCCGAGCAGATCTGGATGCTGGTATCAAGGACTCGCTGTTGGGCATCGGTCAACTGGGGTTGATTTGCCAGATGTAGTGCCGTTGCCCCAGAGGGAAGGATCAGGGCAAGCGAAATCAAGAAAGACAGGTTAGATTTAGACATAATTACTCCCGTGGGGTAATGAATGGGGAGCGTTCCAAACTGTGGTCGCAGTGGCTAGGAGCGGCTCCCCTGTGTATGTCTCGATTGCATCATGTGGATCAGAGATTGCCTAGATTGCCGATTTTCAATTGAAAATCAACCGTTCCCTATTCAACCGTTGAATTTGACATGGCGAATGCAGACAACTCTTACAAACCCATTGCCTCAAAACGGTTTGGATTGGCGCTAAAGCGGTTGCTAGAAGACAAACAACTGAGCCAGCGTCGGTTTGCAACGTTAGCTGATTTGACCCCTGACTATGTATCAAAGTTGGTCAATGGTGATATTAGCGAACCGCGAAAATCAACGGTTGAAAAGATTGCTCAGGGCTTGGGTATAACGGTTGCTGAACTCTGGCAGCAGGTTGATCACGCAGATCCGACGATCGCATCTGTTGCATCTGTTGCATCCTCAACCGTCATCCCCGATTTGCCTCAAACGGCGATCGCCGCAACGGTTGAAAACACGCTACCCACGCCCGTAGAACCTGCACCTGCTGTTGCCCACAAACCTGTGGTGGGGGTGGAGGCATTGCGATCGGTGCCGGTCTGGGTGGGGCGAGATGACGTGTTGCAGCAGTTGCAAACCGAATTTATCGGTACTGCCCAGGATGCGGCGTTGCCTCGTCCGGTGGTGTTGGCGCTAATTGGGCAGGGTGGCATTGGCAAAACCAGTTTGGCAGTGAAGTTACTAGAAGCGGCAGGGGTCGATTTACGCCGATCGCAGTTGGCAAGCCACAGTGTCTATGGGGCGGTGATTTGTTGGCGGGCAGAGGAGGGCAGCAGTTTTGATGAACTGGCGAGTTTTTTATTCGCTGCCTTGCAGATCGAGTCTGCCGAATTGTTGACGACTGCCGAGCAAAAACTTCAGGCTATCCTCAAAGGGTTGCAGCAGCAGCGCTATTTACTATTGCTCGATAACCTGGAGGTATTGTTGCACCCCGCCCACCAACCCACTGCCGGACGCACCCTGCAACCCGAGTTGGGGCAGTTGCTCAATGCCCTGGTCTATCGTCCGCATTCGTCGCAGCTGATCGTCACCAGTCGAGAGCTGCCCACCGACCTGGCAGACCCGCGTGACCCCCACGCCACCCCCGACCCGCTATTGGTGCGAGTGGAGCGCCTGGGCGGAGTTAGCACCGCTGCCGGAGCCGAGATCTTAAGCCAATATCAGGTGCAAGACTCGGAAGCCGATCGGCTCTGGGTGGCAAACCGGGTAGAGGGTCATGTGTTTGTCTTGACCCAACTGGCAGCCGTTGCCAGAGGCAAACCGGGCTACCTGCGGCAACACCCGCACCTGGTCAGCCAAAAAGCCGAACCAATTTTGCAGGCACAACTGGCACGCCACAGCGAACCTGCCAGAGAATTGCTGAAACGGATGTGTGTGCTGCGGGTGGGGATTGATATCCGAGGGCTAACCTTTTTGCGATTGTATCGAGAAGATGATGCCACGCAACGGTTTCGGCAAGCCGTGAGACGGCAAAAACCCGTTGAACTGACCGAAACAGAACTCCAAGACACCCAAACCCTGATCGATCGCCTGGTCGATAGTTGCCTGGTGCAGTGCCGCTATGACCTCCACAAACATGAAGATGTCTACGACCTGCATCGCCTGATTGTCGAATTTTTGCAGACTGCCTATCAGTCAGAATTGCCCGATCTGCTAAAGTGCGTCTATTCTTTCTATCGCACCAGAAAAACCCTGGATCAGCCCAAAACTCTGGACGATTTGCGCCCCGTTCTCGAAGCCCAACACTTTGCCTTTCAATTGGGCAACTACAGCGAAGCTGCCGATCTATTAACTGACACTTTATTTAATTACTTAAAACCCTGGGGCTATTGGAATTTGTTGAAAGATTTGTGCCAGCAAATTCTTCCTCATGTGCAAGGCATTACCTATCAGATTTGTCTGCAAATCTTGGGAATTATTTGTCGCGATACAGGAGCCTGGGATGAGGCAAAATGCTATTTTCAACAATCTTTACCTTCTGATGCTAAAGGATATCTAAGTAAAAATGTTCAAGCTGCTTCACTAGGACTTTTAGGCAACATCGAGAGCAAACAGGGCAACTGGGATGGGGCAGAACAGCTCTATCAACAATCGCTGCAACTGCGACAAGAACTGGGCGATCGCGCCGGTATGGCAGCTACTTGGGCAAGCTTAGGCTACATAGAATCTTGTCGTGGCAACTGGGATGAGGCAGAACGGCTCTATCAACAATCGCTGCAACTGCGGCAAGAATTGGGCGATCGCGCAGGCATGGCAGCTGTTTGGGGCGTCTTAGGCGACATCAAGCGCAATCAGGGCAACTGGGATGCAGCAGAACGGCTCTATCAGCAATCGCTGCAACTGCGGCAAGAACTGGGCGATCGCGCAGGCATAGCAACTACTTGGGGAAGCTTAGGCGAGATCGAGCGCAATCGGGGCAACTGGGATGCGGCAGAACGGCTTTATCGGAAAGCGCTTGAAGTTTGCGAAGAACTGGGCGATCGCGCGGGAATAGCCGCCGTTTGGGGTGTCTTAGGCGACATCGAGCGCAATCGGGGCAACTGGGATGGGGCAGAACGGCTCTATCAACAATCGTTGCAACTACGGCAAGAACTGGGCGATCGCGCAGGCATGGCATCCTCTTGGGGAAGCTTAGGCGACATCGAGCGCAATCGGGGCAACTGGGATGCGGCAGAACGGCTCTATCAACAATCGCTGCAACTGCGGCAAGAACTGGGCGATCGCACAGGCATGGCATCCTCTTGGGGATGTTTAGGCGACATTGAGCGCAACCGGGGCAACTGGGATGTGGCAGAACGGCTCTATCAAAAAAAGCTTGAAGTTTGCGAAGAACTAGGCAATCGTCTAGGCATGGCACAAGTGATTGGCACAATGGGCGACATTGAGCGCAACCGGGGCAACTGGGATGCGGCAGAACGGCTCTATCAACAATCGTTGCAACTGCGACAAGAACTGGGCGATCGCGCAGGCATGGCATCCTCTTGGGTTGTCTTGGGCGACATCGAGCGCAATCGGGGCAACTGGGATGCGGCAGAACGGCTCTATCAACAATCGTTGCAACTGCGGCAAGAACTGGGCGATCGCGCAGGCATAGCAATCTCAATTGGTTGTTTAGGAGAAACCGAACTAGGGCGCGGCAACCTAGACACGGCA
Organism: Calyptranema fuscum S582; assembly: GCF_055793305.1. NCBI lineage: Bacteria > Bacillati > Cyanobacteriota > Cyanophyceae > Oculatellales > Oculatellaceae > Calyptranema > Calyptranema fuscum. The sequence continues at coordinate 183,096 of NZ_JBSLYH010000001.1, forward strand.
GAATCGTTACTCAAAGATGCTCTGGAAAAAATGCAAGCGTTGGGAATGACCTGGCATATTGCTGAAACAAATTACGATCTTGCTCAACTCGAACGGCAACGGGGCAATGCTGACCTGGCGCAAACCTATTACACCACCGCTCACCAATTGTTTAGCCAACTGGGTGCCGCTAAAGACCTGGAGAAAATTGAGCGGGAATGGAATGAATAAGGTGCCCTTCGGAGTTTTGCCCCCCTAGCCCCCCAATTCTGGGCTACCGTGTACACACACCTCGAACGAGAAGCTACAATCCTGCTCGATCCCCCTAAATCCCCGCGCATTCGCGCCGCTGCGCTAGAAAAAAGGGGGACTTCCGGGCAATTCCCCCCTTTTTTAGGGGGGCGAGGGGGGATCAAATCCATTTCTCCGACAGGCTGCTAGGGGGGATCAAATCCATTTCTTCCTGAATCTCATTTAATCCACAATCCTTAGGAATAAGAATTAAATAACTCCGGTGATGTGTCGTACGGGCGAACGGCCGTTCGCCCCTTCAAACGATTCAATATTCGATCTTATTTAATCCACGATCCTTAGCGGATTTCGGTTTCTGATCCGGCTCGACTTTTGCGTTTGGGAATCAGCGATCGACTTCTCGATCCCTCAGATCGAGAGCCACCCTGCCCATCTGGGGAGGTCAGCGAATCGATTTTTTCGGCTTCGGTCGCAATCAACATAAACACACGGCGTCCATTAACCGCGTTATACAAGTTTTTCAGCACACAAACCAACCCCTGCGACTGGAGTTCTTCGGCTCGGCTATCTCGCGCTTGACGGGCAGCATCCGCATCTTCCCAGTCCAGCTCTAAAAACGTTTCTTCAATGGGTTTCATCAGACTCTATCTCTCAGAGAACACAGCATACGCTCAAATGGGTGAGGTTCTAGATGTGTAGTTCATTGTGTGGGAAGGCGCACGGAGCGCGCCTTCCCACACAATGGACAATACATTTGAAACACTATTCTCAACTGCAACGTTGGTGGCGCAGGTGTCACCCGCGCCACAAAAAATCATCATCTACATACCACTACCTACGATCTTAAGGTGCCGCGATCGCTTTTTGGGCAAGAGCGTTTATCATGACCCTGATTCTCGCCGAATGGCATGGCTGACTGGCGGGATGAATTTAACAGGGGAACCTGTGGGTTTGCGGTCAAATTCATCTCCAAAATCAGCAACACTCCTAACGGTTGAGTCGGCTACATCAACACAGGACTACCATATGCGTGAAACAATTGGGTTCATCGGACTGGGGAACATGGGCTTACCGATCGCCATGAATGTGCTGGCAGCAGGGTATCCATTAACCGTTTATAATCGTACCGTAGAAAAAGCCCAGCCGTTGGTACAACAAGGGGCACGGCTGGTCGATCAGCCTGCTGCCGTTATCGAACCCGGTGGCATCGTCATTACCATGCTATCAAACGATGCTGCCCTAGAAGCGGTGGTGCTTGGTGAAAACGGCATTCTTGCAGGCTTAGGGCACGATGGTATTCATCTGTCGATGAGTACCGTATCTCCGGCGACGGCTCGTAAACTAGCGGCACTGCACGACCACCAGGGCGCACATTATGTCGCATCACCTGTGTTCGGTCGCCCGGATGCAGCGGTGGCTCGTAAGCTATGGATTGCTCTGTCGGGACATAGCGCTGCCAAAACCCGAGTCAAACCCATCCTGGAACAGTTGAGCCAGGGACAGTTTGACTTTGGCGACGAGGCAGGAGCCGCCAATGTGGTGAAGCTGGCGGGCAATTTTTTGATTGTTTCAGCGATCGAAGCCATGGCAGAAGCCTTTACCCTGGCAGAAAAGAATGGGATCGATCGCCTTGCGGTTGCCAACTTCGTCAGCCAAACCTTATTTGCCTGCCCTATTTATCAAACCTATGGCCGACTGATTGCGGAGCAGCAGTATGAACCCGCAGGCTTTAAGCTATCGCTGGGTTTAAAAGATGTAACGCTGGCATTACAAACCGCTGACGAGAGCCAGATGCCGATGCCATTAGCCAGCCTATTGCGCGATCGCTTATCGGCTCTTGTTGCAGAGGGTAACAGTGATCTCGATTGGACAGGGTTAGCCCTGAAAATATCGCAAGAAGCAGGCTTGCAATAGCATTAAGCATGACTTAATCCAGTTATGAAATTTGGTGTGGGTGCCGCGCGAAGTGCGGCACCCACATCAAATTTCATCACGCAAATCAATACGCCAACCAGACTTAAGCAAATAGATTCGATCGATAGGTATGAAACACATCTTCAAGCTTGAGTTGCTCAAAATGATAGACAGATTCACCCAATACCGTCGATTCATTTACCCGAGCAAACCCGCGTTGATTGACCACTTGAAGCCTGCCAATTACCTGCAACGGAAACCCATCAGTGGCTGTGACTAACGGGGTTTCTTGCGATCGCAGTAAACACCATGTGCCATCTGCCCGTTTCATGCGGTAGTCGATCGCAATTACATCGTCGGCATGTAAAGTCGTGAACCGTTGATAATGCTCGGAAACCCGGTTTAAGTCATGCGGATGAATCAACAGTGCTAACCCCGTCGCCCCCATGTCATGAATGGCGTCGGCTGTGTAACCGAGCATTGCAGCAATCGAACAACTCGCATAAATCGTACATTGATCAACCAGGTCGTAGATATAAATGCTCCCTGAAATAGATCGGGTTGCCTGGGCTTGAAGCCGCCCTAAAGCTTCGACCACACGCTGAGAAAATCCGTCAAAATTATTGTTTGAACGAGGCGTATCATCGGTATTCACGTTTGAACTCCTTCACTATTTCCATGCGATCCACGAAGCGGGTAGACCCAAGTAAACGATTTGCCTGAGTAGCTGGCACTACTTGAATTCCTTCTAACCAGTTTCACGATCAGTTGTAAAGAAACTGTGAAGAATTACAGATTGATAACATCCCCTTTCTATAAAAAGAGTTACACCCAGCCCAACAAGCGATAAGTTCGATGACTTAATTCAACTAAATTTTCAAGAAATGTTTTAATAAAGGTCTATTTATTCAGGATCACAAACAAATGAACCTGTGAATCTTTGTAAAAGCGGGGCAGCGGAGCCACCCCTCTCTCAAAGGTTCGATTCTATTGTATCTACGATCCTGAGTGAGTAATCATTCGTTCAATTCGCTATAGGTTCAAACATAACAACAGTCTCATTCGTTGCCTGCTATGAAGATTTTAGTTGTAGAAGACGATCGCATGTTGGCGCAGACCTTAGAATTCCTGCTTTCTAGCTACAACTACGCTGTCGATATTGCAGCCGATGGCGAAGCAGGGTTGCAGATGGCAGAAGTCTTTGACTACGACTTGATTTTGCTCGATGTGGGGTTGCCCAAATTAGATGGGATCAGCCTGTGTCAACAGCTTCGCGACCAGGGATTGCAAATGCCTATTTTGTTATTGACCGGACAAGGCGGCGGGCAGCAAAAGGCGATCGCACTGAATGCGGGAGCCGATGATTATGTCGTCAAACCGTTTGATTCGGAAGAATTGATTGCGCGGGTACAGGCATTGATGCGTCGTGGTAATTTGGCGAACCCGGCGATCTTAAGCTGGGGAAATTTATCGATTGATCCCAGTAGCCGCAAAGTCACTTATGGTACCTATCTCCTGTCTGTTACGCCTAAAGAATATGCCATTTTAGAGCTATTTCTGCGACATCCCGAAAAAACACTGAGTGCGACAGCCATTTTAGACCATGCCTGGTGTTCTACCGAATACCCCGGAGAAGAAGCGGTTCGCGTTCATATTAAAGAGTTACGACACAAATTAACGGCTGTGGGTGCGGCAAAAGATTGGATTAAAACAGTTTATCGGGTGGGCTATCAGTTAAACCCGCTATACGCCTCTTCTCTGCCAAGTCAGACGAAACAATCCCCGACGCCACCTGATGATGGTGCTGATCTGCAATCGGTAAATCAGGAACTTCAGACTGCACGCGAGCAACTGCGATCGCTTCAGGCAGACTTGCGCCAGACGCATCAGGAACTCATGCTTGCCCAGCAGACGATTGAGCAGCAGAACCAGCAGTTGCAAGTATTGCGTCATGACCTGGAATGGCGGGTGCTGGAGCGTACTCGCGAATTGATGACGATCAATCAATCGTTACAGGAGATCAATCAATCGTTACACCATCAACAGCATCAGTGGCAAGCCCTATTTGATCAAGCTCTGGATGCGATCGCCATTGCTGATGACAATGGCTGTTATGTAGATGCCAACCCCGCTGCTTGCACCTTATTTGGGCTGTCTAAAGCAGCGTTGTTGCAGTCTAACATTGCCGATTTTGCCGATCCAACAATAGAGATGGCAGAGGTTTGGCAGCAGTTTCTTGATGTCGGGCAAATGTCGGGTGAATTTCGTCTGCATTGTCCTGATGGCACCATTCGAGATACTGAATTTGCCGCGATCGCCAACTTTGTCCCCGGTCGCCATCTGTCGATTTTGCGAGATATTACCGATCGCAAACAAACAGAACTGGCATTACAGCAAAGTGAAGCAAAGTTTCGCCATTTTGCCGAAAATAGCCATGCGGTAGTTTGGCTTGCCGATCTCGTGTCGCTGGATAACCAATATGTCAGCCCTGTTTATGAACAGATTTGGGGACGGTCTCGCCAAAGTCTGATCGACCAACCCAACTCTTGGTTAGAGGCAATTTACCCAGACGATCGCGATCGCGTCCAGCGCAAACTAGAACAGCAACGTCAGGGGGCACCCAGTGATGTCGAATACCGCATCATCCGCCCTGATGGCTCGATCCGCTGGATCTGGGATTGGGGGTTTGCCATTCGTAATGAAGCCGGACAGGTGTATAGCTATGGCGGCATTGCTGAAGATATCACCGATCGCAAGCAAGCCGAAGCCGAACTGCGGCAACGCGAAGAATTTCTCAGCAGTATTTACGATGGTGCTGCCCAGGGAATCTTTGTCCTAGATGTGACTGAAACCAACGACTTTCGATATGCTGGCTTCAACAGTACGGCTGAACAATTAGCCGGTAGGGCGGCTCAATACCTGCAAGGTAAAACGCCAGAAGAAGCATTTGGAGATGCCATTGGAACCAGATTTCGCCGCAACTATGAACGGTGTTTGCAAGCTGGCACCAACATTTCCTATGAAGAACATGTGGTGTTTCAGGATCACACCATCTGGACGTTAACCACGCTGTCTCCGTTGCGCAATCAACAGGGTCGGATTTATCGCCTGGTGGGTACAGCCATCGATATTAACGATCGCAAACAACTGGAACTGTCGCTGCAAACCTCTGAAGCTAAACTCAGCCGCATTCTTGATAGTGCGATCGCCGCGATCGCCAGTTTTCGTCTCTCGGACACCCAAGAGTGGCAATATGACTACTTTTCCAATGGCTGTGAAACCTTGTTTGGTTACACCGTTGAAGAATTGATGGCAGATCAAACCCTGTGGTGGTCAAGAGTTGTTGCAGAGGATCAGGAAACAGTCTTGATGCCCTTATTTGATCGATTTTTTGCTGAGTGCGATGTCACTGCCGAATTTCGGTTTCTTCATAAAGACGGTTCCATCCGTTGGATTTCTAGCGCTCATGCCTCTCAACGGATCGATGAAACGTGCTGGCTGATAACGGTTGTCAGTCACGATATTACGGAGCGCAAACGCTTAGAAGTGGGGCAGAAGCAGGCAGAAGCCACTCTGCAAAAAAGTGAAGAACAATTGCGCTTAGCCCTCGATCTCACCTATACCGGCAGTTGGGATTGGCATATCTCGACGGCAACATTGACCTGGAATGCCAATCACTATCGCCTATTTGGCTATCAGCCGGGTGAAGTGGAACCCACCTATCAATTGTGGCTTGGGCACCTTCACCCGGACGATCGAGAGACTGTTGAACACACCCTTTTCCAGGCACTCAAACACCAAACCGATCTAGAAATCGAATATCGTCTGGTTCTGCGAGACGGCAGCATTCGCTGGGTGCTGGGCAAAGGGCGAGGGCTATATGACGAGTCGGGGCAACCGCTAAGAATGGTGGGGGTGATTTTTGATATCACAGATCGAAAACAAGCTGAATTCACACTTCAGCAGCAAATTCGTCAAGAATACTTGCTTGCCGATATCGCTCAAGATATCCGTCAATCTCTCGATCTAAATGAAGTCTTATCCCAAACGGTCAAGCGGGTCAGACAGGTGCTGGTCACAGATCGAGTCATCATCTTTCGGTTTCGCCCCGATTGGCAGGGCGAGGTGATTATGGAATCGGTCGGGGCAGAGTGGACGTCGATGCTGCATACTATCATTTCCGATGATTGCTTTAGCGATCGCTATATTGAACCCTATCTCCAGGGTCGAATTGCCGCTATCTCCGATGTCGAGCAAGATGACCTGGCACCCTGCCATATGGCGTTACTCAAATCATTTCAGGTCAAAGCCAATCTGGTCGTCCCCATTTTGCAAGGAGAGATGCTCTGGGGCTTACTGATCGTCCATCAATGCTCGGCTCCCCGACACTGGCACCCTGCCGAAATTGCGCTGTTGCAACGACTGGCAACTCAGGTAAGCATCGCCATTCTACAATCTGAACTGTACGAGAAAATGCGGCATGAGCTATTAGAACGGCAACGGATGCAGGCTGTGCTGGAGGAAAGCGAAGAACGATTTCGTTCGCTGAGTGCGGCTGCGCCGATTGGTATTTGCCAAACCAATGCCGATGGCATTTGCCTGTATACCAACAATCGCTGGCAAGAAATGTCGGGACTCAGTGCAGAAAATTCGCTGGGAGATGGTTGGTTGCAGGCTATTCACCCAGACGATCGAGAGATGCTGTTTAGCGCCTGGGATACCTATTTATATGACGACAGCCAGAACTTGCCCGAATTTCGCCTGTTGACCCCCGATGGTGAGATTCGCTGGGTGGCAGCGCGTGTCGCTACCATGAAATCCGCAAGAGGTGACATCATCGGCTATGTCAGCGTTGATGAAGATATTACGGAGCGCAAACAGGCAGAACGAAAAATTCGGGAACAAGCAGCCTTATTAGATATTGCCTCAGATGCAATTTTTGTGCGTGACTTAAACCACCACATTCTCTATTGGAACCAGGGTGCTGAGCGGTTGTATGGCTGGCAAGCTGCCGAAACAATCGGTCAAACCGTGCATGATTTGTTGCACGAAGAAGAAGCGAATATCGTCAGCATTATGCACCTTTTGCTAGCCGAAGGAGAGTGGCGCGGTGAGATCGGTAAGGTAACAAAAACGGGTAGAAATGTCACCGTTGAATCCCGCTGGACGCTGGTGCGAGATGAAGCAGAGCAACCTAAGTTTATTTTGTCCGTTGATACAGATATCACTGAGAAAAAACAGTTGGAAGACCAGTTTTATCGTGCTCAACGGTTAGAAAGCCTGGGCACTCTTGCCAGTGGCATTGCCCATGACCTCAACAATGTGTTGACGCCAATTTTGACGATTTCCCAACTATTGCGCTTAACCCGTCATAATCTCGATGCGCGATCGCTAGAAATGTTGCAGGTTTTGGAAGAGAGTGCCCGACGGGGTGCAAATATGGTGAAACAAATTTTGGCATGTGTGCGTGGCACAGAAGGCGATCGGATTAATGTGCAAGTAGATCTATTGCTTAAAGAAGTGATTGCCGTGGTTCAGCAAACGTTTCCCAAAACAATCAGAATTCGACAGCAGATCCCCGATCAGGCTCTCTGGTTGGTTTCGGCTGATCCGACCCATCTGCATCAGGTATTTTTGAATCTGTGTGTCAATGCTCGGGATGCCATGCCCGATGGTGGCGTTCTAACCCTCTCGGCTGAAAATTGCTTTGTCGATAAAAGCCTTGCCCATAAAAATCTGGATGCCCAGGTGGGTAACTATTTGTTAGTCACGATTACAGATACGGGCACCGGCATCCCTCTAGAAATTCGCGATCGCATTTTTGATCCTTTCTTTACCACCAAGCAACCTGGTCAGGGAACAGGGTTGGGGCTTTCCACGGTTCTCGGAATTGTCAAAAGCCATGGGGGCTTTTTGCAAGTTTCCAGTGAGATGGGGCAAGGGAGTCAGTTTAAGGTGTACTTACCTATGATTGAAGGTACACCAAACCAGACGGGACAGGAGGCACAACCGCTGCACGGGGCGGGTGAACTCGTGTTAATTGTTGATGATGATCCGATTGTGCAACAAACGAATCGATCGTTACTCGAAAGTCATTGTTACAAAACCCTGGTTGCCAATGATGGTGCAGAGGCGATCGCCACGTATGCCAAGCACAAAGCTGATATCGCCATCGTTTTGATGGATATGATGATGCCCAATATGGATGGTATTACTGCTGTTCGCACCCTTAAAAAGATGAATCCAGCCGTAAATATCATCGCCATCAGCGGCTTATCGTCTTTTAAAGACCCTGTTCTTGCCGCAGGAGCCAATGCATTTTTAGCAAAGCCCTATCCCCTGGAAGACCTCCTGCGGACTCTCTATGATTTGATTCACAACAACCGTAATTCTGGGTAGTGTTGCGAAGCCGTTGTTATAGCCTGACGTCATCAGGTCACGATAGGGGATGTTAGGGCTGCGCCCCCAGCCAGAGGTTCCACCCCTGCATCCCGTCCTGACTCAAACGCGTACGCCTATAGTGGTTTGGAAAGGCACGCACCTTTCCAAACCAGGAACAACGGCTCCGGGCATCACCCAATCTTGCTGATTAAAGACCTGTATTAATTGTGACGTTTGTTAAGGGTTTATACTTTATTAACTATATAACGATTGACGAAAATAAAATATATCTAATCGACCTGCCAACCTTTCTTCATCAAAGCTTTAAATTCATAACTGGCTTGGCTTGGGTCAATTAACCCGTTCAAATCTCAACTAAAACTGCCATCTTACCTGTGTGACGCTCATCCAGAGTTCTCTCTGGCGTCGAATGGCGACTCCGTGGTCGTCTGTCTCTGTGAAATTACGGTTAAGTACTTGATTCTGTTGACTCCGTTGTTTTACTGTTCATGTCAACCCCCTGAATCTATGGATGATCGAACAGCCGCACTTCTCCCATCCGTATAGTCGTGCTTGAAACACATTGTGCTTGAAACACATTGTGCTTGAAACACGAGCTCACCTGTCTTGCTGCACCTGATGACAATCTATTACCTGTGATCTGCTTAAGGATTGTGGATTTAATCAGACCCAAAATAAACATCCGGGTTTTGTTGAATTTGTGATCTAAAGGCTCTGTTAATGGGGTTTGTTTTTAAATTCACTGTTTGGCGATCGCTAAGCAACAGGAGAATATCATGAACCACCCTCACACGAAGTTAACGTATTTTCAAGATGGCTCTAGACGATTGATGAATTCTCAAGAGCTAGATCAAATTATTGAGGCGATCGCAACCGGACGATATTCTTGGGCGTGTGTTTTAATTTTGCGATTGACGGGTTACAATCCGTTGCACTATCTGCCCTATCGCACCTACCGACGATTAGTAAAAGAAAATTCTCAGGCTGCAATGCCCCAGCCACCCAATCAAGCGGACGTTAGCTCGTTGCAAAAGTGCGATCGCTGACATGATCCCGGTTAAATTCATACCCCGATGCCGCCATATCTATTGTCTTGACTCTCTAGTTCACTGGAGAGATTAGAATAAAAATGGTAGTGTTTCAAATGTGTTGCGAATTTTTTGGTAAGGTGCGCCTTGCCAAAAAATTCGCAATAGATCGAGAACATTACCCCGGACACTTAAGGTATTGGCGAGGTTGTTATGCTGACTCAAGAAAACTTAAAGCGGATTGGCGTAGTCGCAAAAGAAAGTGGATTGCCGATCAAAACTATTCGTTACTACGATGAGCTAGGACTGCTCAAAACATTGGGCAGAACGGAGGGAAATTACCGTTTATTTAGCTCTGATGTCTTTGGTCGATTGCGATTTATCAAACGTGCTCAGAGTCTTGGTTTAAGTTTATTAGAAATCAAAGAGTTCCTGGATGTGCATGATCAGGGTGATTTACCCTGTAGTCACATTAAAGTAAAGCTAGAAAATAAATTGGCAGATATTGAACAACAAATTCAGCAATTGCAAATTCTTAAACAAGAATTAAAGGGCTTATTGTCTGGATGGGAAGCTGTTCCAGAGCATCCTGAAGAAACAATTTGTCCCATTATCGAACGCATTCAATAGACCCTATCAAAAAGTGCTAGTACAGCAAAACGAAAGTTTTGTAAGGGGTGAAGGGGTGGAACCCCTTCTTGGGGGCGAAGCCCCCAACCCCCCATGTTGCAAAATTTGGTGTTTGCAACACTAGGATCTGTTTTAAAAGGGTTGTTTTTTCGTGCGCTTCGCGCACGAAAAAACAACTTTTTAGCAGGTTTTAAAACTCGCCCTATAGTTCATCTTTACTCGGTGCCGTCTTTTACGACGTATGGGTACCCACGGGGCTGGGGCTATCTTGTTTGAGTAACTCTCCAAACTTCGGGCTCCACCAGCCTTTAGCCGTTTGGAAGTAGACAGCATCTTTATGTTTGCGATCGCTTCTTGCCTTGGCATCAGAGCACCGGAGCAGTTGTTTAGCCTGCCCTTCTTTTTCGTAGGCATAGGTTTCCATTAACGTTTGGCAAACGGGGCAGCGATGCTCTGTTATGTGCGTTTTCGATACCGATTCTGAGGGCGTCACCTGCGATGCCGAGTCTGAATTTGATTTTTGTCGAGGAGGTTCCCATTGACGACTAAAGTCTGACCAAAACAAGACACTGTCATCGCATCCATTGACGCACTTGAGAAAGTATTTCTTTTTGAGTTTTTTACTCGGAATTTTCGCCATTGCTTTTTGGCACTGCGGGCAACGGGTGCGCGATACGTCTAGCGATTGGTTGGGGCGAGGGGCTGGCTGATGGGTGAGATGGCTGGGAATCACTTGATTTGCCTTAACCAACGCTGGAACGAAGTAGTCCTGATTCCAGTGAGTTAAATAGTGCTGCCACTCTTGCTGACCCGCTGCAATCTGATCGAGTGCCGCTTCCATTTGCGCCGTAAATTCTGCTTCTAGCAAATCGGGTAAAGCATCTTGCAAAAAGCAATCGACATCCAAACCCAGCGGTGTCGGTTGTAAATGACCTTTGGTCAGTTCCACATACAAGCGTTGCTTCAAGGTTTGAATTGTAGGGGCATAGGTGCTGGGACGACCGATACCTTTGCGTTCCATCACCTGGACGAGTTTGGGTTCGCTGTAGCGGGGTGGGGGTTGGGTTTGTTTTTGTTCATGGGCAGCCTGGTTCAGGATGAGGGCTTGCCCTGCCTGTACTGTTGGCAGTTCTGTATCGGCACTCAAATTATTCCAATATTTGCTGTAGCCGGGAAACTCAATCACTTGCCCCTTTGCCTGCCATTCGATCGAGCCGGATTGCGTCACAATTTTGGTGTGTCGCAGTCGAGCGGGTTGACATTGGGAGGCGATCGCCCGTTTCCAGATCAACACATACAACGAGAAAGCATCCGCCGATAATTCCACCCGCAGCTCTTTAGACGGGCGATAGACATCCGTGGGACGAATGGCTTCATGGGCTTCTTGTGCACCTTTGAGTTTGCGATGTTGGGTGGTCTTCTTCGGCACATTTGCCGGATCGTTGGCTTCTAGCCACTGCCGTGCTTGCCGACAAAACTCTGGGCTGAGGGCAATGCTATCCGTTCGCATATAGGTAATTAGCCCTGCTTCATACAGCGACTGGGCGACTTGCATCGTGTGTTCGGGGCTAAAGCGTAGCCGAGAACCGGCTGCTTGTTGCAAACTTGACGTCACAAAGGGCGGAGGTGCGCTGCGGGGAGTCGTTTTACCTTCAACACTGATGACAGTGTGGGGATGCTGGCGGGCGATCGCCACTAGCCGATCGGCTTCTGCTTTAGAAGTAACTCGTGCTGATTCACGGGTTTGCCCCTCATTAGGCTGGCTGGCATCATCGGGTTGCGCATCTTCTGGGGGTGTTTCTGCGGTTGTTCCCCGGTAATAGGCACGAAAGCTTAAGGCTGGTGCTGTGGAATCTTCCAGCGTGTAGTCTACAAAAACACTCCAATAGTCTTGTGGGACAAATGCCTGAATTTCCCGTTCTCGCTTGCAGAGAATATGCAGGGTGGCGCTTTGCACCCGACCCATGCTCTTGGCTCCGTTTTGCAATTGCCAGAGCAAGGGCGACCCTTTGTATCCGACCAATTTATCTAGAACCGTGCGGCATAACCCGGAATGAACCAGGTTGAGATCTAGCGTACGCGGATGGGCGATCGCTTGTTGTACGGCATTGGGTGTGATTTCGGTATAGACTACCCGTTGAGGATTTTTGAGATTTAAGGCTTGTTGAAGGTGCCATGCGATCGTTTCTCCCTCGCGGTCGGGGTCAGTTGCCAACACTACGGTTTTGACCTGTCGGACGGCTGCCTTTAAATTCTGAATCGTTTCGGCTCCGCGAGATCCCCGTGCCATGAAGCGGCAGCGCACCGAATTGTCGTCTAAGTCAAAGCCTAATGAATCTTCGCCATCATTGGCTAACTCTCGAATATGTCCCATACTGGCACGAACTAGCCAATCTGAACCGAGAATTTGGCTCAGTTTCTTAATTTTGCCAGGGCTTTCGACAATCAGAAGCTTGGTCGGCATAGTGCAGTTCCTTTCAATACTGCCAATAATTCAATTGTACTATATTTTGGCACTATTGGATGGCTTTATCCCGATGCTGTCTGCCAGATGGGCAGGGCTTACTATACGCTGTGCGGGGTTGATTCGGTCTGGTATTGTGGGACACCCAGTGCCCCACAACACTGTTTCTGTCCTTAACAAACTTGCACGCCATGATAAAAGGGATAAATTTGCACGTGAACCCTTTGGGTTCATGTACAAATTTATCCCCAAAATTAGTAATGGGATGTCGAGGTCGTCTAAAACGCTATTGCCAGCGTAAAATCGGCTGTCGCAGCAATTCTCTGTTTCCTTGGGTGACTGTCAAAAATGAGCCTCTGGGTGTATTGCGAATCAGTAGATAACTAACATCCCCGTTGATTGCTTCAAAGGCGCTACCGTCCCGTTCGTAATTATCGAGGGGTACCCGGATTGTGTTGCCGTTGTGTTTGTTGACCCCGACGTAGGTATAGGGGAAGTCACCGCCACAAATGTTCACCCAGTAGTCTTCAGTTTCGGCTTCAACCCATACACTTTCGTCGGCGTTGCAATAGTTACGCAGCTCTGCCAGCAGCATGGGGGTTGCCAGCCCTCCCTGCTGAAGAGCGTTACCCTGACGTAGGGGAGTTTGCTGAGATGCGATCGCGGTCGCTGAGGTCACAGCGAGACCTGAACTGGTGATGCTGGCGATCGCGGCTAGTCCTGCAATTCCTAGTTTCACACGTTTCATATATGAACAACTGATAGGGTATGGGCTCAGAGTACCCTGCGGGCGTAAAACCTTATCAGATTAGAGGATGAATTGGGTGTAGGTGCCGCACTTCGTGCGGCACCTACACCCAATTCATCGATGGATGAAGTAATGCTTGAATTGCTACAGTCGGTTTAGTTTGGTTTGTAGATCGCTCAGGCGAACGCCAATCAGGTTGGGGAGAACAATATCAGCGGCTGCCACTCGGTTGTTGATTGCGGATGCTGTGCCAACGGCAGGATCCAGCCCAATGGTTCGCATACCAGCGGCGATCGCCGCTTCAATGCCAGCGGCTGCATCTTCGACCACGACACACTGGGCAGGGGCAAGCCCCAGCTGAGTGGCAGCATACAAAAATAGGTCAGGGGCGGGTTTGGGTCGGTCAACGCTAAAGCCATCGGCGATCGCATCTACGCGATCGGCAATTCCCAATTTTTCAATCACCATATGAGCATTCTTGCTGGCAGACCCGATGGCAATTTTGATGCCTGCTTGTCGCAGTTCGTCCAATAGAGCAATCACACCGGGCAACACATCTTCAGGGGTAATGGCTTGGATTGATTCCAAATAGTAGCGGTTTTTGCGCTCCATCATCTCCTGAAGTTCTGATTCTGAGTATGGGCGATCGCCAACAATGAGCAAAAGCGATTCGCGTCGAGACACGCCCCGCAGTGCTTCATTTGCCTGCCGATTGAAGGGAAGCCCGACTTCATCGGCCAGCCGTTGCCAGGCCCGATAATGAAATTCGGCTGTATCTGTCAACACCCCATCCAGATCGAAGATAAAGCCCTGAATGTCGCTTGCTGGCGCTGATGAAGGCAAGAGGTTGAAGCTATGCCAGGTGCCCCGCCAGTGCAGCTTGAATTTCAGGTGAGTCCAGGTATCGGGGAGATGGGGGGTAGCAACGGGACCCGACTCTTTCAGTTGAATGCCACCAAACCCAAATACTACGGCTTGCCAAACCCCTCCGGCTGACGCTGCGTGAATGCCGTCTCCGGCATTACCGCGTGTATCTTCCAGATCTACTAACGCAGCTTGCATAAATTGATCGTAGGGATTGGCAGCACCCAGGTCGGATGCCAGGATCGCGTGAATGGCAGGTCCCAAGGATGATCCGTAAGTAATATCGGTGCGAGGAGCATAGTAGTTCCAGTTTTTTTGCAGCACGTCCGGGCGATATGGAAACGCTTGGGTACCGCGCATCAGATAAAGCAGCATCAACACATCGGGTTGTTTCAGCACCTGCCGTTGATTAGTTTCATCAATGCCGAGAAGCGCTTGAATAGATTGATAGCGAGGTTCGTAGTCGTTTAAATTGATATCCTGGAGCTGGAAAAATCCCTCAAACTGCTCAATTAGCCCTGTGTCAGCATCGTAAGGGATATAGATCTGGGTGATGATGGCTTGCCATCGCCGTAACCGTTCTGGCGTCAGGTGTAACTTTTGTCCGAGTTCTGTTGCCGCATCAGGATACTTGTGTTGCAACCATTCATAGACAGTAACTGCCTTTTCTAAATGCCACTGCACCATGCGATTGGTGAAGGTATTGTTATTCACCTGCTCATGGTATTCATCGGCTCCGATCACGCCACAGAGTTCATAACGTTCTTGCTTGGCATTCCACTCTACTCGGCTCATCCAAAATAAAGCCGTATCCAAAATAATTTCTGCCCCGTAGTCGCGCAGCCAGAGGTCGTCACCCGTAGCTTGCCAGAATTGCCAGACCGCATAGGCAATGTCAGCACTAATATGAATCTCGCGATCGCGACACCAGATGCGCACATCTTCTGCATAGGGATCATTGGGCATTGCCCAGCGGGGGGTGACTTCATCGCCGGTGGCAGCACTTTCCCAGGCAAACATGGCTCCCTTATAGCCACTATGGGCAGCTTTACGTCGTGCCCCAGGCAAGGTGTGATATCGGTAGGTCAATAAGTTTTTGGCGATCGCCGGTTGGGTCAAGATGAAAAAGGGCAGCATAAAAATTTCTGTATCCCAAAAAATATGCCCCCGATAGCCAAACCCTGAGAGTGTTTTAGCTGGCACACTGACCCGATCGGTATAAGGGGATGCCCCGATAAACAGTTGAAACACGTTGTAGCGTACTGCCAATTGAGCTTCGCTATTGCCGCCAATTTCAATGTCGCTGTACTGCCAAACGCTATTCCACGCGTGCTGATGCGCTTCTAGCAACGTTTCATAGGAAGGTAGACTGGCTAATTTGGCTTGAGCTGTTAGAACGGGGTGCTCGGTCTCCTGAGACGTGCAGAGGGTCACAATTTTTTCTACGCTGACTGCTTGCCCCGACGTCGCCATAAAGGTCGTCGTCAAGGTCGGATAGCCGGGAGTATTGGTGACTTGCAAGGGGGCATTGGTGCCGATCACCGTCATTTTGCTTGCCATGCCCAGCTCGATGCGAGAGCTGCGGGTGCGCACCTGTAACCAAATTCCTGGCTCTGTTTTTTGATGGCTACCTGACTCTGTCTGACCCTGATCCAGTCGTTCCCAGTGGTCAAATCCTTGATTTTCAGCATAGCCATTGAGGCTAGACTGCACCTCGATCGTCCAGGGGAACGGCTGCGCTGACGCGCCATCCACATCCACAGGCGTAATCTGACAGCGCAATCCCAATGCGTGTGGATCTGCCAAACTGGCAAACCGCTCAAATCGTAAATCTAATATATTGCCATTAGGGCTACGCCAACGCATCGAACGACTTAAGATGCCGTGACGTAAATCAAGCTGCCGTTCGTAATGGATGATTTCACCGCGATCGAGCCGAAACCGCTCGCCATTGACAATCACCGCCAGAGAGAGCCAATCCGGACAATTTGCCAGCTCGGTATAGACCACAGGGACATCATCATATACCCCATGGACTAACGTGGCAGGTAGCGCCTGGGGATAGCCCTCTTCAAAGCTACCCCGTGTGCCTAAGTAACCGTTGCCAATGGTAAACACGGTTTCTCTAGACCGTAACTGCTCTGGATCAAATTGGGGTTCAATCAGCGTCCAGTCTGTGTAAATTAAATTACGCGAGCGTGGAATGTTCATGTTACCGCTTCATATGATCTGCTAAAATCTGCTCTGCTCTAGGTTTGTAGAGAAGATAGAATAGGGCTTCCAGGTAGCGTTGCAGTGCCTCACGCTGGTCAGAATAGAGGTAGTTCCAAAAGCTATAAATCTTGGTCAATTGCAGTAGTTGTCGGGTATGAACCTGCCAGTTGTATTGGGTTTGAATCCGTTGGATAGCGCGATCGGAAATCCCATGCCAGTAGTCAGGCTCGGTTTTGCACTGATTCAAAAATTGGAGAATTTTCTCAGCGGTGCCGTCTAAGTCGGTTGGGTTGATATGAAAGCCATTGATGCCATCCTGAATAATTTCTAACGACCCACCAAATTGGGTGGCAAAGGTCGGTAAGCCGGAGATCATCGCTTCTAAAATGGTGCGTCCGAAGGCTTCAAACCGCGCAAAGTGAACAAAAATCCCCTGATGGGTGGCGATCGCTCGATAGGCTTGACCGAGTTCATGAGTAGATAGCCGCACATCTAACCAGCGAATATGCCCGTGCAAGTTGTACTGATCCATCAAATTGTGAAGTTTGGCACTTTCCTCAACTTCGTCGGCATCTGTCGTATATGCCGCATCCAGAGCATTGGTCAGGAGAATCAAGTTACAGTGGCTTTGCAACGCCTGGCTACGACCAAAGCACTCTACCAATCCGGTTAAATTCTGAATCACATTGATCGGTGAAACCGCAAAGATGGGGCGTTTCTTGGGCTGATCTAGATACCCGAAAATGTGTGAATCTTCTTGCTCAAATATCAGTGCTTCAAGGCGAGCCTGGTCTGCACCCGCTTGATGTTCCATCCGCTGATAGGGAAAGAAGATTTGTTCGTTGACACCTGGTGGCACGCGATTGAACTTGGGGCTAAACAGGTCAATGCCATCAATCACATGATACAAATTGGGCATCGTAAAGCACTTATAAGATTCATACTGACCGATGCTTTCTGGCGTCCCCACAATTTCCTGGTAAGACGAGGTGATGATGAAGTCAGCGGCATTCATGCTGATCAGATCTGCCGTAAATTGGGCTGAAAAGTGATACTGGTCCTCTAAATCTTGCCAATACAGATTACTGAATAGGTATTTCGGCTTTTCTAGCGAATGGGCAATATTGCACTGGATAGCATTCAGCCGACGTGCCAGCAATGATGCGACCAGATTGCCCTCACTGTAGTTGCCAATGATTAAATTGGGGTTTCCCCCCAATCGTGTCAGCAGTTCTCTTTCGGCATCCACAGCAAAGCTTTCTAAGTAGGGCCATGTCTCGAACTTAGAAATCCAATTCTGGGTTACAGCGGGATTAAAGGTTTGAAACGGTATCCGTAGAATCCAGGCATTGTCGGTGCCGTCTACCTTTTGCCAGGGGAGAGCGCATTGTGTTTCAGTACAGTTGGGAACCAGGCGCGTCAGAATAATCACTTGAGGACGAATGCCCAGTAAGTCTAACCCTGCTTCGCCGATGTCGGTACGGAGTTGGCTTTCTAAACTGCGGGTCTGTTCCAGCACGTAATCTACTTGGCTACGGGTTTCTGGTCGTTCTACTACACTTTCTTGACTGACCCACCCATGAATCGAAATCAGTACGACGCGAAAGACTGCTGGAACCCGAGAGACAAAGGTTTCTAAAATGGCAGGTTCCGGATCTTCAATCAGGCGATTGAGCAGTTCTAATGTTTCGCGGGCGCGAGCCACGGTGTTGCCCCAACCCGGTTCAAACCCCAGAGTTTGTAACTCAGGATGAACTTTTTCATAGGGGTGATCGGCAGCATACTTGCTTAATACCTGGAGGGCGTGCTTAACGTGTTGCGACAGCTCCACACCCGATTGAATGCGATCGTTGATCAATAGCTGCATGCCGTCATGTTCAAGTACATGCAGGGCATTAAATAATGCCTCTAACCAGTAATGAAAGTCTGTCAGCAATCGGTCGCACAAGTAGCGATTGAGAAATGCCAGACCCTGACCAATCCGTCTAGGATCATCGATGATGGGAGCTTTGGGATGGAACGGATGGAAGTCAAGGTTGAGAATGTGGGGTTGATAGCGATTCACCTGGCGATCGCGTAAATCGAGGAGGGCTTCCAGGGGCATTTCTGACGCGTTAGCCAGATCTAGGGTAATCCGCCAGACCTGTTGACTGGCAATCCAGGGGCGCAGCACCAGCCAAATGCTATCGTCGTCTAAGATCAGTTCGTGGGTGTAATGGATGAGTTGGCTCAGTGATGAGCTGTGATAGGCATGACCCGTTTGTGGAGAGGGGAGGCAGCAGTCCGTAAATGTTTGAATAATTTCGTTGCGCAAGAAGTAACGCTTGCCGGAGTCACTCAAGGTGTCAATCAGCTGATGTAGAACTTTTTTCTCGTCGCCAATCAAAATGGCTTGAATCAGGTTATGCATAGGGATAGCGGTCAGAAAAGGCTGGAACCGCAGATGATGAGGTAGGGTTCGCAGAGCGATTGATAATTGATAATACTTCAGCCATACTTACCGACTTTGGCAGAGTATTACCTGGGATGGCAGGGTGTGGATTCACCCGCTAAAAGGAATGTACCGTCAACGGCTTGACCGTGCCTCTATCTTTGGTTGTGTTTTAGCCGGGTATAAATGGGTCTGGGAAACCAGAGGTTTCGTCAGACCCATTTATACCCGGAACGGTGATATCGCGGGACGTTGCGAACGTCCTCTAAAAAGAGTATTAACTCTTACTATTGATCTGCTGCTTAATCGTCTCTGCTTTTTGCTGCATATCTTGCTTATACCAATTCATTAAAGGTGTTGCACTGATGCCGTGTAGCACTACAGAGACGACGACGGTGATGAAGGTGATCCAGGCTATTTGTTCGCCCATGTCTCCCTGTAAGCCTTCACCTAGAGCGTAGGTCAGATAATAAAGCGACCCCACTCCCCGAATGCCAAACCAACCAAATAGCCAGCGTCGCTTTTGGCTATACTGCTCGCCGATGGTACTGATCCAAGCTCCCACTGGGCGAATCACAAAGAGCAACGCGCCTGCAATCAATGCGCCTTGCATGGAGTATTGCACGATGGGTTCTATTCGCAATAAAGACCCTAATAGTAAAATGGTTGCCACTTCCATGAGTTTCTCAATGCTCTCGGTAAATTCGAGTTGAGAATGTTGTTTTTCAGGATTATGGTAACTTCGTTGGGTGACGATTCCCGCTACAAAAACAGCCAGGAAGCCGTAGCCATTCACGAGTTCTGTCAGGGAATACGTAATCAGTACGAGGCTGAGGGCTACAAAATCTTCCATTAAGGAATCAACCTGAACGAATTTTTGTAGCCGCTTGTCTAACCAGACAATACTGCGAGGTACTATTAAGCCCATACCTAAACCCGCAACGATCGCCCATAGCAGGTCTACGGCGACCCACTCGCGAAACCAGTTTTCCCAGTGGCTATCGTTAATCCAGTACAGCCCAAAATAGACAAATGGGAAGGCTAATGCATCATTTAACCCCCCTTCGGAAGTTAAGCCAAAGCGCAATTCATCATGATCATCTGGATCAGATAGCTGGACTTCTGACGCTAGTACCGGATCCGTGGGTGCCAAAATCGCTCCCAGTAGAATGGCTCCACCCCAGTTGAACTGTAACCCCCAGTGGGCGATCGCCGCTACCATCATAATGGAAAAGGGCATTAACAACCCAATCAAACGGGCTGTAGAATTCCACGCCCATAGCTTCAGCGGACGATTCATCTTCAAGCCACAGCTGAATAGAGAAATTAGAACCACCAGTTCCGTCAGTCGTTCTAAAAACTCGGCTTCGGGTCGAAGCTCAATCAACCCAACACCGTAAGGGCTGAGTAAAATACCAACCACTAAATAGATCAGCGCATAGGAAAGGGGCAGGCGAGTGATCCATCCTGACCCCAATGTGACAAACAGCAGTAGTAGACCGATCGCTAATAGGTCGAGGATGTACTCATTCACAAAAAATAAGTTGATGAATTTAAGAGTGTATAAAGCCTATCGGGACATTAAGAATCATGGATTTAATAAAACCCGATTCTTTTCGAGAGAGCGGCGGCTTCGCCGCCGCTCTCTCAAAAAGAATTACAGGTTAATTAATCTGTGATCCTAAGGATTTCGCAGGAATCCTCAACGCCTTACGCAATTGAGGGAGAACGGATGATTGGTTGAAACACTGCATGACGTGCAGTGTTTCAACCAATCATTCGTTAATATTAGAACTGGCGTTTTCCTACGGGAAAACGCCAGTTCTCAGTCTAGGTGGATGTTACGACCAGGTGCGTTCGCCGTTTTCGTCAACACGGGCCTGGCGAATAACGTCGGAGATTTCTTCTGCATCTTTGACATGGTGCAGCGCCTTTCTCGATCCATCGGGTTCATCGACAATGAAGTAGGTCGGTACAACGATGTGATCTCCCGTAATGTCGGGTGCATCGACGGCTACTTGTTTGGATTTTTCTTGCAACGATTTTGATTCATCAATGCGATCGCCAGGGTTAATTGTTAGCGTTTTCCCTTCTCGCTCTAACTCCTCTTTCTGGGCTCGCTTTTGAGCTGGATCAACCTCTTCAGGCGTCAAGGGTTGTTTGATGGTTCCTTGGCTATCATTGGGTTTAGGCTCGGAATCGTGATTCATAAGACAATCCTGAAACGTACAATCTTCACTCTTTAAACGTTAGAAAAAAGGAAGTCTAAATACCTCACTCAAACGGAACGTCTCCGGGTCTTTCAAAGGGAAGAGACGGCATTAGGGTCTGCTCTTGGGACCGTAGCCAATGACGGCTACTTTGTGACGATACACCAGTTCAGCGCCATACCATCCAGTCACACCCAACACCAGTGCTACTATGAATGAAATAGCCATGCCAGCGGGCAGTATGGCACCCGCTTGATTATGCCAGCGCAAGCTTAAATTTATGGCTGATAACCCTAATGCTGCGATATTGCCTACCATATGAATCCAGCCAGCACTGTGCTCTCGGACGCGATCGATTTTCAGAAAATCAATCATTCCGGTCAGCCCTGCGATGAGTCCCGATAGCAGCCCTCCCAGGATGAGCCAAAATGATACTCTAGCCCAGAAAGGATCACTGGTTAGCCAGTAAATGGCATCGGTCGCCAGAACACTAGTCAAGAATGCAATCGGAAAGGTTACCAGTAAGGGATGAAATGGATGTCCGGCGATCGCAACAGTGCTGGGGACACCGCTATCCCGATACTCACGTTCATCGCTTTCAATAAAGGGGGGAACATTAGGAGTTTGTGTCATGATTGTTTCTCTTGAATTGTTGAAATTGAAGGAGTATGGAAGTGATGAGCGTTTTTGCCCGTGAAGCCAGGCGTTTCGCCTGCAAACGTAGTTATAAAATCACCACGGTCAGAATTTAGGTAGCTGGGAGTTGTTCAATCTGAGTTGCTGCATGAATCAGTAATCTACCTTTCTGCACATCCAGTCGATGCAACTGGAGTGAAATGCCGGGAATATTGAAGTTTCGGAGATCTAACAAGGTCGTCAGTTGCTCAAAAATAGCACTTACCATTTCCGTGTTTAAACCTTGTCCTTCGGCGGATAGAATTTCTAACGAGATGCGCTGCCCGTTATCTTGAATTTGAGGGATGGCTGTTGCCGAAAGGTTTTTGACTTCACCTTGCTCTTTCAGCAAAAAGTTAGCCGTGATGGCAAACTTGTTATCACCGGGTAATTCTACGATCGCCTGTTGAACATCTACGAATGTAGGACTTCCTCCCACGTTCATTTCCAAGTTATGTAGTTTGCTTTGAATATAGTCAGATCCGAGCGCCCGATTAATATCAGCTTCGGTTAAAACAATTTCAGCGTCGGCATCGGTGGGATGAGTCAGCTCAATATTACCAAACACAGCACCAAGCGGATTAATGGCAACTTTATCAGTGCTGACTTGTAGCGATTCCATGCGTAGATCTTGCTTCATCACTAATCCTTTTCCAGAAATAGTGACAGAATCTACTTCGCCCTGAACCAACTTTCCAGGATTGGTACGAACGTCAACATCAATTTTCTCAACTTCATCTAGCTGGCTGGCAATACCCACCTCTGCTACTTTGCTTAATGCCTTTTCCCCCAAATCGGGGTCGTTTTGTACCATGTTTGATCTCCACAGTTCAACTTACCATCGGTAACCAATAGCAAGTATTTCAGTTCACATTCTCAATGTCAGCGCAGACCGATCAAAGTTCAATCTGCCCGAAGAGGTACAAACTACAGACTGGCTTGATTTTTATAGAAGACTCAGTCTCAAGAGAGAAGCGAGTCAGATTTAGACAGCAACCTGGATAGGCTTGAAGATTGCAGGTGAGTTAGCGTTTGCCTGAAAAAATATGCACCCTCTGTTTAAGAGTGCATATTTTTTAGGATCAACCTTTCCGATTGGATTGAGTCTATTCGTGTTGCACGTGCATTTTGCAAAACGGGGGTGGGGGCGATGCCCCCACACAGAGGCTTTACTCCTGCACCCCGTTGCAAATCTACTCGTCGGAGTTAGGATTTGCCGCCTTTACGACCTGCTTTTTTCGCTTCTTCAGGGGTGAATTCATGGGCGGTGCCTCTTTCATGGGCTACCTGTCCACCTTTATGACCTGCTTCTCTCGCCTCTTCAGGGGTGAATTCGTGGGCAGTGCCTTTTTCGTGGGCTGCTTTCCCACCTTTGCTGGCAATTTCATGCTGCTTATCAGCATCCATGGAGGCAAATCCTTGTTCCCCACTCTTAGATGATTTATCTTTGTTAGCCATGATTAAAGCTCCTGATTCAAAACTTGAATTCATCCATCCTAGAAACCTAAAAATTGAGTTGCCTCTACCTATAGCAAGATTGAGAATTTTTAAACTGGTTAAGACTATATTCACAGGATTTTTTATCAAAAAATCTATAATAAAAGTCATCTGGTTAATAAATTGAATAGTGAAACAAAAGTAGGTAAATTACTATCATTAAATAAAAGCAAAAATGCCTTTAATGCTTGATTTTCAGCCATGCTATAAATAATTCTTATCAAGAATAAAAATCAAGTGTATCTTCATGATATTTCATTCAGCAAATTACGTACTATAAATTAGACAGATTCACTATAGGCAATTTAGAGTATTCATAATTTTATTCATTTATGGAGTTTTTATTTAACTATTTTCTCTGCCGACTTTGCTGATTCTGATGGATTTTGTGTCGGAACCCTGATTGACGAACAAATCTTTGTAAGGGCAGGTTTAGCAAGTCTCTGATCGCTTTGCAGTCGGCATTTCGGCGAAACCTGCCCCTACGATAGAATGTGCTTTCTGGTACTTTTGTCAGGTTAAATGAGGAGGTTGTGTGAGAACCCGCGCTCCGCGCGGGTTCTCACACAACCTTTGTCCGAATCAATCCCTTGACTACTATATAATTCCCTTGGCGAGAGCCGTGGTACAGTCGCAGAAAAAATAAAGGCTGGCTTTAGGCAGTACGACGTTACTGTGCTGCCTAAAACCAGCCTGAAGGTGTTATTTAGCCTGTGATCGTCGCTGTACACCAGATCATGCCCGTTTGTGCTTAAGACTTACCTGCTGGATCAAGTACATGAATCAGATCAGGTTTTTCTGGAACGGGAGGACGCTCAATGGATTGGGCGATCGTTGGTCGTCTATGACGTTCAAGACCATCAAGCGGCACAAACGCACCCGTTGCGATCGATTGGTAGAGGGCTGTAATAATTTGTACATCAATCAGCCCTTCTTTGCCCGATGGCTCTGGAGATTGGTTTTGCAAAATGCAGTCTGAAAAGTAAATAAACTCGGCAGCCAGCTGGTCACGAGATTGGAAGGTTTGTTCCTGGGTCTTGCTATCCACAGTAAGGATATGCTTTATTTCTCCCTGCGTCGAATAGGCTGGATCTACCCGTAAATCGCCCTTTGTTCCAACAACTTGACAGGTTGAAACTTTGGTTGCACCAAAACTACAGGTGAAGGTTGCCAGGCGATCGCCCGGAAAGCGTAGAATCGCACTGGTCATTTCTGCAACGTCTTGAAACCGCTCTTCTCCGTTATTCGCCGTGGTAGCAAATACTTCAACGGGTTCATCTTGAAACAAGTATCGGGCTGCATTAATGCAATAGATACCAATGTCATCCAGGGTGCCACCACCTATTTCCTTATCAAGTCGGATGTTGCCTGCCGCTGTTTGCTGAGTGAATAAGGAGTTAAAAATGCGAGGTTCACCAAGCTGGCGCGATCGCACAATCTCTACGGCTTGCAAATTCGCCTCTTCTAAGTGGAGGCGATAGGCAATCATGAGTTTGACATTATTCTCTTCGGCAGCTTTGATCATTGCCTTGCATTCATCTTCGGTAACTGCCATGGGCTTTTCGCACAACACATGGATGCCTGCCCTGGCAGCACGCACGGTGTAATCGCAATGCAGATGGTTTGGCAATGCAATGTAAACGGCATCAATCAATCCACTGCTGAGGAGGTCATCATATTCTTCATAGGAAAACGTCCGTTGCATCCCTTCGTACTGCTGAGAAAGCTCAGCTAACTTAGTCGGATCATCGGAAACAAGGGCAACCAGTTCAGAATTTTCAGCGTGGGTAAAGGAGGGTAGTGCTGCGGACTGGGCAAACCAGCCTAACCCAACCACGGCATAACGAACTTTTTGCTGATTCTGTTGTTGATCTTGCGGAAGATTTGAAGGTTGCTGTAATGAGACTGTCATAGTAATCCTGCTCAAATCTGAAGTTTTGCTCGGGTGTATGGCTGAATCCTAGTCATCTAAACAGGCGATCGCGTCACTCTTTTGATATAAAGCGGCTTGCTACGAGGAAATCAGCCTTTCGTGTCCGCCCTTAGACTGAGGATTTTGGTGTTGATTTTGAGCAAAGTGAAACTGATAAGCGCCGTGTCTTATAGCGGTACGCATCAGGGTTAGAACAGGGTGCAGGGGTGAAATCCCTGCATGGGGTCACTGCCCCTACCCCCTAATCTCCTAACGGGATTGCGTAGAGCCATAATCTCTAACAGTTGCTTGAAGCGAAATACAGATTATAAAAATGTTGCAGGAAGCTATCATGCCCGATACGACTGAAACTACTGAACTAAACGATAATCTCGACTCTACTATTCATCTGTTACAACAAGATCTGGCATCGGTTGATCTGGCTGTAGCCCTTGTCTTTATTGAGCGATGGGAGAAACAACTTCACGAAACCGATATTTTTAATGACTTGAGTGAATTGAAACAAGCGCTCTTAAATGGCAGTACGGCTAAGATGACAAAAATTTTGAGTCGATTGGGCGAAGAAACCTTAGCAATGGCAGCTTCTATGGATGGTGCATCAGGGGCAGCACAGGCGACTGTAGAAGATGATGAATCAGAAGCAGTCATTGCTAAGGTCGAACAGATTGGAACATTGTTATCTCAATCTGGCGACGATGACGGTGAGCCGCTCCCGAATTAAAAAATAGGGCTATGCGCTCAAAATCAGGATGGTAGTAGCTCAAAAAAGCGGCACTCTGTGCCGCTTTTTTTAAGCTATTACTCGTTTTAGGATCACAAATTAATTAAAACCTGGAAGTTTATTTTTGGAAGCGCGGCTCCGCCGCGCTTCCAAAAATAAATCTTCGGTTTTATTAAATCCACGACCTTTAAGTCTGCTTTATCTTATGGGTTTGGAGTACAGGGTAAAATAACCGTGAAGGTTGTTCCTGCACCCAGCTCACTACTGACCGTAATGTGTCCTTGATGCAAGTCTACACACCGCTTAACTATCGCCAGTCCTAATCCTGTCCCCTGGATCAATGTCGTATTGGAGGCTCGAAAAAATGATTCAAATAGATGGATCTGTTCTGACGTGGGGATGCCAATGCCCTGATCTTGTATCTGAAAAATAACCGTGTAGCCGTCTGTACTGTGGCTGTAGGTAAAATGGATTTTTCCACCGTCAGGTGAATACTTGATGGCATTATTTAATAAGTTTGAAAGAATTAAGTGTAGAAGATTTTCATCCATCCATGATTCATGGTTGTCTTCAGGACGGGTGAATATGATTTCATGAGAGTCTGAAAGATTGAGTGAGCATTCTTCTATAAGGTGCTGACATACTTGCTTTAGATTGATTAGAGACGGAGTAAAATGTAATCGTTCTGCTTCAACCCGTCCCATCATTAAAATATCTTCCATCAACTGATTCATTTGCTGAACAGAGGTTTTAATTTTGTATATATAGGACTTCATCTTTTCGTCAAATAGTCTTGCTCCGTAGAGATCGAGAAGCTCGGCAGCTGTGCGGATCACGGCTAAGGGGTTGCGAAATTCGTGAGATACGGTTGAGACAAACTGGGATTTGAGTTGATTGAGTTCTTTTTCTTTTTCTAAAGCCTTTTGCAATAGTTCACTGCGACGATACGCACTCATATCCCAAAACACCACCACTACTCCGCCTATTCCTTCTGTGTGTCGATGTAGAGGAGAAGCGCTATCGCCAATGGGAATGCGATCGCCATTCCGCTTGACTAAAGCCGTAAACTCTTGCAGAAACGCGACTTCCTGAGTTCTTAAAACTTGCGTGACGGGATGCTCGATTGGCAGATCGGTAACTTCATCTACTAAATTCAAGACGGTCACGGCATCTTTGCCAAATGCCTCCGTTTCTCGCCAACCCGTTAGGATCTCTGCGGCTGGATTCATAAAGGTGATTAAGCCCTGTTCATCGGTGGCGATGACGGCATCATTCATGGAACGCAGTAGTGTTGCCAGATAAGCACGGTTGCTGCGAAGTTCTTGCTCGACGTGATGTTTAAATAGCGCTAACTCAACGGCAACACGCAGTTCTCCAGGGCTGAAGGGTTTGACAATATACCCCAACGGTAAGACATTTTTTGCCCGTTGTAGGGTGTCTTCGTCGGCATAGGCTGTTAAAAACACAACTGGAATATCGTGTTGACTACAAATCTCGCTGGCAGCCGAGATGCCATCCATTTCACCCTTTAAAACGACATCCATGAGCACGAGGTCAGGGTGAGTGGTGTTGGCTTTGTTGACGGCAGCTGATCCAGACGATGCTGTACCGACCACCGTATATCCCAACTGGGTCAGTTGATTGGCAATTGTACGGGCGACGATTACTTCATCTTCAACTACTAAGATTTTGGCTTGAACCATTGAAGCACCAGGGTTAGACCAGATTATGTGTTTTTGTAAAGCCATAGAAAGCAACATTCAATTCGTTTGAATGCCCTGAATTAGATAATGGGGAGAGCAAGGGGGTATTGCCTCTCAAAAATACTGTATTTCAAAGATCATTAGCAGCGCTAATCCATTTATTGTTCCCCAATGAGTCGGTTAGTCAGCAGGGGTGCCTGGGGAAACTGAATTCTGAAGGTTGTCCCACTATCGCGCTCCACCATTAAATTGCCCTCTAGCTGCTCGATGACTAAGTCATGCACCAGCGATAGCCCTAGAGATTGGGTGTACTCCCAGTCTATGGTCTCTGGTAGACCAATGCCATTGTCTCGAATGGTCAGCTCAATCTGCTGATCTGAAGAGGTCTGCAAATGAATTTGAATGCTGCCTGTGCGATCGCCTGGAAACGCATGTTTAAGGGCATTAGAAACGATTTCATTAACAAGAAGCCCGCAGGGAATGGCTTGGTCAATGTTGAGTAACACCGAGGCAATGTCTATATCGAGGGTGACGTGCCCCGGAGAAATTTGGTACGAGGCTAACAGATTACTGGCAAGACTGGGAATATAGTCTGCCAGGTCAATTTCTCCAAAATCGGAAGAGGCATACAGCTTTTTATGAATCAATGACATTGATTCAATGCGATATTGGCTGTCTTGCAGAATCGTTATGGTATCGGCGTCTGTCACGCTTTGAGACTGGAGTTGTAATAGTCCAGAGATAATTTGTAAATTGTTCTTTACCCGATGGTGAATCTCTTTCAACAAAACTTCTCGTTCGGCAAGGCTTTGTCGGAGTCGATCTTCGGCACGACTGCGATCGCTAATCTCTTGCTGCAATCGGCGGTTATTGGTTTCCAGGGTTTGAGAGTAGGTTTCTAATTGTTCATACAATCGGGCATTTTCCAATGCGATCGCCGCCTGAGCGGTCAATACTTGTAAAATAGTTGCTCGCTCAAGGGTAAAGGCGTTGGTGGTGAGGTTGTTTTCTAAATAGAGAATGCCGATCAGTTTGCCATGCCCCTGAATGGGGGTACATAAGATGGACTTGGGCTGCTGAGACTGGAGATAGCGATCGCTGATAAATTTCGAGTCTTGGGTAGCGTCTTCTAAAATGACTGTTTCCTGCTTGCGTGCCACATATTGGATCAGCGAAATCGGCAATTGCTCACTGGCTTCTAACAAAATTGATTGCTGGACGACGATTGCTCCTGAGTTAACATTGACAGTTGCTTCAATCCGGAGTTGCTGGTTCGATTCCAGTAAAAGGCTGCCTGTCTGTGCGCCTGCGTTTTGCATCAGCAAGACCATCAGTTGTGTTAACAGCTTTTCTAGATTGAGTTCACCGGATAACACCTGTGAAGCTTTGATCACAGTTGCCAGATCCAGGATTTCAGAATCGCTGCTGTTGGTTGTCGTTAGAGACACGGCTGGATTTGTAGCGATCGCCTTCAGCCCACTGGTTTGCTGAAACATTTGAGGATAGCGTTCTGCCAAAGCATTTACTTTGGCAGTGGCACCCCACTTTAAATAGCAATATTGGGCTTCTTGTAAGTAGGCTTTGGCGATGATATCCTTACCTTGCTCCAGGTAAAATAAAGCTGTGCGTTCGTGGGCTAGTGCTTTTTCGTGGATATAATCGTGTTCTTTAGCCAGATCAATTGCTCGATCGTAGTGGGTAATCGCATCTGCCGGTTTTCCCAGTACGCGATGCCGTTCTGCTTCGATTAAGTGCCAGCGATGTAGGTTGTTCATGGGTGCGTGGTCTGCCCAATGCCTTATCTTATCCTGATTTTCTGCGACCCGTTGCAGAATAGCGGATTGTTCTGGGGAACTGACGGTTGGATATTTCATCAACCGTGCTAGAGAATCATAAAAGTGGAAAATCGGGAAAACAGCGTTCGACCGCCCACCTTCGGGGTAGCAATTTGCCTGGTCAGCATTTTCCACGGCTTGATCCGCATCCTGGAAATAACAGCTGAGCAATAGCTTATTGAAATATAGATAAAATAAACCTTTATGATGATTTGCCTGATGCAACAGTGGCAATTCTTTTGATTCGTCATAGGCTTTACCGATCAGTAGCACGGGATTGGGCACAGGCTGCGTGAGATTTAAAATCGTTTGTTGATAAACTTGCAAGGCATTGCTATTGGTCGATTCTTTCAGTTGCATTAATGTTTCTATGTAGCCCGTAATCTTTCGTTCTACTTCTGCTAGAGGCATTCCTACAAAAAAGCAATGGTCGCAATGGTGCAAAATACTATACCCAGCAAATTCAATATCGCCCGACTCAATACCCAGTTGATACGCTTCTTGTAACGGTTGAATTGTTTCTTTGAGGTGAATCTTGCAAAATCGAACGGAGCAATTTGCCATAAACAAGGTTTTACAACGGAGCAAGGGGTTTTGAGATTGCTCTAATAATTGCAGCCCTAATTCAACAAACTGGTAGCTTTGATCTAAATCGAACACCACACAGCTCAAGATGTTGGCGTAGGCAGCGTAAGCAAAAGCTGATAGCTCGTGGTTGCCATAGCGAACTGATAAATTCACCATTTTCAAGATCAGCAGGGGAAAGAGAGGAGGGGCTGCTTGATAAGATGGTGCAAGTAGGTGTGTCAGAATGCGGAGACTCAAGGTCGCGATCGCATCTGTCATCGGTGGTAGATGAATTAAGTCCTGATTTTTTTTGTCAGCCAAAATCGCCGCTGTTTCTGTAAATGCTGATTGGATCTCTGTGGGAGTTGGAGATGCAGGTAGTGTTACCCCCAGTTGTTCCAGACTATGCAGTCCAACTTGCAAAGCTGCCAAAAACTGCATCTGAGAGCCATACGCTTGAATCTTGACTTCGTAGATTTTTACTTTGTCTATAAGGGTTTGGGCATGGTTTAAGACAACATCTGCAAAGTGTTCTGTCTGCGCTAGATCACCATTGAGATAAGCAACCTCTGCCGCTAGGCTATAAAGCGTTAACGTTAGATCGTACTGAGTTGTCCAGGAATCTTGAGTTAACAACGTCAGAGCAGCACTTAAGTACTTCATGGCGGCGGCATAGGCAGCAGATGCTTTTGCCTTTTGCCCGGCTAACAGGTTCAGCCGTATTAACTCTTCTTGTTCTCTGGGTTGAGTAATGCATTCCATGCCTAAGTTCAACTGATTGACGATGTCAAAAATCCGTTGTTCTCGTTGTTCTAACGATGTGTATTGCAGGATTTGCTGTCCGATTTGCCAGTGGATCGCAGGTCGTTCGATTTCGGACGTGAGGGAATAGGCCGCTTGTTGAATGCGATCGTGGCTAAATTTATATTCCATTCGCAATGCATCACCGGGTTGGGGAATGCCTAACTCAATTCGCTTATAGCTCTCGTTTAATGGTGTAACCAACCCGATATTGACGGCTTCTGTGAGGAGTGCGATCGCTACCTTTGCATCTGCTGCTGACAGCACACCGACTGAATATAGAACAACGGTCAATGTTTGCAGGTCAAACTGGTTGCCAATGCAAGCCGCACAGCGTAAACCATCCTGAGAGGCAGGTTGTAAGCGTTGGATTTTGGTGACGAGCAACTCCACCACATTATCTGTAATGTTACGCTGCTGAATTTTAGTAATGGACCAGTCCCACTGGTTGTGTTGGTAGTCAAATTGCAAAAGTTGTTCGATATAGAGCGCTCTTAAAAATTCATTAACGAAGAAGGGATTGCCATCTGTTTTGGCTAACACTAAGTCTGCAAGGGTTGATACTTCAGACGTAGAGCGATCGAGTGTATCTGCCAACAAGTTTCTCACATCATTCATTTGCAGTGGTAATAGAGCGATCGCTTGAATTGTGATTCCTTGTTTTTGTATTTCTTCGATGGTTTGCATTAAGGGATGAGTCGTTCCCACTTCATTATCTCGATAAGCACCAATCAAAAGCAGAAAGGGGATGGCAGTAGTGATCAACACCTGCATGAGTTGCAAGGATGCTATATCGATCCATTGCACGTCATCTAGAAAGATAACTAAAGGATGCTCTTGTCGGGTTAAGACCTGAACAAACTGTTGAAATACTCGATTAAACCGATTTCTGGCTTCTGTGGGGGGTAGTTCGATAACAGGAGCCTGTTCTCCCAGAATCAGCTTGAGGTCAGGGATCACTTCGATGATTACCTGCGCATTGGGTTCTAGAGCTGTTAATAGTTTTGTCCGCCACTGATTTAGCTCTGCTTCTGGCTCTGTCAGGAGTTGTTCGACTAGTGACGTGAACGCACTAACTACGGCTGAGTAAGGGATATTGCGCTGATATTGGTCAAACTTTCCAGAAATAAAGTAACCCCGTTGTTGGGTAATGGGGGTGTAGATTTCTTGCACTAAGGAGGTTTTGCCTACCCCAGAATAACCCGAAATGAGTATGAATTGGCAGTTTGGTGGTTGACTGTCGAGGAGTGTGGCTCGGGGGCTTGATGGATGAGGTTCAATTTGTCTTTCAACAATTTTTTCAAATACCGTCAATAAGGTTTTAACCTCTTGCTCTCTACCATAAAGCTTTTGGGGAATTTGGAAGCTATCTGAACTATCATGCTGTGCCAGAGGAAAGGTTGAAAAGTGGGTTGTGGTTTGCAGTTGGGTCAGGCAGGTTTCTAAATCAACCTGGATGCCTCGACAACTTTGATAGCGATCTTCTGCGGTTTTAGCCAGCAGTTTCATAACAATATCTGAAATAGGCTTTGGGATCGCTGGAGTGTAGTCACTGGGAGGAATTGGCTGTTTTGCCAAATGACAATGTACTAGCTCTAAAGCATCGTCTGTTGTAAATGGCAACTGATGAGTTAACAATTCGTATAGTGTTATTCCCAAAGAATAGAAGTCTGTGCGGTAATCGATTGAGCGATTCATCCGTCCAGTCTGTTCGGGCGACATATAGGGGAGGGTGCCCTCTAAAACATTGGGATTGCGTAAAGTAGGTGTCTCGCGGCTGATACGGCTGGCAATGCCAAAGTCAATCAGCTTCAGTTGCCTGGTAGTTGGATTCCAGACGATATTGGCTGGGTTAATGTCTTTGTGAATGACTTGATTTTGGTGGACGTGTCCTAAACTCTCGGTGATCTGGATACCCAGGGTTAAGACTTCTTTTAAGGTCAGCGATCGCTTGGCTAACCAATGTTTTAAGGACTCTGCCCCAAAATCTTCTAGAAACATGACCAGGGTATTTTGATAGGCTTCTATCCCATAGACCTGGATCACCCCTTTTAGATTCAGCGATCGCGTGATCTCATATTCTTGTCGGTACCGAGTTAATTCATCGGGGGTTGGATAATTTTGCTTAAGAAGTTTAAAAATTAGGGGTTGTAAGTCTAGTTCCCGGATACCTCGGTAAACGAGAGAATTTGCACTTTCGTAAATGTTTGAGGTGATACGGTAGCCGGGGAGAGATAGCATAGGTCGTTGACCTTAAAGAAGCACTATATTCCTTAAGATTAGATCACTGCTACGGATCGTGAATTTAATAAATGTGGGAGTCCTAAAAAAGTAACGATTTTTTGTTGCGCAGGCGACGCCTGCGCAACAAAAAATCGTTACTTGAGAGCTCATCTAGAAGGTTAATTTGCCCGTCTGTAGAGCGCGCAAAATCAACTCTTCCAGTGGCTCACACAATGAACCAGATCTGGTATCCAGGATGAGACTTGGAATCGGATAGGATTATTTGCTGCTTGAAACTTGATCTTTGAAGAGTTTACCTGCGGAAAAAGCAGGAACCTTCGTTGCTGGGATCTTTAGTGTCTCGCCCGTTTTGGGATTGCGCCCCTCACGGGCAGCCCGATCTCTCACCTCAAAGGTGCCAAACCCAACCAATGTAACCTTTTCACCAGATGCCAAAGTATCCATAATGGTTTCGACCATGGCACTGACGATCGCATCTGCCTCTTTTTTGGTGACCGACGCACGCTCTGCGATCGCATCGACCAATTCTCCTTTATTCATAAATGCCTCAGACGATATAAATGACATCGTCATGCATTGTAGTGCAACAGAATCTAATTGGAACAGCGAATTGCTGCGGCGATGGCATTTATGAAGAGATTGTTTACAATTCTGGTTGCAGCAATATGTCAATGACGGCTACGACCGACTGCCCCACCAGGTTCAGGTGACTGCTAAACCGAACGCTGCCTTGAACGTGCAAATGGATGAATTGTGGTCATGATTGTTTGCGATACAAGGGTTGGATCATACGCCTATCGCGATCAAGAGTCTGGCGTTGCAGGTGCAGAAACTTCTTGGGAGGGTTGTGGTTCAGGAACAGACGGTTGGGCAGACGGTATTGGCTCTGCAACAGGTTCAGGGACAGACGGTTGGGCGGACGGTATTGGTTCTGCAACAGGTTCAGGATCAGATCTGGGTTGCTCCACGTTAACTGTGTGGGGAGGACGCGATTCTGTAGTTGGGGTGACTGAAGGTTGCGGGGTAATGGATGCGTCTGGGGTTGGAGATGGTTCTGGATGGGTTGATGGCTCAATGGTGGGGGACGGTTGTGATGCTGGAGGTTGCCCAACAATGGGGGACGGTTGTGATGCTGGAGTTTGATTCGTTGCCGTTGTCGGGGTGGGCGTTTCAAGACCAGGCTCAGGATCAGAAACCGTGATGCTGCGGCGATCGCCCCTTTCTCTTACACGCCTTGCTGCCTCTGAGTTGGGCTGGACAAAATCAATGTCGATTGGATAGCTTTCGCCTACTCTGGTATTACTTAAGCGAACCCGTCGTCGGGCTTGTTCTAGTGCGGCGTGATCGAGGGCAGCATTGCCACTGGAGCGAGACAACATCACTGATACAACTCGTCCCTGGCTGTCGGTTTCAACCATGACTTGAGCGGTTCCTTCTGCACCATCAGCAGCGTCTGGATAATCAAAATCACAGTCACTACAAGTGATTTCACGCGATCGGCTCCCTGGTCTGAGGCGATCGCCATTCCCTGTTCTATTTCCCGTATCGGCTCCTGTTTCATTGCCTTCACCTGAGCCATTACCCGGATCAGAACCATTACCTGAGCCAGATCCAATGGCTGTAGTTGAGCCGCGATCGCTGCCTCCAAATAATCTATTTCCAGCCGAGTTACCAGCCGAGTTACCAGCCGAGTTACCTGTGCTAGACGATCCGGGTTGTCCATTGTCGTCACTGTTTGTCGCAGGTTGTCTGGTCTGGTCGCGGGTTCGTCGCAGATCTTCCAATAGATCGCTTAGATTCCGTGGCTCTGTTGCTTCAGCAACGTCTTCGTTGGATCCAGCGAATGGACGTTCAGCAAGATCGTCTTCAATCGATTCTTCTGCATCTTCAGCGATCGGGATGAAAGTCGGTTCGGGGTCTGGCTCGTCAGCAATTGGTTCGTCTACAGGTGGTTCAGCTGCGGAGTTTTGAGGGGCAGCAGGGGCGTCTACAATGGTTGCGGCTTCTGGCTCTCCTGAGCTATTACCAGACGCTTCACTTCCTGAGCGATCAGATTCAGAGGAACTTTCTTCTGGCGGAATAACCTCTGTCAACTCCTCTTCTAATGGTTCTGTCACAACGATCGTGATCTCCTCCGGTTCTGCTCGATCTGCCTTCCAGAGGTTGTTTACGTTCAAGAACAGTCCACTTCCGTGCAGAGCGAATGATCCTGCAAGGCTATAGGTAATAAAGCGTTTGAGGATTTTCTCTTGCTGTTCGCGTTGTTGAGCAACGGTATTGGAGAATGTCATGTTCCGCACCGCAGATTGTTATTGAGAATACTTCTGACTAATTTGCCCATCCTAAAATTCAAGTGTCCTGCTGTCAACACATTGACTCCTGGTGACGTAGTGTTTTTTTGATAATTCCAAAACCCAAGTCTTACAACGCTTCTGGGATCAACACAACAAACGAGTTTTATTCAATGATGGATAAATGAAGTAAAAGAGTGGATTTTAAGATGAGAGGGGGTTGACATCATTCTCCCAAAGAAATACTCTCTTTTTGAGAAGAGTTATCAATAATGAATTCGAGTTTACCTTGCTGATCGGTGGGGTAACTCTACCGTCCTGGATACTGCAATGCTAATTATCGAACTGTTTTTAGCAGGTGGGATTGTCATGTTTCCCCTCCTGGGGTTCTCGATTGTGGCGATCGCCCTGATTAGTGAACGTCTTGTTTTTTGGTTTCGGATAAACCGTCGCCAGCGGCGAGTAGCGCGAGATGTGCTACGAATTTATCAACAGGATTTTGATGCCGCATTGTTGAAGCTTAAGCAGCATGGTGATCTACCCATTGCGCGCATTTTTTTAGAAGCATTGGAAGTAGACCATTTTCCGCCCCACGCGTTTCGCCTCACCTTAGAAGGCGCAACACAAGCAGAACTGCCAATGCTGCGACGATTTAATTCTCTATTTGATTTGATTATCACCGCTGCCCCGTTGTTAGGGTTGTTGGGAACGGTTTTGGGGCTAATTCAATCCTTTGCTGCCATCGATTTAGCAGGTGGGAACAGCGAAAGTGCTCTACAGGTGACAGGGGGCATTAGTGAGGCGCTAGTGTCTACCGCAGCAGGATTGGTTGTGGCGTTATTTGCCCTATTTTTTGCCAGTTTATTTCGAGGATTTTATCGGCGACAGGTTGCTGCAATTCAAGAGTTTGGTAGCCAGCTTGAAGTCCTGCATCTGAGCCGCTATGAAGGGTTTAGCTCCACATCAAAAGTGATGAGTGAAACACTATGAATATTCCTGAAGAACCGGATGATCTGCCTTACATCAACATTGTGCCGATGATTGATGTGGTTTTTGCCATCCTGACATTCTTTATCATGTCATCGTTGTTTTTAAGTCGTTCCGAAGGGCTACCTGTCAATCTACCGCAAGCACAAACGGCTCAATCCCAGCAACAAAGCAAGATTACAGTCACCGTGGATGAACAGGGAAATGTGTTTCTCGATCGCCAACCCATTCCCGTAGAAGATTTGGCAGAACGAGTCAAACCGTTGATTGGAAATCAAGACCGCTTAGTCGTGATCAATGCGGATGAGAAAGTTGAATATCAGCAGGTAATTGCCGTCATGGATCAGCTGCGATCGGTGGATGGGGTGACGTTGGGCATGTCAACTCGTCGTCCATAGTGATAGTGGAAAGGTGATGAGTAGAACGCATAGTTTGAAACTCGTTGGTTTA
Source organism: Calyptranema fuscum S582 (assembly GCF_055793305.1). Classification (NCBI taxonomy): domain Bacteria; kingdom Bacillati; phylum Cyanobacteriota; class Cyanophyceae; order Oculatellales; family Oculatellaceae; genus Calyptranema; species Calyptranema fuscum. Next base: position 219,936 of record NZ_JBSLYH010000001.1, read on the forward strand.
GGGATTGGCGTTTTGTTGCTGATGGTGTGTCTAATTACCAGCATGACGTTAGGTGCAGCCGATATTGATGTAGAAACAGTTTGGCGATCGCTCACAGCGTTTGATGGGTCTGCCAATCACCTGATCATCACAACCGTGCGGTTGCCCAGAGTTTTGATTGCCTTAGTGGTCGGAGCTACTTTAGCGGTTGCCGGATCGCTGATGCAAGGGCTAACCCGCAATGCACTGGCAGATCCAAGCATTCTAGGAATCACATCTGGGGCTGCATTAGCCGTAGTGGTAAGTACATTTTTTTTCGGTACTATGCCGATTCAGGGATTGACCTGGGTAGCATTTGCAGGAGGCGCGATCGCGGCGATCGCGGTTTACCTACTGAGTTCACTTGGGCGTAGTGGCATCACTCCTCTAAAACTAGTTCTAGCAGGCTCAGTTCTCACCTATCTCCTGTCTGCTCTAACCATGGGAATTCTCATCCTCAGCCAACGCACGTTAGATGACATTCGCTTTTGGTTGGCGGGTTCTGTTGCAGGACGGAATTTGAATGTCTTGCTACCTGTTCTCCCCTATGTCGGAATTGGGCTAATCGTGGCATTTAGCATGGGCAAGCAAATCACAGCATTAACACTGGGTGAAGACGTTGCTCAGGGGTTAGGATTGCGAACCGGATGGGTAAAGGCGATCGCCTCTGCTGTCGTCATTCTATTGGCAGGAAGTGCCGTTGCCCTGGCAGGACCGATTGGATTTGTTGGATTAGTAGTACCGCACATCGTTCGGTTTGGAGTTGGGGTCGATTATCGGTGGATCTTTCCCTATGCGGCGATTTTGGGAGCCATTTTGGTATCACTGGCAGATTTAGCGGCGCGTTTGGTAATCAAACCGCAAGAGCTACCTGTAGGAATCATGATGGCGCTTGTGGGTGCTCCATTTTTCGTTTACTTGGCGCGATCGCAGGTGAAACAGTAACCCTCGTCCAGGCAAGATTAACGTTCTTGTCCGTTGGGTAAGGATTTCAAGTTGCCGGATTAACGTTCGGCTCTCTATTGCTTTAGGAAAAACGCTTTTATACAAGGAATGATACATGTCTGACATTACAAATGCACTTTGGTTGAATGTGAGTCCTTCTCTAAAAGGATTTGATCGCCCACTTCTCAAAAATCTTGCTCAGCATACACAAATTGCACAGTGGGAATATTCTCAAGCTCTAGATGAACCTAATTCATTAGATACGGCACTGGTATTGTTACATGATTATTTGAAACATCGCGATCGCCCCACTCACTTGCTTGGACATAGCACAGGTGGATTGTTGGGACTGCTCTATGCCCGTCAACATCCAGAACGGGTGCGATCGCTGACTCTATTTTCAGTTGGGGTGAATCCTGCGGTTGATTGGCAGGCACACTATTATGTTCAACGTCGCATCCTTCCCTGTGATCAACAAACCATTTTGCGGCAGATGGTTTATGGTTTGTTAGGTTGCCCTCCTAAAGATACAACCGAGAAGTTAGTCAAGCTTCTAGAACACGATCTCTATCAATCTCTTTCGCCCCATAATTTGGTGCGATCGATGAGCTTACTGCCCATTTCAGTTCAAGTCCCGCTCTTAGTTTGCGGTAGTGTCGATGATGTGGTGATTGATCCAAATCAGCTTCGAGATTGGCAGCAACATTTCCATCATTCCAGCTCACGCCTTTGGGTTTGTCCGGGTGGACGTTACTTCTTTCATTACTTTTACTCACAACAGGTGTGTGAGCAGATTGTGCAATTTTGGAACTCTATGCCATCATCCCAGCATTCATTGATGCACCAACCTCTCGCACCCACTCTTTTATCGAATGGTGTAGCTCACAATTGATGCAATTTTACAGCGCTTCACGCTTGGATGTAGTTGGATTTCTTGCTGTGTGCCGCGCTCCGCGCGGCACACAGCAAAGTGGCTGAAGCAATTGAAAATGGCTGTAATTTAGGGAAATAACGTGACTAGAAGCTGGTTAGCCCTTCGTTCCCATTGTTTGCCAATTTCTGTGCGGCTCGATCGCCGGGTGCCTTTGGTGTTGGCAGTTCTGGCGATCGCCAGTCTGATAGTTCTGGTTCTGAGCGTGGGTTATGGCGACTATCCTATTTCACCTGTTGCTGTCATCAAAACCTTGTTAGGGTTGAACACTGACCATCCTGATCACATATTTGTGGTTTACACGTTGCGCTTGCCGCGAGTGATTACAGCGTTCCTAGTGGGAATGGCACTGGCGATCGCTGGAACCCTTCTGCAAGGGGTAACTCGCAATCCTTTAGCAGCTCCTGAGATTATTGGAGTAGAAGCAGGGGCAGGGTTAGCGGCGGTTTCGCTCATTGTTATGTTTCCTGTAATATCAATCTCGCTTTTACCGATCGCTGCGTTTGTCGGCGCATTGATCGCTGCGTTGCTGGTGTATGGCTTGTCGTGGAATGGCGGCAGTTCACCGATTCGCTTCATTCTGGTGGGAATTGGTATAGAAGCGATCGCCAAAGCCCTGACCAGCTTAATGATCACCTTTGGCAACATTGATGATGTCAGTCAGGCATTGGTTTGGTTGGCTGGAAGCGTCTATGGACGCACCTGGGAACACATTCAAGCCCTGCTTCCCTGGTTAATTGTGTTGATGCCATTAACGGTGGTTTTGGCGCGTGAATTAAATACCTTAAATCTAGGAGATCCGGTCGCACGGGGGTTAGGCAGTCGCGTGGAGTGGCAACGAAGTCTCCTGTTACTCATCGCGGTTGCCCTATCAGGAAGCAGTGTGGCAACTGTAGGCACAATTGGATTTGTTGGTTTGATGGCTCCTCATTTGGCAAGACAATTGGTTGGCATCGCCCATGAAGGAGTCATTCCAACTGCTGCGCTGTTGGGTGGATTGATTGTGGCGCTAGCCGATTTGTTGGGGCGATCGCTCTTCGCGCCGATTGAACTTCCTTGTGGTGTGATGACTGCTGCGGTAGGTGCGCCCTATTTTCTGTATTTGCTCTATCGAAATCGGAATGCATAAGCTCAATGGAAACAATACTGACAACTCGAAACCTAACGCTGGCATACGATCGCGCCACTATCATCAAAGATTTGAATGTGGAAATTCCAGCCCATCAAATTACAGCTCTGGTCGGTTCTAACGGCTGCGGTAAATCCACATTACTCAAAGGATTGGCGCGATTACTCAAACCTCAAAGTGGGACGGTTTATTTAGATGGAGTGGCGATCGCCAAACGCTCTACCAAAGACATTGCTAAACAACTGGGATTGTTGCCCCAAAGCCCAACGGCTCCCGAAGGGTTAACCGTGCGAGAACTGGTAGCCCAGGGCCGTTATCCGCATCAGAGTTGGTTGCAGCAGTGGTCAAAGGAAGATGAGCAGTTTACAGAACAGGCATTGAAAATTACAGGAATGGCAGAGATGAGCGATCGCCCTCTGGATAGTCTTTCAGGTGGGCAACGACAACGCGCCTGGATTGCCATGGCACTCGCCCAAAATACAGAAATCCTGTTACTGGATGAACCCACAACGTTTCTAGATTTGGCGCATCAAATTGAAGTATTGGACTTACTATATGACCTGAACCAGACGCAGGGACGCACAATCGTCATGGTGCTGCATGATTTGAATCAAGCCTGTCGTTATGCCGATTATTTAGTAGCGATGCGACAAGGACACATTTACGCTCAAGGTCATTCTGGCGCAGTAATGACCGAGAGCATGGTACAGGATGTGTTTGGCTTAGAGAGTCGCATTATCCCTGATCCCATAACCGGAATGCCTATGTGTATCCCGGTTAGCCGCCGATCGCGTGTATCAACCTGCAATATGTAATACAAGAGCAATGACCATTACCCTCTCTCAACACAACTATTGGGAACTGTTTCAGGAAACTGAGGAACAATCAGTCTCCCATGCTGACGAATTTGATATCACCTGGAAATATCCTGAACAGCTAGGTCAGGGCTATTGGCGTGAGATTCGATTGCGGCATGGGGTGGAATTGGCGATCGCTCACTATCAATTACACAATGCCGTAACATTGCACCTTCCAGAAAGAGATCATCCCTTGGAATATAGCTTTCATCTTGCAGGTGGATTTCACCATCAACAGCGTTCTAATCGTACAGGGCAATATTCCCTCTTTGGTAGTGGGTTAGCCCCCGTCGAAACCTGTGAATGGTCTGATATAGAACAGCTCGAAGTCAATGTTCATATCGACCCAGAGCAATTCACCACCTGGCTCGATCAAACTACAGGCTCGATTCCTCAAGAGTTGCAGCATTTAGTGCAATCATCGCCACACACGTATTATGTTCGCTCTGGAACCACGACAATCGCGATGCAAACAGCACTCCAGCAAATACTTCAGTGTCCGTTTCGGAGCATCACTAAGCAACTGTATTTAGAAAGTAAAGTGTGGGAATTAATGACGCTATTGGTGGAACAGGAGTTAACGCTAAAAGAGAATCAAAAAACAACTCATCAAGCGTATTGGTTAAAACCTGATGATATCGATCGCATTCATCAAGCAAGAAAAATTTTATTAGACCAGTTAGACAACCCACCCTCACTGATCGAATTAGCGCGACAAGTTGGATTAAACGACTGTACGCTAAAACGTGGATTCCGCCAGGTGTTTGGCACTACTGCGTTTGGCTTGTTGCATGACTATCGATTAGACCAAGCTCGACAATTACTTGAAGAACGCCGATTAAATGTGTCTGAAATTGCTCAAGCGATCGGGTTTGCAAATCGTAGTTATTTTGCTGCCGCGTTTCGTAAAAAGTTTGGGGTTACGCCCAGAGAATACTTATCCAGCTATAGAAATTCCGCTTAACGTTCAAAAAATTCCCTGGAGTAGTCAGTGCGATCGCCTATAGTTCCCATTTTCTCGGTATCTTCTTGAGAGTAATTTCTATTAAATGAGCATTAACAGCGGTGGGTAATATAGTATTGAGTCAAATTCAGCGATCGGCATTTTCGGCATTCGTGTTATTTTTCATGGCTTCTCCTGTAGTAGCAGCAGTCGATACTTCTGATGGAGATAGCAGGCGATCGGCGCATCCAGAAGTAGAAACTCAAGAAGAATTAGTTGAAACAACAGATATTCCTCGCTTAGATGAACTGGATCGTCCGGCAACAACAGTTGAGGAATGGCTGGCTCAATCCACGACTGCATCAGTGCAAATTACCGGAGTGCAGTTAAATTCAACAGCAGAAGGACTGCAAATACAGCTACAAACGATGGCAGAACTCTCTCAGCCTGCGGCAACATCCGTTGTGGGAAATGCGTTTATTGCCACCATCAATCATGCAACGTTGACACTACCGGATGGAGACGAATTTCAGTCTGCTAATCCGATTGAGGGTATTGCGTTGGTCAGTGTTGCAGCTCTACCGGATGATCGGGTGCGGGTAGTGATTACAGGGGTAGATGCGCCTCCCACCGCCGAGGTGACAACAGACGCGCAAGGGTTACTGCTGAGTGTTGTTCCGGGGGGAGCCGTTGCGGATGGCACTGGGGAAGATGCGATTCAAGTGATAGCGACGGGTGAGCGAGAGGATAGCTATAATCCGTCAGATTCCAGTACCGCAACAGGTACAGATACGCCTCTGCGAGACATTCCACTGTCGATTCAAGTCATTCCACAGCAAGTACTGGAAGACCGAGATGTTGTTGAATTAGGCGATGCCCTTGAGACAGCCGCCAGTGTCGTCTCCACGGGTGGACGAGGAACCAGTGTGTTTGGTCCTGGTTTTCTGATTCGAGGATTTCCAGTCAATGAAGGCGTTTTTCGAGATGGAATTCCTACAATCTCTCTTGCGCCGCTTAGCACGAATGATCTGGAACGCGTGGAGATACTTCGGGGGCCCGCTTCTGTATTGTTTGGACAGGGAGAGCCAGGAGGAATTATCAATCTGGTTTCTGAACGTCCCCTGTTTGACCCGTCTTACTCTGCATCGTTGACCATCGGTAGCTTTGATACCTATCGAGGAGATCTGGATTTATCTGGACCCCTCAACGAGGGTAGAACGGTTCGTTATCGGTTGAATCTGTCCTACGAAAACTATGGCAGCTTCCGCAATTTTGTAAATGGAGAGAGAGTGATGATTTCTCCAATTTTGACCTGGGATATTAGCGAAAACACATCAATTGACTTCTACGGTCAATACATTCATGATCGCGAAACCATTGACGAAGGTATTCCAGTCATTAATGGAGAGATTGCAGATATACCACGCGATCGCTTTCTTAACGAAGACTTTGGCGAGTTTGAGCAAGATCAATTCCGCTTGGGCTACAGGCTGACTCACGAGTTTAGTGAAAATTTCTCGATTCGCCATGCGCTGCAATACTTACAGTATGAGCCAGAGCGATATGCTCCCTTGTTTGATTCTATGAATGCTGCCACTGGAGAGCTTTCTCGACTAGCCTATTTTGCTGGTGGAACTTACCGACGGTTTTTTACCAATGCAGAGGCGATCGCTGAATTTAATACAGGCTCGATTCAACATCAAGTGTTATTTGGGATTGAATATCGCCACGACGACGAAGAGCCAGAGTTTCAATTCAGCGACCTCTATACGCCCATCAATATCTTTAATCCAGACTATACGGATGAGCCTTATGACGTTGAGCCAGAGTTCTTTCGAGACGACACCATAGACACTATCAGTGTGTATCTTCAAGATCAAATTGAACTCTTGCCCAACCTGATTGCATTAGCTGGAATTCGTTATGATTCTGCCGATCAATTCCGCACCACGCGATCGCTTGGTGAGTCGAGGAATGAGTTTGAACAAACCGATAGTGAATTTAGCCCCCGATTTGGCATTGTCTATCAACCCATTGAACCACTGTCGCTCTATGCCTCCTACACCACCTCATTCAATCCTTCATTTGCTGCTAGCCGCAATCCCGATGACTCAACGTTTGAACCCGAAACAGGACGACAGTTTGAAATTGGTCTAAAAGCTGATTTATCAGAGCAACTCAGTCTGACGTTAGCAGCGTTTGATATTCGCAGGCAAAATGTTTCGACGCCTGATCCTGACGATCCTGAGTTTTCGGTACAGACTGGAGAAGTAACGAGTCGCGGCATCGAACTCACCCTGGGGGGTGAGATTTTACCCGGTTGGGATATCACCACTGCGTATACCCTTCTGGATGCCTATGTGAGCGAAGACAATACCGACGTGGTAGGCAATCAACTTGCCAATGTCCCCGACCATCAATTTAGCCTGTGGACAACCTATGAAATTCAGCAAGGTGATTTAGCAGGGTTAGGGTTTGGCTTAGGGCTTTTCTATCTCGGCGATCGCCCCGGCAATTTGGATAATAGCTTTACCTTGCCTGGCTTCTTCCGAACGGATGCCGCTTTGTTTTATGAACGCGACAATTGGCGAGCGCAATTGAACATTGAAAACCTGTTTGATATTGAGTATTTCTTATCATCCGATGAGTTTTTAGGAGTCAGTCCAGGCGCTCCATTTACGATTTCAGCCACTGTTTCAGTTGAGTTTTAAGGATCAGTATGATACACAGATGGAAGCGTTGGGGAATCACGTTTTGGGCATTCCTGATAGCTGCATTCATGGTTGCCTGTCAGGGGCATTTCTCCTTAGGGACTGAAGGAGGAAGTGAGGGATCGAGTTCAGCCGCTTGCCGCTCCATGACGCATATGGCGGGTACAACCTGTGTTCCTCATTCTTACCAACGTTTGGTGACGATGGATTCAGTGTCTTTTGAACATGCGATCGCCTTAGGTGTTAAACCCGTTGCAACTGTACTTCCGAACCTTCCATCCCATGTGACCAGTCAACTGCATGGGGTTGAAGACATTGGGCAAGCCGGATCGCCTGCGCTAGAACGTATTCTGACCCTTAAGCCTGATCTGATTTTGGGGTTAGACTTTCATCAGAATATCTATGCCCAAACCTCTCAAATTGCCCCTACTGTGCTATTTAAGTTCGAGCATAGTGGGCAATGGAAAGAAAGCTTTCAAGCGATCGCTCAAGTCCTGAATCAGGAAGATGCAGCCCAGCGAGTGATGACTGATTACAACAAACGATTGGAGGAATTTAAAGCCAGAATGGGCGATCGCCGTCCGGTTGTCTCTGTCGTTAGAATTTATCCCAACAGCATTAATCCTTACTTGCGCGATTCCTTTCCCGGTACTGTTTTACAAGATGCAGGATTATCTCGCCCTCCGGGTCAAGATGTCGGCGCAGATGAGGCTCAACGCATTGCCAATAACCCTATTCAAATGACGTTAAGCCGTGAATCTTTGAATGAAATTGATGGGGATATCTTGTTTATTTGGACAGCAGAAAATGATGCTAAAAACAATCAAGAAGCCCAGAAAAAAATAGAGGAATTACAAAACGATCCGCTCTGGAAAACACTCAACGTTGTTAAAACTAACCGCGTTTACCTGGTTCCAAGTTATTGGATTGGGAGCGGTTTATTGGCAGCGAATGCTGTTTTAGATGATTTGTTCAAATATCTGATTGAGACACCCCAACTATGACAAAACCAACGCTGCTGATTTGCACAACCTGTAGTGCAAAAATTGCTCACGAGGATGTTACTGATGACACCCTGACAGAAGGCAAACTATTACTTCAACAATTACAGCGCGTCAATTCGACTGAGTTGAATGTTCAACCCGTTGGATGTTTGTGGACGTGCAATCGCCCCTGTTCCGCCACCGTCACCTGTCTTGGAAAATACACCTATCACTTTGTTGATCTAAACAACACCAATAGCGTTACTGAACTCCAGCAATTTAGTCAACTCTATATCAACAGCAAGGATGGATATTTAAATCCTCTTAAAATGCCGGGAGAGTTGCGATCGCGCCTCCTGGTAAGAATTCCACCCGTTATGAAATCATCTGTTTAAGTCCTTTATCTGCATGTTGCCCTTGAGCTAATGGTGTTGCCTCATGCAAATTCCTCTTAAGCCATACACAACGCTTCTGGCACGCTATCTTACAGCCATTTTCAATTGATTAAGCCACAGATTTTATGTTGTGTGCCGCGCGGAGCGCGACACACAACATAAAATTAGTCACCGCTGCTGTTTGCTTTGTTGGATTAACCTAGTGTTGCAAACACGAAATTTTGCAACATGGGGGTTTGGGGGCTGCGCCCCAAGAGGGGGTAAAACCCCCTCCACCCCCTCTAAAACTTTTAAGTTGGTGTACTAGAATTCTATTTGAGAAAGCGACGGCGGAGCCGTCGCTCTCTCAAATAGAATTAGGTTTTATTTGATCCACGATCCTTAATACGGATTCATCGCATTAGTTCTGCATTAGGATTCGATCGCCTGCCCTCGTCACTACAGCGATCGCCATATATTCATCACCTGAGATGATTGCAAAATCTATTCCTAAAGATGAGACAACCTACCCCAAGTGATAGTAGAGAATCATCTAAAGGATGACTAGCGTGGAAAGGTTAAGTACCTGAAGTATTGATGTGAATGTCCGTATTAAGTATGAGGTCAACCTGTGTCTTTTTTCCCTATTCCTGATTTGTCTAAATTTTTCGCGAATCTTGCTGACGACATTAAGGAAGATATCAACTCAAGACTGCCGGAGAGAAGAGCAGTGGCTCTCAGTCGTCTGCGCGACTTACTTCCGCTAACGTTTGATTTTGACTACATCAAGAATGCGATCGTACCTGCTTTCCTCACCAGTCCCTACCAGGGAGAGCGGCTATCCTTGCCCATGATTGACCTCCCCTTCACAAAGGAAAATGCTCTACCCTATTACTTTTGGGGCTTGCTATATGACGATTGGGAACCCAATCAGGAAGAAGATGGGCTTTCAGTCTTTATTCAAGGTTACGAAAAACGGGGTGATGATAATCGCAGAAAACGGATTTACGCTTCGGCCCTTACCCCTGATTTATATCGCCCAATGTATGGGGACAAGGTGACTCAATTTTTTGCCCAGCTATTTGATGCTAAGAATGCAGGCAAACCCCTGATGCGTCAGTATCTGGACAAGTATTTTGATCTGTTCTGGGATCTACACCTGGATGTTAAACCCGATGATATTCCGTCAGAAGTACGGGAGATCGGGCTAAGTTTCAACACAGTTTTAGCCTACCGCGATCCAACCCAGGAAATTGTTTATCAGAATTATATGAAGGTGCGATCGCTCCGCAAATTTTTGAAAGACTGGATTGACGAACGAGTTGAAGATGTCATCAGAGGGAAAGTTGCAAATCCAGAGAAAACATTTGTCTATTACTGGATCAAGAATGGTGAAGAGAAAGAGGATTTTCGGCGCAAAGATGTTGTTTTTGAGTGCTTCCATAATTTTGTTGCCTTAAGTCAGTGGGGCAATACCCTCTACAACTTCATGCTTAAACTGAACAAAGACACAGGGGATGCTAATGTCCAGACCTGGTTTGAAAAGACGATGACCAGTGATTATGATCGGGCAAATGATTCACCGTTTTCCCCCCTCGATCGGTTTGTGATGGAGCTATTCCGCACAATTTCGCCCAACACTGGCAGCATCTCTGCGGTCGAAGAAGTCAGAACCCCTCCCTACGATCGATATGGTTATGTGATTACCCCCCACAAGGCGACCAGCGAAGCCCCACAACACTGGCAGGACCCCACTCAATTCAATCCCGATCGCTATAACCATGCGCCGACAAGCGACCAAATTGATGAAGCCAAATCTCAAGAGATCGGATTTGCCCAATGCCCCTTCCACAAAGCAACTTTTGAGGTGAAAGACGGTCGAAACGCTGAGATTACCAATAGTGCATTTGGTACGGTTTACCACGTTGGCGATGACAAGGCATCTCCCGTGTGTGACGATGCGGGCTACGCGCCGTTTGGGTTTGGATATCGTCGCTGTCCTGGCGAGTTGCTCACGGTCGAGGTGTTCAAAGATTTTTTCAGAAAGGTGTGGAACGACAAGATCGAGTTCATAACCCTCAACTTACCAGATCCAGAAAAGCTACCGATCGGACCCACAACCGTGATTGATGACAACATTGGGTTCCGTAAGCCGATGTCATAAAGAGGGTTTTATCGCTGGACAAGGAGAGATCTTGCGGTTGAACCTGGATACGATCAGTCAAACTCCATGCGGTTGAAGCACTAACAAGATCTACTGTCGGAGTCTTTGTACGGGTTCAGTGCGCTGCTGATTTCTGTACTGATTGAGACTCCGACCCATTGTTCTCGCGATCGCGTCACTCCTGATGTGGCACAACCTACAGGACGTTGAAGACCATGACATTTATACAAACTTGGCGATTTATCACCCTAATGCTGACCTCGCTGACTCTCAGCACATCAATGGCGAATTTACTAGAGATGCCACAACGCATGAAGTTTGATCAGCAGCTTTGGGTAGATGTAACCGTTTTTGGCAACGTGTACCGCTTGTTTGGCTCAGTTGGTGCCGTGTTTGAGATCAGTGCAGTTCTAGCGGCAATTGTGCTGGCTTTTTTAGTTCGCAAACGTCGATCGGTTTTCTATTGGACGTTGGGTGGAGCATTACTTTTGGCATTAGCCCTCATAAGTTGGATCTTGTTTGTAGCACCCATGAATGCTGAATTTGCCCAGTGGCTCACCAATCCAATTCCGGCAAATTGGACGCGCTATCGAAATCAATGGGAGTATGCCCATGCTATTAATGCTTTGATTAAACTTTTGGGGCTAAGTTTGCTGATGCTTTCTGTGCTAGTTGAAACACCCAAACAGAAAGCTGTAAATCATCTATGAGCCGATCGTGCTAATAATTCCTACACTGAGTGAATTCGACATCAACGCGATCGCATCATCCAGCAGCTTCAAGTATCGAGGATTATGGTAAGAAAATCCATCTCACAGAATTCATGGATCGCAGCGATCGGCTGGGTTACGCTGATTATTCTGGCGGAATATATAGCGCGACGTTTTGTTGTTCGCTGGCTTCCTATTCTAGCCGCAGAACCCGTCAACGATATGCTGGCATTCATCCTGTGTTATGTTCCACTCGTATGGTTCTCTGTACCCGGAACACAGCGTAATCTTCAGTCTGTCGGTCAAGCCATTCGCACGGTTTTGGCACGGGTAAAAACAGGGCTGCCCTGGGTGGGTGCGATCGCCATTCTAATTTCTATCAGCCTCCTTACTCCGGTTGATCAATGGCTCTGGGGGAAGGTGCAACTTCCGGGTTGGCAAAGCCCCTATTTGGGACCGTTGCTATTTCCTCAGCTTGCTCCAGTCTTGATTGTTGTCAGTCTGTTGCTGGTGAATGGAATTTTCGTACCCCTGGTTGAAGAATGGTTATGGCGTGGGCTGATTCAACCTCGTTTGATTGGGCAACTGGGTTTAGTTTCTGGTCTGTTGCTGACAGCCATTCTGTTTTCACTCAAACATGCGATCGTAGATGCATCATTAGGGCGATTATTACTCCTGACGGGCTTTGGTATGGTGGTTGGCATCGTTGCCCATCGTAAAGGTTGGGAGAGCGCAGCTCTGACTCACACGCTGGCGAACACTATTTCGACTGTACTCGTTCTCATCTTCACAGGCTAAAGGGAACTATTGGAGGATTCCATGACAACTAAAGATAATCAAGCAATGGGTGAAACTCAAATTCGCATATTGAGAGATCAGTTAACAGACGCACTCCGCAATAAAGATATTGATGGCGTAATGGTTCACTTTGCAACAGAAACCGTGATGTTTGTTCTCGCACCTCCCCTTCAATTCAAAGGAAATGAACCTCCCGGTGAGAATGGGTTAAAGCAGTGGTTTGATACCTTTCAAGGCTCGATCGGCTACGAAATTCGTGACTTACGCATTACAGCAGGTGATGAGGTTGCCTTTTGCCACAGTTTGAACCGGATTAGCGGCACGAGAATTGGCGGCAATGAAACGGATATCTGGGTACGCGAGACGCTTGGTTTGTGCAAAATTGAGGGGGAGTGGAGAATCACACATCAACATCAATCTGTGCCTTTTTACATGGATGGCAGTAACAAAGCGGCAGTTGATCTCCAACCAAGCGGTTAAATGTAAAACCCGACAACAGCGACCGTTATGGACATCAATCAACAATCTCTAGACTATCTACCACAAATCATTTTGATTACTGGGAATATGGCTGCTGGAAAATCAAGCGTTGCCCAAGCCCTTGCCGAACGGTTGCCTAAAAGTGTGCATCTGCGTGGCGATGTTTTTCGTCGCATGATTGTGAATGGACAGGCAGAAATGACATTAAATTTGTCAGTCGAGGCATATCAGCAACTTCAACTGCGGTATCAATTGGCAGCAATGGTAGCACGACAGTATCTCCAAGCGGGTTTCACCGTTGTTTATCAAGACATTGTTATTGGCTCCGCCCTGTCTGAGGTCATTGCCAGTTTCCAGGATATGCCATTGTCCGTCATCGTTTTGTGCCCCAGAGTGGAGGTTGTTGCGGCACGGGATGCAGCCCGATCGAAAACTGGATATGCCAATGAAGCAATGGTTTATGCATTTGATCATATCCTCCGCACTGAAACACCTCGGCTGGGCTACTGGTTGGATACGTCCAATCTCACTGTTGCCCAAACGATTGATCATGTCCTCAAACATCTTCAGCAGAATTGATTTGAAATGGAGAAAATGATGACGAAAGCAACCGAAAACAAGCGAGCAGCGGATTCAAGTAACGCAGTGAATTCAGTTTCTGAGTTTGCCGAAAAAGTTGCTGTCGTTACCGGAGCAGCAACGGGACTGGGAGAAGCCATTGCTATCAAGCTGTACGAAAACGGGGCAAAGGTTATCCTTGTAGACATTGATACTGATCAAGCGCAGGACGTCGCTCAACGGTTGGATTCATCCAGCAAGCGAACACACGTGATTAAAACAGATGTATCCGATCACCGCGCGGTTGAGGCGATGGTGGCTGAAACGGTTGAGCGCTTTGGTGGATTGCACCTGGCAGTCAATAATGCTGGTTTCACCGGACCGCATGAGATCAATACCGCTGACTATGAGATCGAATGGTGGCATCGCGTCATTGCGACTAATCTTAGCGGTATCTTCTTCGGACTGAAATATGAAATTCCAGCCATGATCCGGAGTGGCGGCGGGGCGATCGTCAACATGTCATCAGCGGCTGGTGTGGTCGGGGTTGCGGGTATTGCGCCCTACGTCGCTGCAAAGCACGGCATTGTCGGATTGACAAAGGCGGTAGCCCTGGAGTATGCCAGTCAGGGCATTCGGGTAAACGCCATTGGTCCAGGTTATGTTGACACCCCTAAGATGCGCGAATTGCCGGAATCAGCGCGATCGCAAATCGCTGCCTTTCACCCATTAGGTCGCCTTGCCCGAACGGAGGAAGTCGCTGAGATGGTCAGCTTCCTCTTGTCGGAGCGTGCATCCTTTGTTACTGGTAGTTTTCACCTGATGGACGGCGGCTCCACTGCCCGCTAATCGTTGATTGATACTTCATGTACGAACATTGACTACAAGGAGATTGATACGCACGGGGTATTGATGATGGATGTGTGCCACAAGGACTCACGGTAGCAGCAAGGTTTGTCCTGATCTCTGGCTATAAAAGCACAGACCCAGACATGGATCACGGATCTTGTCGTGTTTTCAAAGTAGATGCCAAAACGGGCGAGTACACGGGTCAGTTTGATTTGCCGGAAGATTACGGGCACGCAGGGGGACTGGTTTATATCAAAAACAATATTCTGGTCGTTGCCGATACAAGACAGCTTTCCTTTCTTTTATTGAATGACCGAGCGATCGCCTCCCTCTGTTTTCTGGAGGATAGTGAGGGCGATCGCCTACACTCCCATTTGCTGCACATAAACACTTGCCATTCAGCGTGAATCACGCAATCTCGCCTGACTGGATAACCTGTTTGATGTTGAGGTCGAACTTAGAGCAACACGAAGTTCTGCTCTTTCTTCTCAGAATGCAAAAGCTACCCTCTGTTGAGCTACAACTTATACAATGTCTAAATACATTGGAGTACAAACGAACCTCGACAGCAGATCTGATTGAGGATCTTTCTGGGAAACTATGACCGTATCAGCAAAAAATCGGCTTCACCTCCAAGCAGAGACTCTTACAGTTGAGGAATTAATTCGTCAAGTTAAGCGTGGCTTAATACGAGTTCCTGATTTTCAGCGTCCGCTCCGGTGGGAATCAGAAGATGTGAAATTGTTTTTTGACAGTATCTATCAGGGATATCCTGTCGGCTCTTTTTTGATGAGAAGAGCGTATGCTCCCGCTTCTGTCATAGAATATGGTTCTGTTAAAGTTGATGCACCAGAGTCAAATTCAGCATTATGGGTTGTCGATGGACAGCAACGGTTGACCGCTCTTACTGCTGGGTTGGCACGTGATGAAGAAATGCCAGTGACTCCTGATGATTCTTGGGTTCTCTACTTTGATGCTAAAGAGCAAATATTTCATGTCCCACCCAGAAGTGGTGTTTTTCCATCAACATGGGTGCCTGTTACACAGTTATTAGATGCCTCGACCCTAAGCGAGTGGATTTTTAATTGGAAGCACGCTAAAGATCCAGAACTTCGAAAGTTTGTTTTCGAGGCCGGAGCACGGATTCGTCAGTATGAGATTCCACTTTACGTTGTTGAAACAGGAGACGAAAAGCTTCTTCGAAATATCTTTTACCGAATCAACGATTCAGGCAAGAGAATGGAATGGGAGGACATTCATGATGCACTTTTTGGACGAAAGTCGGATGAGCCATCTACTCTTAGTGGTTTAGCAGATGAATTGAAGAACCTTGGCGTTGGACGACCTTCAGAAAAGCAACTGCTTTCTGCCATTATTGCCTTTAAAGGGCTAGACGCTACCCGAAGCATCTCAGAGCATTATCGTCGAGATTCTGAAATACTGCGTAATGCAGTCAATGATGCTTTACCTGCACTGAGGCAAGTACTAATTTTTCTCAAAACACACGCAGAAATTCCTCACCTTAGACTACTACCACGCTCACTTCCGCTCTTGGTCCTCACGAAGTTTTTCGGTCTCTATCCAGAACCTAATAGTAGAACAATAAACCTACTTGTTCGATGGACATGGCGAACTCTATTAGGAATAAAGTCAGTTGATGAGAGAACCTTACTTCGCCATAGCCTAGACGCTATCAATGGTAATGAGCCGGAACAGACTATGCAAAAACTGTTAGGCGAAATCCCTCGTACAAGAGGAGAAAAGTTCACGTTGCCAAAAAAATTTGATGCTCGTGCAGCCGACAGTCGTATTGTTCTCGTAGCTTTAAGCTCACTTCACCCACTTAATCCTGAAGATGGGAAATTAATTGATATCGCTGACCTAGTTGAGAAATATGATCTCAACGCCTTTCAAAAAATTATCCCAATCGGTACTGAAGCAACTCAGGGTTCAGCAAATCGGATTCTCCTACCTCCTATTTCTAGAGGAGTCGGGAGAGAGCTTGTTGAATTAATTAGTAGGGAGGGATCAGATTCAAAAATACTTAGATCACATTGCATTGATAAAAATGCTGCGACTTCTCTTATCAATGGAGAATTTGATGAGTTTTTATCATGTCGCGGAAATCTCCTTAAAGATACAGTTGATTCTTTTAGTTCGCGCTTGGCTGCTTGGGGCATGAGTGATCGACCAAGTATTAGTTTTATTTTGCAACAAACAGGAGAAGAGGAGTGACAATCACCCTCGGAGTGGGTCTTAATGGAAAGATAGTTGGCTACTTGTCTCAAACTACAAATGGTCAGATTGCATTTCGTTTTACAGACTCTTATTTAAGAATTCCTAATCGACCGGTACTAAGCCAATCTTTTGAAGATGATCTTTCCCGAACTTATTATGGAAGGAATAGCTTTCTTCCCTCATTTTTTGCTAATTTAATTCCGGAACATGGTGCATTACGGGATCTTATCGAAAGTAATTTAGGAGTCAGCCCAGGTGATGATCTAGCTTTATTAGAAGCTGTTGGGCGTGACTTACCTGGTGCAGTAGAAGTTGTTCGTGTAGATGGAGATGATTTACCAGTTCAAGGTAGCTTAGAAGCCTCTGCGTACATGGAGGATCATGCGAATGGTCTGAAACATAAGGAACCTGGGCTTCGATTTTCGTTAGCTGGTGTCCAAATGAAATTCTCTGTTTTACGTGATCCAGACAGAATAACACTGCCTGCAAGTAATCAAGATGGTGAATGGATTGTCAAATTAGGTTCAGCACGCTTTCCGTTTACTGTCGAGAACGAATATGCCATTATGCAGTGGGCAATGTCTGCTGGCTTTGATGTGCCTGAGTGTCACTTACAAGATGCCAAAACAGTTAGCGATTCTCTCAGGAAGCACACTGACTTTGGGGATCGTGTTTTTGTGATTCGTCGGTACGACAGGCAAGGAGGACGCCGCATTCATCAAGAAGACTTTGCCCAGGTTACTAACCTGCGACCAGAACTTAAGTATGACCACATAAAGTATGAACAGTGTGGTGGATTGGTCAAACAACTTCTTGGCGATGATGCATACTATGAATTTATTCGTCGGCTTACGTTTATCATTGCCTCTGGAAATGCAGATGCTCATCTAAAAAACTGGTCACTGTTGTATTTGGATAGCCAATATCCAAGTCTTGCACCAATGTACGATCAGGTGTGTACGGTTGCATGGCCAGAGTTAAGCTCTGAGCTTGCCCTTAAGCTGGCAGGTACGAAAAATTGGTTTGCTTTAGAGTTGAGACGATTTGAGTTACTTGCTGAGCGTGCTAGTGCTAGTCCCACCAAGACAATTAAAACGGTTCAAGAAACGTTGACTCAACTAGTAGATGCATGGAATAACTCACAAGCATCGGCTTTACTTCCTCTACCTCATTCGCAACGCCTTCAGGATTTCTGGGGACGAGTGCCGCTATTGCGCCCGTTTATGCCTGAAATGAAATGGCCTACATGAAGAGTGGAAGTAATGTTATTTGTATGTAGAATTCTGATGCAATTGGCACCTAATATTTTTACGAACTAATGTAACCCCTTTAACCTCATGCATACCGATCACCGAGAAGTTATTTGTTGAGCGTCTGAGGGTATCTACGGGAGGATTGAGATCGTTATCCCGTCTTTGTGAGGCACAATGAAGCCGCGCTAGAATGGGCGGAAATGTCGTCTGAGCCAATATTCTTCGACTGCGAGCGTATTGTTGACTCCGGTTTAGGGTGGCTCATCTTGATGGAGAAGTGACATGGAAAAGCCAGCAAAGAACACGATTTGCCTCTGGTATGATGGCACCGCCGAGGACGCAGCGCGGTTTTACGCCGACACCTTTCCCGATTCGTCTGTTGATGCCGTACACCATGCACCAGGAGATTTTCCGTCGGGGAAGCAAGGGGACGTGTTGACTGTCGAATTTACCGTGATGGGAATTCCCTGCCTCGGACTCAACGGCGGATCTGCGTTCAAGCACACCGAAGCGTTTTCATTTCAGGTCGCAACCGTTGACCAGGCTGAAACCGATCGCTACTGGAACGCGATCGTTGGCAACGGTGGACAGGAGAGTGCCTGTGGCTGGTGTAAAGACAAATGGGGATTGTCCTGGCAGATTACACCGATCGCCCTGACGAACGCGATCGCCAATTCCGATGCTGCTGCCGCCAAGCGTGCGTTCGATGCCATGATGCAGATGAAAAAGATCGACATCGCGGCGATCGAAGCGGCTCAGCGTGGTTAAGCATATGCCAGATCAACCTGCAACAGAAATTGAACGGCTACGCGCCGCGTACGTAGCCTTTAATGCGCGTGATATTGATGCTGCCGTCGCCCTTATGGCTCCTGACGTGCATTGGCCAAAAGCATTTAAGGGCGGTTTTGCCTGTGGACCTGAAGCCGTTCGCGCCTATTGGACGGAGCAGTGGAGCGAGATTAATCCACACGTCGAGCCAGTTGCTTTTCACCCAGAGGATGCTGGGCAGGTCTTGGTCGAGGTGCATCAGGTCGTGCGCGATCTAGCCGGAGTCGTGCTTGCCGATGAATATGTGGGTCACCGTTTCACTATTGAGCATGGCTTGATTCAAGCGATGGAAGTCTGTCCCCTGCCATCGTCTGACCTTGGTGCCTAACCCCTATTTTTAGTCCCACTCAGCGGTGCCGAATCCGCCTACTCAAGCATTTCCAGGTTTCGTACCGCACCTTGATCCGCGCTTGTCGCGAGCAGTGCGTAAGCCTTAAGCGCGGCTGTTACACGCCGCTGTCGGGGTTGGGCAGGCTTCCAGGCATCTTTGCCCTTCGCCTCCATCACCAGACGACGGTTGGTTAATTCTTCCGCTGACACATCCACATCGATGGTGCGGTTGGGGATGTTGATGTGAATGCGATCGCCATCGTACACCAGGGCAATGTTACCGCCTGCTGCGGCTTCGGGGGAGGCATGACCAATCGAGAGACCCGACGTTCCCCCCGAAAAGCGACCATCGGTCAACAAGGCACAGACCTTACCCAACCCCTTCGATTTGAGATAGCTGGTAGGGTAGAGCATTTCCTGCATACCCGGTCCGCCCCGTGGACCTTCATAGCGAATAATGACTACATCACCCGGTTGCACTTCATCGTTAAGAATGCCTTTCACCGCAGCATCCTGGCTTTCGTAGATCCGCGCCTGCCCTTCAAAGACATGGATGCTCTCGTCTACCCCTGCCGTTTTGACAATACAGCCACGTTCAGCCAGGTTGCCGTAGAGTACAGCCAAGCCGCCCTGGGTACTGAAGGCATGTTCAAGGTTACGGATACATCCATGTTCCCGATCCAGGTCGAGGGAGGGCCAACGGGTCGATTGGCTGAAGGCTTGCTGAGTCGGGATACCCGCAGGGCCAGCCTTAAAAAAGGTATGAACTGCTTCGTCGCTGGTACGCACGACATCCCAGGTATCCAGCGCCTCTTTCATTGTCTTACTGTGAACCGTGGGTACATCCGTGTGGAGCAGACCTGCTCGATCCAACTCGCCCAGAATTGCCGGAATTCCACCTGCCCGGTGGACATCCTCAACGTGGTATTGGGGCGTGTTCGGTGCCACCTTACAAAGCTGGGGAATTTTACGCGATAGGCGATCGATATCTGCCAGGGTGAAATCAACACCGGCCTCATGAACCGCTGCCAGCACGTGAAGAATGGTGTTGGTTGAACCGCCCATGGCAATGTCTAGGGCCATGGCATTTTCGAACGCTTTGAAGCTGGCGATGGAGCGGGGCAGTACCGACTCATCGTCCTGCTCGTAGTAGCGACGCGTGATGTCAACAATGGTGCGTGCCGCATTGAGGAATAGATCTTTGCGATCGAAATGGGTTGCCAGGACAGTGCCATTTCCCGGTAAGGAAAGACCGATCGCCTCCGTGAGGCAGTTCATTGAGTTGGCGGTAAACATGCCGGAGCAGGAACCACAGGTCGGACAGGCGGAGCGCTCATACTCCTCAACAATTTCGTCGCTGACATTGCTGTTAGCCGCGACTACCATGGCATCCACCAAATCCAGCTTGTGTTCCGCCAGCTTCGTCTTGCCTGCTTCCATCGGTCCACCAGACACGAAGACAGCAGGAATGTTAAGACGCAGCGCAGCCATCAACATTCCGGGAGTGATTTTGTCACAGTTGGAAATGCAAACCAGGGCATCGGCACAGTGAGCATTGACCATATACTCCACCGAGTCTGCAATAATCTCACGGGAAGGCAAACTGTAGAGCATCCCATCGTGACCCATGGCAATCCCATCATCGACCGCGATGGTGTTGAATTCTTTGGCTACCCCACCCGCCGCTTCGATCTCACGACACACCAATTGCCCCAGATCCTTCAAATGAACATGACCGGGGACGAATTGGGTGAAGGAGTTGGCGATCGCAATAATTGGCTTCTCAAAATCCTCAGTTTGCATTCCGGTGGCGCGCCACAGCGCACGGGCACCAGCCATGTTGCGTCCATGGGTAGAAGTTTTAGATCGATAGGTTGGCATGGCGTTTCCTGACTGTCTAATGGCTCTCAAATAAAAGATTGTGCCGTAAAAATAGAACAATTGTGACTGAGCATATTATATGGCTCTACGCAATCTAGTTACTACATCAAGGGGGGATGGGAGCGGTGCCGCCACGCAGGGGTTTCACCCCTGCACCCCGTCCTAACCCTAATTCGTACCGCTACATTGCGCATTTTGCAAACGAGTTCTGCTTTCTCTGCAAGGCTAAAACTCTTACACAGCAATAATTTCAGATGTTTTAGACCTTACACCCCCCCGTTAACTCTAAGGATCACAAATTAATTAAAACCACGAATAATGGGTCGGCGATCGCCTGATTCAACATCCCGGTTGCCAAATAGTGCACTTAATTTGCGATCGCTTAACGGCTCGATTAGAGATTTGAAATGGGCAGCAATCCTGTTTCGTTAAGCAGCAGTCGTAGTTTGGCGTGAGGGAATGGCGTGTCCTTTATACACTTTTTAGTGGAAGGAAGAATTCGATAATGATACATCAATGGAAAATTGGCGCAAGTTTCGCTGTTGCCGGAGGTAATCGCTGCTTCCAATGCCCACTGAGTTGTTTTGAGATGGGTGATAAGCTCACGGAAGACTCCTAACCCAGTAGAGTTGATGCCATAGCTACAAGCAGCGGGAAGGTCATACAGATTTTGGGTGGAAAACAGGTTGTCATACTCAATATCTGTGACCGGAACCCGTTTCACAAACACGTTGGATTGTCCAAGAACCATCATGTGATTCATCCCCCAACCTGTACCCGATTCATTTGACTCACTCTGGTCAAGCAGTGAATTTAGTGTCGTATGCTCTAATCGAGAAATCAGTGAACTAATTTCAAAGTATTTTTGCCTTCTAAGTTTTAAAGAATTGTTAGTCATTTTGTCAAATCAAAATGCGGATTCCAGGCGAGTTCCCACAGGTAGCCATCGGGGTCAGCGAAGTAACCCGAATACCCACCCCAATCAGTATCTTGTGCAGGTTTGAGAATAGTAGCTCCTGCTGCTCCTGCTTGTTCAAGAACGGAATCAACCGCTTCCTTCGATTTTACATTGTGTGCCAGAGTGAACCCTGGAAAACCGTTCCCTGTAGCTGAAACGTGAGCATCAGCCGCGAGCGCCTCACGGGAGTAGAGCGCCAACCAGGTTCCTCTGAGATTCAGGAACGTCACGCCCTCAAACTCTTCTTTCGCAGGTAAACCCAACCCCTGCTTGTAAAAGGCAGTGGAACGGACAAGGTCAGACACTCCGAGCGTAATCAAGCTGATATAGGGTTCCATAAGTTAGATGGTTTGTCATGTACTCCTTAAGTTCTATCGCTTTCCTGTTTGATTGTGAGATAGGCGGGCTGCGCCCGCCTATCTCACAACCCATTTAGGATGGTTATATTGCGGGTCGGGGAAGTGTGAATTAATTTACGTGCTGAAATAAACGGGAAGAAAGGAATTTTCGTACGCCGCTCATATTCTTCCTGGCTTGAAAAAGTTTGAGCTTGAGGGCGTGATTCTTGGATGCGTGCTAGCGATTGGTTTGTTTGAATACTCCGGCAGCCAGCAAAACAATACCCGTTAAGAAGAGATAAGCGTTTTGCAGGAGATAGCTGTCAGCAATGATTCTTCTGAGGGCAATGATCTCTGGACTGTCCGTTATGACGCTACCGCGTTGATTAACCATGGATGAGATTAATAGATTGAGATGAAGGCTAACCAGTGACGGCAGAAAAAACAGAATCATGAAGGCGATCGCAATCAAGACGATGCCAATCCTAATCAAGTTTGAACTGGAAGAAAAACGTCGCAACATAATTGAGTTGTCAGAAAAGTCGTTAGTGAAGTGGAAGAAGTAAACCTCGATCGCATAGTTTAACTTTTCTGAATTCAGGGCATCCTAAGGATCGTAGATTTAATAAAACCGAAGATTTATTTTTGGAAGCGCGGCTCCGCCGCGCTTCCAAAAATAAACGTCCGGGTTTTAATTAATTTGTGATCCTAAGAAGAATTATTTATTCAAGTCGTACATCAGAAAGTTCCTATGAGTGCTGCCCAACCAATTCCCTTAATCTATAGCGGTCAAGTTGGAAACTATTTTGGCACAGAAGGCAATACTTCATACTGTGCCCGATTCACCACTAACTCAACTAATCCAGACGGTTGGTTATAGGAAAGGGAAATAGTAATAAGGTGCAATGTTCTGCAAACCGTAATGCAGATCGGTCAATGGTCCTACAAATTCACTTAGTGTCCTCATAAAAATAACTTGAATAACTGTTTTGGGAGAGTGCGGCTCCGCCGCACTCTCCCAAAACAGTTGTGGTTTTTAATGTTGTAAAGATCCTTAATCAACTCGCACAGCTCTTTTATGAGGGCTGACGGCGATCGTGTTGCCATCCTCGATAAAGGGCTTGTCGCGATCAAGCCAATCGGCACCGATTCGATGAAACCATTGAGGCTTAAGAGTCCACTGCAAGTAAACCACAAATTTCTTCTCAAGTTTTACTCATTGCCTGTCTGCCTTCCTGTTGCTCTCTCCACATTCGACTTGGAGCCGGAATGCATTTACACGTCGTCTATGGTGCGATCGCAGCGTGTTCAATGACCTCAGCAACGGCATCTGGATGGGAAATCATCACGACATGGGATGCACCATTTACAGCAATCGTCTCTCTTGAATTAGCACGCTGCGCCATGAAAGAATGCACCGCTGCCGGGATGTTCAAGTCGCGATCGCCATAGATGAACCAGGACGGGATAGACGTCCATGCAGACTCACTGGCGGCTTCGTTCAGTGCAGCTTCCGTAATCGGACGCTGGGTGCGCGCCATCAACTGCGCGTCGCTGACGGGCACATCTGCGGCAAACTGTGCATGGAACTTGTCTTGCTGAATGTAGAGGTCTTTGCCACCATCAGGCAACTCAACCGGAGGGGCAAGCGTTGGTCCGAGTGTGCCTCCGGGATAAAGTCCTGAGAGTTCGGCAGCCGTCTCGCCCACCTCTGGAGCGAAGCCAGCAACGTAAACCAGTGCCTTTACATTTTCGTTGTCATCGACTGCATCTGTGATCACCATGCCTCCGTAGGAGTGCCCGACTAGCACAACGGAACCCTCAATCCCCTTAAGGACGCTGGCAACATAAGCCGCATCAGTCCCGACTCCCCGTAAGGGATTTGCTACGGCAACGGTTGGATACCCTTTTTCGATCAACCTGGTTAATACACTGTTCCAACTGGAAGACTCGGCAAATGCACCGTGAACCAGAACAATGGTGGGCTTGCTATCTTGTGCGCTGGCAGGATTCATGATGGTTCCTAGAGAGGTAATTGTAAGGGTTCCTAAAAAGAGTGCAACGATCAAAATCAGACGAATGCCATTCTTGAGGATGAACCTATTCATGGTGTGATCTCCTTGTATGTTTGTTAATCTCATTGGATATAGTCAAAGGCTATGTAGGGTTTAATATGGAGCGCCAGATTTTTCGTTATGCCATAGCCTCGACAGCTTCATCTGTAGATAGGACAGCATGGGCAAGATAGCCAAAATTGGTCACTGCTGCCTTGTAGCCATCCCCTAAATCTGGATGTTGTGGGGCAGCCGTTGCATCCTTAACGATGAGAACCTCAAACCCTTGTTCGATTAAGTCTCGCAGGTGAGCTTCAACACAAATATTTGCCAGCATCCCCAGCAGGATAACTTTGTTAATATTGCGCTTTCGCAGTTGCAAAACCAGATCGTTGGTCTGTGGTCCATAAGCTTTATGGGGACTTGCGACGATCGTTTTACCATCTTCAATGAAAGGCTTGTAGCGATCGAGCCAGTCAGCACCCGATCCTAAGAAACCGTCAAGACTCAACGCCCCTTTGCGATCGAACTCTTTGATATCCAGCATCATGCGCTCTACGGTTCCAGCAAAGTTCCAACCATAATCGGTTGGGTAGTAATAGTGAGGAGATATGAAAACCTCAAATTCATATTGCTTTGCAGCTTTAAAGATTCGCTCAATGTTTTCAACAGTTTTGTTCTCCTTCACACTGTTTTCCACTAAGTGCCAGGAAACTCCCTTCTCGCTTAAAACATCATTTTGCGGATCAATTACAACGACTGCGGTGTCATTCTTGTTGATATTCATGTTATCTCTCCTTAATTGTTGATATTCACAGTTTTCTGGGCTAAAACCCACCTGAAATGGCTAATATTTCCCTGTGATTGCGGCTGAATTAGAAACCATCAGAAAAACAATGATGCTTCTTGTGATTAGTAGGCAGCACTTAGCCATCTGTTGCGGTGATTTTAGAGGTGCTGCCGATTACCCGTCGCAGCCGATTGCTCAACTGCATTTATGAGACGGTGCAGAATTACAGCATCTGTAAATGTTGGTGCTGTTTTTGTTCCATTTTTGAGGTCGGTAGCAAGTAAGGCGTAATTACTGGCAACAGTCATTGCCATAGTTTCAAGGTCTGCATTTATCGTCTTGTAGTTTTGCGGCATTTTGATGTCTTGCACAACGACTGCTTCACCTTGAGCACCCTGAACCTTCGTTTCGCCCAGTCCAGGATAGCCAAGCGAACTGGTGAGGATTAGATCACCCTGTGTTCCATTAATTTCCAATCTGAAATTGCTACCACGCGATAGCCCTCCTCGAAAATGGGCAGAAATCACAGAACCGCTTTTCATTTTGCCGCTGACAGCAATTTGATCTGGCGTTTCGATCGCCACGATCGCTTCTGTTTCAATCACCTGTGCTGTTTTTCTGCGGATGTCTAAAGTTGCCATGACCTCACTTACGCCCGAGTCCAGCACATAACCCACAGAATCGATCGCATGGGCAAAGGCAACGTTTATCATGCCTGCGCCATTTTTCGGGTTCAGGGTATAAGCAAATTGTTCAGGAATCATTGCTCCGCCAATCATGCCTGAACCGATTAGCGAAACGGACAGAACCTCACCAACATAACCGTCACGAATTAAGTCACGAATAAAATTCACCTCTGGCGTTGTGCGAGACTGTAATCCCACCACCGTGTGAACCTTGTGTTTTTGAGCAAGTTGCTCCAGTTCGACTGCTTCTTGCAACCCGTTACCCAAAGGCCATTCACAATAAATCGATTTCCCCGCGCGGATTGCGGCACTCACCACTTCAAAGTGATATGGCACTTTGACCGTAACGACAACCAAATCTACATCCGGGCGCGCCAACAGATCTTCGTGAAGTTGGAAGGCGTGATGCACATTAAATTTAAGTGCTGCTTTGCTCGCTATATCTGGATCTGAATTCGTCAATGCAACGACTTCAAAATCGGGTGATGCTTGCAGCGCAGGTAGATGCGCGGTCATTGCCCATCCACGCGAAGGATGAACACCAATGATACCAACGCCAATTTTTCCGTTTTTCATCCTAATTCCTCATTACATTTCGATGACAAGTCGTCCGATGATTTCCCCAGCCTCAAGCGATCGCTGCGCTTCTGCTACTTGTTGAAGTGGAAAAACTTGGTCGAGGTGAACCTGCAATTGACCGCTTCCTGAAAGCTTTATATCAGTCTAGGAAACGGGATACAGCCATTTGCGAAATAGTTGAGTTAGGTGCGGCATAATTAAATAAGTGAGCAGGACAGCACTAAATCCTGTAGTTCAGGTTGTCGCTGCAAAATCGGTAGGTAGGGTTCCAGGCGGACCCAACAGTTCGTCACCGATCTCAGTAGAAATGCGATCAAACAATGCCATATCGGGTGTTCCTGTCTCGTCCTGAGTCCCTACTGCTTCAATTAACCGAGCAAAGGCACTGGGCGCAGCAACAACGAGTCCGCGAGCGGGGCGATCGCCAAGCGTGGCAACAACATGGGGTACACATGGAGCGATCACAAAGCTTTCACCCGCTTTCAGCACAACCTTATTCTCGCCTGCCCAGACTGTGAACTCTCCTTCCAGCACATAGAGTTGTTCAGAATAGCGTGTGTGGCGATGAGGAGGAGTCTGGGAACCGGGTGGGAAATAACCTTCAATCAGATCGTATTGACCTTTGGTTGTGGTGTGATCGGCAACAATCGTGAGACGAGTGCCAAATAGCCAGAGAGTTTGTGTCATGGTGTTCTGATTGATGCGTGATGTGTGTGATTAATGTTCAAACTTTTAACCCAATTAAGAAAGCCTTCACGAATGGTGTTAATCAAACAGTGACAAGCTGTAGTCGTGACGCGAGAAATTGACGAATGTAGTTGGCGATCGCCTCTCCCTCTTCCTCTAGGGCAAAATGTCCCGTATCAAGTAAATGGAACTCAACGTCTTTCAGGTCGCGTTGATAAGGATATGCGCCTTCAGCAGGGAAAATGTAGTCGTTCTTGCCCCAAACAATCAGGGTTGGTGGCTGATACTGGCGGAAATACTCCTGCCATTGTGGGTAGAGCGGTGGATTCGTACCGTAGCTGTACAATAGCGTCAGTTGAATCTCACCATTACCGGGGCGATCGAGAAAATGTTGATCCATCGTCCAGGTATCTGGACTGATCGCTTCTGGATTGCGCACCCCGTTGGTATATTGCCACTTCGTTGCTTCCAGGGTAACAAGGTAAGTCAGCTTGCTCTCATTCTCAGGTGATTTGTCTTGCCAGTATGCCTTGATCGGCTCCCAAAACTCACGCAAACCTTCTTCGTAAGCATTACCATTTTGCACAATCAACGATTGCACTCGCTCTGGATATTTTGCGGCAATGCGGTAGCCAATGGGTGCGCCATAATCCATGACATAGAGGCTGTACTTTTTGAGAGCGATCGCGTCAATAAACTTCTCTACAATCTCAGCCAACTGATCAAACGTGTAGTCAAATTCATCCACGCTTGGCATTGAGCTATTACCATAACCGGGATAATCCGGTGCAACGAGATGAAACTTATCAGCAAGCACAGGAATCAAATTGCGAAACATGTAAGACGAGGTTGGGAAGCCATGCAGCAAAAGAATGGTGGGATTATCACGGGAACCTGCTTCACGATAGAAAATATCTAAACCATCGATCGAAACGGTGCAATATGTAATCATGGAATTACTCCTTGTACGTGTATAAAGTCCAATGGTGATGTTTAACAGCAGGCTGATCTATCTCACACGACGAACCTGCTCTTGGAAGTAGTCGCGCCAACTTTCAGGTAATGCTTCTAATTGGGCTGCACGATGAAGCAACTCTGGATCGGTCTTCTCGCGGGTATACAGTTGTGTAATATCAGCAACCGTAATGTTGTTATCATCCCGGCTCACCAACTTCAGGGTGTCTCCGGCTCCAACTTCACCCTCTTGCAACACGGAGAAGTAAAATCCAGTTCGACGACTGGCGAGAAATCGTTTCACCATATCCGCTCTTCCAAACCGAATCCCCAGTTTGTAGCAGGGTAAACGGGGTTGAGTTACCATTAATTCCACAGTGCCAATCTGAAAGCGATCGCCAATATTCAGTTCTTCTTCTTTGAAACCAGTCACCGTGAAATTTTCACCAAAATTGCCCATTGTTAAGTCTGTATCTGGCAATTCACTGCGCCAGTAGTCGTAATGCTCAAACGGATAGACATAAACGGCTTTGTCTTCCCCACCATGAACGGTGAGATCCGCTTGTCCATCACCATCCAAGTTGAGCGATCGCACCATCACTCTCGTGTTGACTGGCTCTTTGAAAATTCCAGTGCTAACGGTTTTTCCTTTCCAGGTCACTTCGCGAGGCAATCCAACATTGACAGAAACGAGTTTCATCGTTAACTCCAAAGTTTTAGACTTCAAATCTGTGCCATACCACCATCGACAAACAGTTCAATGCCATTGATAAAGCTGCTGTCATCTGAGGCAAGAAAAACAACGACTTTGGCAATTTCATCAGGTGTGCCTACGCGTCCCAGTGGAATGTTGACGGCTTGGCTGTCTACAAATTCCTGCACCTGTTCATCACTAAGTCCGATCAGGTTGTACCCCGGAGTTGGAACCACACCCGGACTAATGGCGTTCACCCGAATCTTGCGCCCTTTGAGATCAAGGGTCCAGTTGCGAGCAAACGATCGCACAGCGGCTTTGGTGGCGCTATAAACGCTGAAGGCTGGGGTGCCTTTAGTAGAAGCTGTTGAGGCGTTCAGAATAATGGAAGCCCCCTCTGGTAGCAGTGGCAGTGCCTTCTGCACCGTAAACAGCAAACCTTTGACATTCGTGTTGAAGGTTTTGTCAAAATGTTCTTCGCTGATTGATCCAAGGGGAGCAATTTCTCCACCCCCTGCATTGGCGAAAACTATATCGAGATGTCCTTGCTCTTGCTGGATGGTGGCAAACAGGCGATCGAGATCTGCCAGATTGGAGACATCGCTTTGCACACCTCTGATGTTTTCACCGATTGCGTTGACAGCAGCATCCAGTTCAGTTTGGCGACGACCCGTGATGAAGACATAAGCACCTTCAGCGACAAACTGCTTGGCGGTAGCAAGACCAATACCGCTGGTGCCACCCGTGATCAGGGCGACTTTTCCTTCTAGTGTTTCCATGGGGTTAAATCTGATAGGAATACTGGGTTGGTGTGAATGATTGCAGTGTTATCGGTTGATTCGTCATATTCAACGTTCACTACATCGTCTTTGATTGATCGGCTGGATGACACTGCTTGAGATCTGAAACGAGGTCGGTCACTTGACGTTGAGCCTCTGCGCTCAGTGCGTCAAAGTCGTCTAAGAAAAATTGACGTTCTAGCGTTAACTTCCGGGTATTGAGCAACCCTTCGATCTGCCAGCCTTCGTCACTTTTCGTGATGACGTAGAGCGGCAGCGAATCTCGTGACGGTGAAGGTTCAGTTTGTCCGGCTAGTATTACCCTGATTACGACATGCATCAGTGCGAGTTGCGGATTCACGAAGCGGACGAAATTTACCTCACCCTCCAAACGTGTTCCTTTAACAACCGTGTCGAACGCTTGCTGATGAAATGCAGCGATTTCTTTTCGACCCTTAAGATGTGTGCCCTCGAACGTAAGGAAATCGGCAGTTTTGCTGAACGGGGCAGCAAAGCCTTCGCCGCTCCCTCGATTCCAGGCATCAATCATCTGGCGAAGGACAGCACGGATTGCCGACTCATCAGCAGAAGTAATAGTTTGAGCTGTTTGTGACGTCATAGTTTTGATTCCTTTTAAGTGATAGCCTCAGTTTCAAGGGGCGTTGTGAAATCTGAAAATATTTTCTGTGAGCTATCCCAAAGGCGATCGGCGTTGTCTGGGTTCAAGGCATAGGGAGCAACGCCGCTCATATAGCCGTTCCCGCTAGCGACGATCGCCGCTTCGTTGCAATCCTCGAAATAGCGTCCGCCAATGCCCTCCAGGAGCGGAGAGGTTGCCAGCAAAACAGAGGTTGCCGCACCTTGTGCGGGTGTCTTTTGCCGCTCAGGTGGGCTTTTAAGATCGCCCGTATGCCGCTGAAGGTTTGTGGCGATCGCCCCAGGCATCAAGGCATTAGCCGTAATACCATCGTTGAACCAGCGTGCAGTAGCACCCACGGCAAAGAGAATATTTGCAGTTTTAGACTGTCCATATGCCAGCCACGGATCATACGGACGGAACAGGAAGTGAATATCATCGAACACAATCGGTGACATCAGATGAGCACTAGAACTCACCGACACGATACGAGCAGCCCCATCCGCCGCAAGAGCATCGTGGAGTCCGAGTGCCAGGGCAAAGTGTCCGAGATAGTTGGTGGCGAATTGCATCTCCCAACCTTCGGGTGTGCGCTGTTCGGGCAGTGCCATAACGCCTGCATTATTCACGAGAATATGTAGCGGTTCATTCCAGGCAGCAATAAATTGAGTGATCGAGTTGCGATCGCTTAAATCAAGCGGAGCAACATGGATATTGGAACTACCCGTGGTAGCGGTGATATCAGCCGCCGTTTTTGCTCCAGCATCAGTATTCCGCACAGCCAGTGTCACCTCGGCTCCTGTACTTGCCAATGCCCGTGCTGTTTCGATGCCGATACCCGATGCGGCTCCTGTGACGATCGCTCGCTTGCCGGACAGATCAATTCCTTTTACTACTTCAGCAGCGGTGGAATGCCGTCCAAATGATGTTGTAATCAGTGCCATTGTGTATCCCTTCTAAGTAGCTGAATACGCCGGATGTTGGGCATTGTTGAGAACCGTTTGCGCTGTGCGACCTGCTTTAATCAAATCGGCTGCCTTCTCACCGATCATGATGGTGGGTGCGTTTGTATTTCCGGTTGTGATGGTTGGCATGATGGATGCATCCACTACCCGGAGACCTTGAATTCCACGTACCCGTAGTTCGGGGTCTACCACTGCCATTGAATCAATCCCCATTTTGCAGGTGCCGACCGGATGCCATACTGTGCTGCACGTATCGCGAATATAGGCTTCGAGGTCTGCCTCCCTCTGAATATCAGCCCCCGGAGCAATTTCCTTACCGCGAAACTCATCCAAAGGACTTGCATTAAACAAGTCACGAAGTAATTTAATCCCGACAACCAGCTTTTGTACATCCGCTTCACTTTGAAGAAAGTTCACTTGAATCATCGGTGGGTCTTTGGGGTCGGGCGATCGCAAACTGACACTGCCAATGTTGTGGGGATGAGTCAAACAAACGAAACTTGTGAATCCTGAACCCGAATGGGCATAACCCGGTGGCACCAACACAACGGAGCCGAAGAGAAACTGTAAATCTGGTGCAGCATCCAGATTTCCTTCAGTATGCAAAAACAAGTTAGCTTCACCGATACTACTGGTACTTGCTGCGTGTAAATCTTGAGTTGCCTCGTGTGCCACAGACACAACAGGGTGATCTTGAAGGTTTTGACCCACGCCCGGCAAATCAGCCACGACCGGAATTCCCATTCCTTTTAGGTAGGATGCATCTCCAATACCGGAAAGCATCAGCAGTTTGGGCGAATCGAACACGCCAGCACTTAAAATTACGTCCTGATTGACCCTAACCTGATGCAGCGTGCCTTCGTGCCAGTATTCCACCCCAACGGTGCGAGTCCCCTCAAACAACAGGCGAGTCACCAATGCTCCTGTCGTTATTGTTAAATTAGGACGATCGAGAATCGGTACGAGAAAAGCCGCCGCCGCACTGTGTCGCTTACCATCTTTGACCGTCAACTGATAAAGTCCTGCGCCTTCCTGGGACGCGCCATTGACATCAGGATTGTGGTCATATCCGAGTGCCACTGCTGCGTCTACAAAGCGTTGAGATACCACCGTAGGTGCGATCGGATCGGTGACACTCAACTCCCCATCAGCCCCGTGAAATTCAGATGCCCCTCGCTGCTGGTGCTCCGATTTCTTGAAGTAGGGCAACACATCTTGGTAACTCCAACCGGAATTGCCCAATTCCTGCCAGTGGTCATAATCATGAGGATTGCCCCGGATATAAATCATGATATTAATCGAACTGCTGCCCCCCAAGACTTTGCCGCGTGGACAAAAGATTTTGCGGTTATTCAGGTAGGGTTCGGGTTCAGAGAAATAGCCCCAGTCCACCTCAGAGCCTTGTAGACTAAGACATTGGGCTGGAATGTGAATCTCTGGTTTGGTATCGGGGTTACCCGCTTCCAGGAGTAACACGGTTGTATCACTATCCTCAGTCAAACGATTGGCGACCACGCAACCTGCTGACCCTGCACCAATTACAATGTAATCATAGTGAGTCATGCTAATTCTCCTTCATTTGTTGTCTGCAATGAATTGGCTATGCTGCTGATAGAAGCCTTACAGAAACTGAGAAATATTAAGTCCAAGATGATCGGCATACTCCACTAAGTAGCCATTTCCTAACTCTTGCTGATGCTCAAACAGAATATTGTGCATCTGCCCAAATTGCCCCTGTGCGGCGGCTTCTACTGCTCCTGCTGCTCTCTGTGTTTGAGGATAAGTTGACTGTTCGATAAAGTGTTGATTTGGCTGATTATCGTGTTCCATCAGGCACTCTACCAAAAAGTTTCTCATAGCATCAAAGGATTACCATGACTTCTATCCTTGAGTCCTCCTGGCGGCGTTGTTTGAATATGTTTAGCTTATAAAACTGATGCTACTTTGTCGCCAACTCAGAGTTGAGTGCTTGAAGGTCCAAAAGGACATTACTTCTCTTGATCTCTATGACTAATTCGCACCTGAACTTTAGTTCAGGTTTCATAACTTGGCGATTCCTCTTTTTAAGGCTTTGACCACGGCTTGAGTCCGATCGCCTACCCCTAACTTGCTTAAAATTCGGTTAACGTGAAATTTGACCGTACTTTCAACGATGTTCAAAGACGTACTAATCTCTTGATTACTTAAACCCTGTACCATCAGATGGAGAACATCCAGTTCTCTAGCGCTTAACTCTGGATTGTTCATCCGCTGCACTAGCTTGGCACTAACATCACAAGGAATATACGGCTGCCCATTATGAACCACATGAATTGCATTGAGGAGTTCATCAGGTTCAGTATCCTTAAGCAAATAACCTTTTGCTCCAGTGTGGAGCCCACGGTAAATATCTTCGTCGCCGTCATAGGTCGTTAGCACAATGATACGAGCCTGAGCAAATTCAACACGAATTGCGGCTATTGCATCAACTCCGCTCATGATTGGCATTCGTAAGTCCATGAGAGTGATATCAGGTTGGAGTTGGCGATATTGAGCGATCGCTTCCTGTCCATCTCCTGCCTGCCCTACCACCGTCATATCGGGTTCATTCTCAATCATTGCAGCCAACCCTTGCCGAACAATGGCGTGGTCATCCACAATCAAAACGCGAATGGTTGCGGACTGGCTCATGTGACTACCCCTCGCTGTACAGATACATTCACGTCTGTTCCCTGCCCCAACTGGCTCTCAATTGAGAACTGTGCGCCAATACGTTCCGCGCGTTCGGTCATGCTCAGTAATCCAAACCCCCGGCTCAGGGTTGTGTTGCTCGCTTCAAACCCTCGTCCATTATCTTTAATGTGTAAACAGCACGATGTGGGTTCATACACTAATTCAATCCGGATCTCGCTTGCCTGTGCATATTTAATTGCATTGGTAAACGCTTCCTGCCCAATTCTCAAGAGATTATTCTCAGTGTCAGGCTGTAATACATAGGGAGTGCCAATAATCTCACAAACCAGGCGAGTTTCAGTTGAAGATTGCATCATAGAAACAAATTGCTCTAGTGCTGTCCACAGGTTGCCATTTTCCAGTGATTGAGGACGCAGTGCTGCAACAGATCGTCGAGCCTCTATCAGCCCGTTACGAGCCAGTTCACGCACCGTGTTAATGTGCGGCTGGATGGCTTCCGGGTGGGTGGTCACTAATCGAGAAACGGTTCCCATGTGAACTAGAACACCTGTAAACGCCTGGGCTAGCGTGTCATGTATTTCTCGTGCCATGCGGTTGCGCTCTTCTAGAATGGAAGCGGCTTCCGCTAGTTTGCGATCGCTAATATCCAGAATCACCCCTAACATTCGCACAGGCTGTCCAGCTTCGTTGTAGATGCCTCGACCTTTGCCAACAAGCCAGTGAATACTACCATCTGGATAAATCACTCGATATTCAGCTTCAAAATCGGTATGGGTTGCCAATGCCCCAGCCACCGCTTGTTCGACTCGATCAATATCATCTGGATGAACGCGATCGCGCCATACTCCATAGTTACTCTCAACCTCACCAGGAACTAACCCTAGCAATCGAGCGTGATTGTCGTTCCACTCTGTTGTATTCTCCACAATATTCCAGTTCCAACTGCCGATGTGCGTGAAGTCCATCGTCAGCCTACGTTGCTCTTCACTCTGTCGTAAGGCAATCTCAATGTGTTGGCGCTCTTCAATCTCCTGTGAAAGCAGCAAAGTTCGTTCAGTGATTTGCTGTTCTAACGTTTGGTTGTAGTCGGCTAGCAAGTTCTCTGCCTGTTTGCGTTCTGTAATATCTTGAAAGGCGGCGATCGCATAAACTACATTGCCCTGTTCATCAAAAATAGGAGTTCCCCATACTTCAACTGGAATGGTTGCGTTGTTTTGGCGAATATCCATATCGTTAACTGAGGTGCGCTCGCCGCTCAATGCCCGGACAATTGGCATTTTCTCAGTCGGATATTTTTGCTCTGTTCCCGCCAGATACGTTTGATAAACTTCTGCAAGTTGATTGGGTATCAGAGACGGATCAATCCCTTTACCCAATAGCTGAGTTGCTCGTTGGTTGAAGTAGTAAGGGCGACCCGCCCCATCCACTATGCTAATTCCTACCGGAATTGCTTCAAGGAATTGAGCCATCTTGCTTTCGCTAGTACGTAGCTCGGAGTAAAGCTTGGCATTTGTGATCGCGATCGCTGCCTGAGTAGAGAGTAGATTCAAAACTTGCGATCGCTCCGGTGTGAAGACTCCAGTTGCGAGTTGATTTTCTAAATACAACACACCAACAAGTTTGTTCTGATTCAATAGTGGCAAACAAAGAAGTGATTGAGTTTGTCTTTGTTGAATGTAAGGATCATGGATGAAATTCCCCTCACGAACTGCATCGTTCAGGATCACAGATTCATGAGTTCTGATCACATATTGAATAACCGATTCAGGTAAGTGATTTGTTGTTGGAATGGATTGTAATACTTGCGTTGCACAGACTTTCTCGCCTTCATTGAGTTCACAAGCTGCTGCGATCGCCCATACGCCTGAGTTCTCCAAAAGCAGAGATCCGCTCTGTGCCCCAGCATTTTCAATTAGAATCTGCATCAAGGCATAAAGCAATTGCTCCAATTCCATTTCACTCGAAATTGCTTGAGCAGCTTTCATTACCGTCGCTAAATCGAGAGCAGTATTTGAGGTATTTGAAGTGATTTTAGTTGTGGTACGAATTGGCGTAGAAACTACGTTAGACGATTGAAGTAATAGTTGAGGATAACGAGTTTCTAAATCTTTGAGTTTTGCAGTTGCTCCCCACCGTTTATAGCAATAGTGAGCTTCTTTCATGTAAAGTTGGGCAAACTTTTCTCTACCACGAGCTAAGTAATGTTTGGCAGCTAATTCATAGGCTAATGCTTCTTCTTGAATATACTCATTGTCTTTAGCCCCTTGAATTGCCTGTTCGTAAAATTCTTCTGCTTCAAACCACTGTCCTAAAACTCGTGCTTTCTCTGCCTTAACCAAATGGTATTTATGCAAATAATTCATGGGTGCATAATATGCCCAGTGTTTCATTTCCTCTTGCTTTGCCGTAACTTTTTTGAAGAGTTCTACCTGTACTGCGGTGCTGCTTTCAGGATATATAGCCAACCTTGCTAACGCATCATAAAAATAGTATAAAGATCCAAGTGGTGTGCCCATGATTGCGATGAAATAAGGTTCTGCTACATCTGAGTTTTCAATTGCCTGAGCATACTCAGAAAAGAGATAGCACAGATAAAGTTTATTAAAATAGGCATCAAAGATGGCTGTTCCATTATTATGTTTTGGTAATCCGTCCTCTTCATTGTAAAATTGACCAATTAGATAGATTGGATTAACTGAATATCCCATCAAATTTGCGATCGCCTGCTGAAACGTTTGATTCCAGGTCAGTGTTGTTTTCTGTTTGATTCGACTAATTGCTTCATTGTAGGTTGCCATAGCGTATTCAACTTCTACGAGTTCTTTCCCAACAACATAGAGCTGAAAACAATAGCAATGCGCGGAATAAGCTGCGAATTCTAAATCCCCAGTTTCTAGTCCAATTTGATAGGCTTCTAGCAATGGCTCCAGTGATTCTTTAATATGCTCTTTCCAGTGCAGGACGTGTTCATGAGCCGTGAACAATATCCTGGACTTGAGTGAATGGGTATTCGGTCGTGACAACAACCTGAGAGCAAGCCGTCCAAACTGATAACCAGACTCAATGTCTCCAACCAAACCACAAAGAATTAATCCAAAAGTGGCATAAGAGAAGGGCGATACAGACGCATTGCCATACAAAATTGACAAATTGATTTGTTTAGACGTAATTGGTAGCAGTAAGTTGGGAGCAGCAAATTTAGCTACGGTCGTGATGTCTGATAGGATTTGCATCGCTGCCAACTTTTCTGGCTCAGTCATATTAGGCAAATGGCTCAAATCCTCAATTGTTTTTTCATCCAAGAGAGATGTGATTACATCTAACTCAATACGACTATCTGAGTGACTTGGCTGTTTAGGAAAACTGATTCCCAATTTTTGTAAAATCTCCAATCCTGTATCAATCGCTTTTAAGGGCTGGTTTTGCGCAATGTCAGTCCGAATTTTAACTTCATACACTTTTACGCTATCAAGAACTGTTTTAACCTGTGGTAGAACGATCGCTGCCCAGTACTCTACTTGCTCAAACTCACCGCATAAATATGCCACTTCCGTCGTTTCTGTGTAGACCGCTAGGGTCATGCCATAGTTCGTTTGCCAGCTAGACGCTGCTAGCCATCCTCTTCCTGCGGCTAAATAGACTTTTGCCGTACTATATGCGATCGCCCCTTTTGCTTTCTGTCCTGCCATCAAATTCAATCTGGCAATTTCATCTCGTTCTGCCTGATCAGTGACCAGTTCAAGCCCATGATTGAGATGATCTACCATTTCAAATAGTCGTTCTAATCGGGGATCTAGCAAAGTTTTTTCCAGCAGATTACGACCGATTTGCAGATGAACAACTTGTTTGTGTGCCTCATCAATCAAAGCATAGGCAGCTTGCTGAACGCGATCGTGCAAAAATATATACTCTTGAACCAATAAGTTACCGTCTAGTTCAGAGACTGGTTGGATGAATCCAGCCTGTACTGCTGTTAGCAAATTCTGAGAAACGGCTTTAAGCGATCGCTCATACACGGTTGCTTCAGAGTTTTGCTCTGCGCTAATCGTCAGCGTTTCCAGATCAAACTCAGCCCCAATACAAGCGGCTAATTGAAGAACCCGTTGTGTATCCTCTGGTAGTTTCTTCAACTTGCTCAGCAGCAAGTCCACCACATTATCGGTAATATTCTGAGCTTCAATTTGAGTAATGTTCCACTGCCAGCTTCGCTGCTCAACATCAAACTTCAAGAGATTTTCACTGTACAGCGATCGCAAAAATTCACCCACAAAGAAGGGATTGCCGTCGGTTTTACGCAACACTAATTGAGCTAAAGAATCAACCGCGCTAGCATTCTGATTCAACGTTTCGGCAATCAACTGATTTAGTGGCTCTAGCGTCAAAGGTGCTAGAACAATTTGCTGAAGCACTGCCCCTTGCTTTCGCAAGTCTTCCAGTGTCAACGCTAGCGGATGGGTGGGAGTAACCTCATTGTCTCGAAAAGCTCCAATTAGAAATAAATGCTGAGTTTGATCATCCAGCAGCATCAATTCAATTAGCCTTAAAGTCGCAGAACCTATCCACTGCAAATCATCCAGGAAAATGACTAGTGGGTGTTCCTTTGAACAAAATACTCGAATAAATTGTTGGAAAACACGATTAAACCGATTTTGAGCTTCCGCTGCGCCAACTTCCGCTACGGGTGGCTGCTTGCCAATAATCAGTTCTACTTCTGGAATGATGTCAACAATGAGTTGTCCATTGTTGCCTAATGCTGCAAACAATCGCGATCGCCATCGTTGCAATTTCTCATCCGGTTCACTCAGCAATTGCTGCACCAATTTTTGCAGGGCGTGGGCGATCGCACTGTAGGGAATATTGCGCTGAAATTGGTCAAACTTCCCAGAAATAAAATAGCCGCGTCTTGCTGTGATGGGTTTATAGAGTTCCTGCACGAGTGCTGATTTACCAATACCAGCAGAGCCGGAAACTAGCATCATTGAAGACACAGAGCCACGGAGACGTGGGAATACAGAGACATTTTCACGCTCCGCGTCCTCGTCTCCTACCATCCTTTCAAACGCTGCTAATAAGGCTGCAATCTCCTCCTCCCGCCCATAAAGTTTTTGTGGAACCTGAAATCGATCGCAAGCATCGTGCAGTCCTATCCGAAAGGGATTGATTTGACCCCTATTTTCTAGCTGACTGGCACAATTCTCTAAATCCGCTTTGATACCCCAAGTACTTTGATAGCGATCTTCAGCATTCTTTGCCATTAGTTTCAAAATGATGTCTGAAACAGGCTCAGGAATCTTAGCATTTAACTTATAGGGCGGTATGGGAGGTTTGGCAAGATGACAGTGGATAAGTTCAAGGACATCTGTTGTCGGAAACGGCAACTGTCCGGTGAGCAGTTCGTAAAACGTCACGCCGAGCGAGTAAAAATCAGTGCGGTAATCGAGCAAACGATTCATCCGCCCCGTTTGCTCTGGAGAGAGGTAGGCAAGGGTTCCCTCTAAAACATGGGGACTTCTGAACGTGGAATTCGTGCGGTTAAATTGAGTTGCAATTCCAAAGTCGATAAGTTTGACAACACCTGTATCGGGATTAAGAACAATGTTTCCAGGATTAATATCTTTGTGGATGATATTGGCGGTATGAATTCTGCCTAAAATTGTGCTGAGATTGATGGCAAGCGGAAGAAAGGTAGATACGGGCATGGGGCAGGAAATCTCTGGGCTTTGCCGCATCCAATACTCCAGGGACTCCCCACCAAAATCTTCCAGGAGAATGACAAGTGTACGTTGATAGTTCTGCTGGCTATATGCTTTGATTACACCTTCTACATTTAAGGATCGAGTAATGACATATTCTTGCCTGTAGCGCGTTAACTCTTGAGGAGCAGGATAATCTTGCTTAAGCAGTTTAATGATGACCCTTTCGGTATCTGTAGAGCAGGGTGCTTGTCCGTCTTGTACTCTAATGCCCCGGTATACTCTTGACGTAGCACTTTCATAGATCTGGGTTTGAACTGAAACGTCTGGTAGGACAATCATCCCAAAGCCCTCCCAATGAGTACAGTTGCTACCCGCATTCAGAACTTAGATGAACTAACTGAGTTTTGACATCTACCTAAAGGAGTAAAGTTCATTTTCAAGTGCATAGATAAATTCACTTGAGTTGATTTTTGTCAGCGATGACGAACTCCTTCCAGCGTCAACACCAACATGACCTGTGCGCCCTGTTGTCGCAGGTTTGTTCCTAACTTTAATGCCATAAATGCAGCATGAAGATCATCTGTGCTGTGATTCAAGTGCATCACAATCGTTTGTCCCTGACCTGTTGTTGATGACTGGGAGATACTTTCACGATGCTGGGCAAAGGCACTGGGAAGATTGTTTAAAACAGGCAGCAGGATCATGCCCAAAGCAGCAATAACGCTAGACACAAGACCAAGACGAATCGTTTTCATTGATGTCTACCTAAACGCAGATTAAATTGAGGTTTGAAACTTACAAAAATCTCAGCACTTCAGCTTGAAAGTACCTACAGCGCTTCGCGCCTGGATCTGTTTAGATTTTTTGTTGTGTGCCGCGCTCCGCACGGCACACAACAAAAAATCTGTAGCTTATGCAATTGAAAATTGCTGTAATTGTCTGATAACTCTCGAAAACAGAATTGTCAAAAGACAGGCTGTCAAAGTGGCTGGGCTTAGAATAAACTTGGTGACTGTGACTCTAACTCTACCGATCGTAGGTGCTAAACTGATTAGCGCGATGTGGTTCTAACGGGAAGCAGCCGTTAGAGGAAACAGGGAAAGAGTAGTGAAAGTCTACCGCTGTCCCGCAACTGTAATTGAGGATGGTTTGCTATCCCCATTAGCCAGGATGCCTGCCAATCGTAGAGCATCTCTTTAGAGGGGTGTCATCCTTAGTCTTACTCTGCGAGGCACAGCATGAAGACACTGCATCGAAAATGGGTCAGTCTAAGTTTAATGGCTGGCTTGAGTAGTTATTTAGTTTTGGGTTCTGCCACTCCTGCCACCGCCATGCATATTGCTGAAGGATTTTTGCCTTGGCAATGGGTCATTTTTTGGTGGGCTATGGCACTACCGTTTCTTGTTGTGGGTTTGCGATCGCTCACTCGTATTACCACCGCCCATCCAGAGCTGAAATTACTTCTGGCACTGTCAGGAGCCTTCACGTTTGTTCTGTCTGCATTGAAAATTCCTTCCGTCACCGGGAGTTGTTCTCATCCAACAGGGACGGGGCTGGGAGCCATTTTGTTTGGACCCTCCGTGATGACGGTGCTGGGGGGAGCCGTATTGCTGTTTCAGGCAATCTTACTGGCACATGGGGGATTGACAACCCTGGGAGCTAATTTGTTTTCAATGGCGATCGTCGGTCCCTTTGCGGCTTATTTTGTCTATCAGCTATTACGGCAAACTGGGCGGCAACGGCTGGCAATTTTTTGTGCAACGGCTTTCGCTGATTTACTGACTTACATGACCACCGCGATTCAGTTGGCATTAGCCTTTCCCGCCGTCCAGGGTGGCGTTATGGCTTCATTTCTGAAGTTTGCAAGTATCTTTGCTGTGACCCAAATACCGCTTGCCATCAGTGAAGGATTACTCACGGTCTTAGTTTGGAATTGGCTGCAATCCTATGGGAAGCAAGAACTGGAAACGTTGAAGCTATTGAGACAGGGGTCATAAGTGATGCCAGAACCCACAATTAAAAATCAATCGGTTAAACAACGCAATTGGCTGCTGGCGATCGCTGTTCTGGCTCTGATTGCTGTTCCACTTGTTTTTGTGCGGGGAGCGTTTAACGGCTCAGATAACCAGGCAGAGCAAGCAATTCAGGAACTTAATCCCACGTATGAACCCTGGTTTAAGCCTTTCTTTGAACCCGCCAGTAGTGAAATTGAAAGCTTTCTATTTGCGGTTCAAGCCGCTCTGGGGGCAGGAGTTGTGGGGTACGCCATTGGATTCTATCAGGGGCGATCGCAAAAACCAAGCGATCGTTCACGGAAATGAGCCATTTGATTGATAGCTGTGCTTACACTAATCGCTTGCGAGGATTACCGCCGAGCCACAAATTAGCGTTTGCAATTATTCTGCTGTTCCTTGCGCTGATCTCCCAGCCCATCGTTCAACTATTGATCACGGTTTGGTTGTTCCTCTGGATTGTGGTGTATGCCAGAATTCCGCCCAAATCCTATCTTCGCTTGTTGTTAATCCCATTTGGCTTTTGGTGCATGAGTTTACCAGCACTGGTATTGAATGGGGTCAGTTTGGATGCCGTCTTGCCTGTGCAGTCCGATATGTGGCAGGGATGGGGTATTGGAGTTGGCAATTTTTATGGGTATATCAGTCAAACCGGCGTGCAGCAGGCGAGTTTGCTGTTGCCCCGAACTTTAGCTACCACAAGCAGCCTCTATTTCATCCTGCTGACTACACCGTTTACGGAGGTGTTGCAGGTTCTCAAACAGTTGCGCTGTCCGGCCCTGTTAATTGAGCTTTTGCTGCTGATCTATCGCTTTATTTTTACAATTTTGGCGATCGCGGAAGAACTTTGGCGAGCACAAGATTCTCGCTGTGGTTATCGCACCTGGAAACGCGGCATTCATAGCCTCAGTCTTTTGGTGGGACAATTGCTTCAGCGATCGCTAGAGAGTTACCGTCAAGTCTCATTGACGCTGGCAGCACGGGGGTTTAATGGACAACTGCATGTCTGGTGCTCCTACCCTTACCAACCGTCTCGACGGCACATCCTGGAAGCCGCGATCGGCTGTTTGCTGCTGCTGCTGCTAACGACCACCCTTCACATATCTCCCTGGCTAAATTGATGTCTGCTCCGATACTGGAATTTGCGAATGTCATCTATCGCTATCCCCATAGTCGCCATGCTGCCATTCGAGGGTTAACGCTCAATATCCCAAGTGGCAAACGCTGTGGGCTGATTGGTCAAAATGGTTGCGGTAAGACGACCTTATTTTTGCTGGCAAATGGTCTTTATCAGCCCCAACAAGGGACAATTCGCTGGCAAGGGCAGTCCATGCAGTACGATCGCCGCTCTTTGATGCACCTGCGTCAGCAAATTGGGCTGGTGTTTCAGAATCCAGAACATCAGGTGGTTGCAACAACGGTAGAAGAAGATATCGCTTACGGACTGTGTAACCTGAGCTTACCAGAAGCCGAAATTGGGCGACGGGTGCAGCAGGCGATCGCTCAGTTTGATCTCCAGGAACTTGCCCATCAGCCAGTTCATACCCTGAGTTTGGGACAGAAAAAGCGCGTTTCGATCGCAGATGTCATGGTCCTCAATCCCAAGCTATTGTTACTCGATGAACCCACTGCCTACCTTGACCCTCGCCACACCAAAGAACTGATTGAACAACTCCAACAAATTCATGCAACCGGAACAACCATTCTGGTCGCCAGTCATGATCTCGATTTTATTTACCGTTGGGCAGATTGGGTGTTTGTGATGGATCAGGGACAATTGGTGCTAGAAGGAACACCTCAAACTGTTTTTGCTCAACGAAAGATCCTGGAACAGCTGTACCTTGATGTACCCATGACAATAGAGCTAATCAACCAGATAGAAGCATGGCTTGAAAATCATCGAAGAGACTTCTCTCCCGATCAACAGATACAGTTGGTTCAAAAGC
This sequence comes from Calyptranema fuscum S582, assembly GCF_055793305.1. NCBI lineage: Bacteria > Bacillati > Cyanobacteriota > Cyanophyceae > Oculatellales > Oculatellaceae > Calyptranema > Calyptranema fuscum. The sequence goes on from NZ_JBSLYH010000001.1 coordinate 263,364, forward strand.
TTCATGACTTTCAGACCCGTTACGGTTTACCAACCCAGTAGTTGCATCAAGATCAGGTCAGGATAACTTTTCTCCTGGTACTGTCCAGATTGATCTCAACTGGATTCATGGTGATGCTTGCAATGCACTGTACATGCCTCGTAGATCGCCCACTCGAAAGTTGTACGCCAGATCTTGCGGGTAATTATCTTTCACGAATTGCGGTCGTTGATTTTTAAGTCCGTGACAGGCAAGACAGCTCTGTTCGACGTTGATGCGACGGTAATACCGTGTTCCTGCCTGATGCTTACCTGAACTCAAGCAACAATTTCAGGAACATAAAATTGCGATATAGCGGTGTGCAAGTTCGTTAAGTACAGAAACGGTGTTGTGGGGCGCGGAGCGCCCCACAACACCGTACTGAATCAACCTGCACAGCACTATATTCATCGTCTGAAACATCAGCCAACTTGTGGCGGTGGAGGGATGAATCACACGTCAGAAGTTTGATAAGGTTCAGACGTATGGTGCGTCTCCCATAAATTGTTAGCGTGGGTAAAGTTTTGTCCTGTGCTTAGAACCAGAAAGGATCGCTATGGCATCGAAGACAAGAAGGTGATTTGTGAATCTTGCAAAGTGGATTGGTCTATTTACAATTCTCATCTCTGTTTACGTCCTGTGGCGCATTCAGCAGGTTTTGCTATTGCTCTTAGTTTCTGTTGTTTTAGCAACGGTTTTAGGTCGGTTCGTACAGCGTTTACAGCGATTGGGTATGCCACGCGGAGGTGCAGTTACCTTATCCGCCACCCTGTTTTTGATCATTGTTATTAGCTTCGTTGGTCTTGTCGTTGCTCCATTTATCGATGAATTACAGCGGTTTATTCTCCTCCTACCTGAAGCCCTAGAAGAGATACATCTGCGTCTGGAATGGATACAGGAGAGAGTTCCTGAAGAATGGGTAGACGATGATTGGCTATTGGATACGTTATCTCAGCAAGCGCAACCCTTTACTCGGCGGTTGTACCAGCATGTCTTTATGTGGATTTCTGATTCACTGGCTATTGTTGTGAAGCTGGTGTTAATCCTCGTCCTTACGGTCATGTTCTTAGCCAACCCCTCGCAATACCGCCAGCCCTTTATTCGGCTTTTCCCTGCTTTCTATCGCAGCCGAGTGGATGAAATTTTAACTGATTGTGAAACTGATTTAGTCAACTGGGTGATGGGAACGCTGGTCACGATGCTGTTTGTTGCGATCGCGAGTGGTTTAAGCCTCTGGATACTGCGAATGCCATTGGGGTTAGCCAGTGCATTATGGGCTGGCTTCTGTGAACTGATTCCTAATGTTGGCTACATTGTCGCGATGTTGCCACCTGTTGCGATCGCCCTACTTGATGCGCCTTGGAAAGCATTGCCCATCGTGGGAATATACTTTCTGATTCAGCAAGTTGAGAGCTATATCGTTGTTCCCTGGATGATGAAGCAACAGGTATCGCTTCCACCTGCTGCGACCTTACTGGCTCAGATCATCTTTGCTACGTTCTTTGGGTTTCTAGGGTTATTTCTAGCACTGCCATTGATGATCATCACAAAGATTCTATTGAGAGAAGTCTTAGTCAAAGATATTTTTGATCAATGGCAAAAACCAAAACAACCGATGACGAAATGCAGCACAGCTACTGACGAGCATCTCGGCTCATAGCAAAGTTATAAACTGCTATGGTGTTGTTGCATAAAAGATATGAGATAGCGGGTAAAATACCGAGATTCAGCCCCTCTATCCCTGTGAGCGTTGCGATGAAAACGAAGCCAAAACCATCCTATCGAGTCCGTAACTGGCGTGAGTATGATGCAGCCCTCAAACAACGAGGCAGCTTGACTTTTTGGATTGATGAAGCAGTGATTGAAGGCTGGATCAATGAGCAAAGGAGTGGACGACGGGGCGCATCCAAGCACTACAGCGATGGGGCAATTGCCTTGATGGCAACGGTTCAATCGTTGTTCAACTTACCTGGACGGCAGACGGAGGGATTCCTAGAATCTTTGTTTGCCCTGATGGGGATTGATCTGCCGGTACCGGATCACAGTACATTATCGCGACGCATGGGAAAGGTGGTAGTAGAGATGTCTGTGCATTGACCAGGTGGGACGGCAACAATGGAAGCAAGAGAATGGCTATCATCGGCGTTCTCTTGCAGAAACGACAGATTAGGACTTGTGCAAGTCCTGTTGATGATGAAATAAGAAGCGGCTATAACAGCCCTCTATAGCGAATAAATATGAGAACGACGGCCCATGATCCCAAAGCTACTTTGATCGCTACCAAAATATTTAAGATTGGTAAGATTCCGCCACTTAGGAGAGCACCGAAATCACCGTGGGGAAGTTCAAAGCCGGATAGCGTGATTATCGACAGTAAAATAAATACGAGCACTGATATCTTTTCCCAGGCAGCGGCGTGCCAACGCTGATAAATCCCCTGCATCCATTCTGTAGATGAGGTCATGGCAATCAGCCCAATCGCTGTTCCCCCAGCGACCCCAGCCGCAAAACCACCCCCTGGACTAAGATGGCCACGAATCGCTAATTCAACTCCCACCAGGGCAGAGATGGTCGCCCCCAACCGCGCCAGAATAACAGAAGATTCATCGCTAAATTGGTAGACCCGATTCGGTAGCCGTTCATTAGATAAGAGATACTTCGCTCCCATGATGGCGATTGTAAAAACAATCACTTCAAAAATCGTGTCATACAGGCGATTCCGCAGGATAATACCTGAAACCGCATTCGGTACACCGCTATCCTGAACCACCGCATCGACGATGGAGAACGGTAAGGTAGGGGACGGATTTTCAGACAGAAACAGCATTTTGAAGAAAAATGCAATTCCTGCGGCAATATAAACCCATTTCATCCCTTTATCTCCGCTTGTGATGAGTTGTTGTGACTAAGTCGTACAGGGGTAGAAGCCATTTCGGCTTGCAAAATTTCGTAGATACGAGGGAGACGTGTCGTTGTTGTGTAGGGAAACATTGCTTCGGTCTGTGCTTTCCCTTCTAACGGTTCTGTGTAAGCACAAATAGCATGGACATCCTTGTCTAAAAGGGCTTGATGTAGATCTTCCTCGTCCATGTAAGGCACAAGTTCAACTCGCATATAGTGCTTACCAAATGCAGTGCGCAGATCATTCAGGAGTTGATGGAAGGACTGTTCTGGGGGAGATTCCGTTGCGTTGCCAGCAACAGCCTCATCTTTTAATATCCCCAACCGCAGCACCAGGGACGATCGCACAGCCACCGCGTAGAGGCTAATGGCTAACAACGTTCCCACCAATGCTTCAGTTAAAGCCACGTCTGGAGCACCCAGTACCGTATAGACGAGGGCGGCGATCGCCCCCAAAATGCCCCGAATCACGAGAGCATGGTAAGGGTTGGTTTGAAAGATCACCATTGCAGCGGCCAGGGGCAACAGTGCAACAATGATATAAACATAGCTATCCATCACTACGCCTCCTAAAATTGAGGGTACGGCTGGGGCTGCTGCTAGAGCAATAGGCCAGGACATAGCCCAACATCGTATTCCACAGAGCCAGGGAAAGAATTGCCAGGAGCAGGAGTGGCCACTCGCGGGGGCGGAGCAGGAGCAACCCTGTCATGATGCTGATCGACCCTAGAGTGTCTGATACCGAAAGGTTGTGGAGTTTAAACAGCACCGATCGCCGAGTCAACAGAGACGAAGTACCCCAGAACCAGAAGATTAACCCAACTCCGATACAGAAGTAGCTCAATAGCTTAATCATGAGTCCCCCATCCGCTTGAGAATATGGGCCAGCAGCATAAATCCGGCATTCCCTACACTCAGGATGATGACGCCCGCCACACCCAGCATCCAGTCATCCCGCAACACTGAAATCAGCAGAATCATCACCGCCGCTTTCGTTGCCACGCTCGAAAATGCCAGCATGGTTTGCCAGATGTCCTCATCCTTCCATGCTTCGTAGAGCGGTATCAGCAGCGCTCCAATCATTGCCATTAAGGCCAGGTTGAGAATCATGACTGGTTCCTCCGATAGACGCGATGAACTTCGTACCAGCCGTCTTCGTGATACTTCAAGACAGTGGTTTTAGGAGTGAAGGTAATCAGAAATATGTCCAGGAAGATCAGACCGGGCGATCGCCTCGCTTTGACCCGCTCCATAATGATTTCTTCCTGAGTATGGGGCTGCACAATCAGTTGAATGGCTTCTGAGTAGGCTTGAGGAATGGCTTGAACAATTTTCCAGATGGCTCTTAGCAACTCTTTCAGTCGTGTAGGTGACGTTGCACCGCGAGGTAACAGGAATGCAACACTCACACCAATGATGATATTTGCCACACTCAGATTCGCCGTGAGCAAGAACCAGATGACCAATCGAAAAATGATATGTGCAATCATGCCATTGCCATCCAGAAAAGCGCGATTAAACTTAGGCCCATCACACCGACTAAGTGTTCAAATTCCTCTAGAACACGGGGTAGTTTTAGAACCACTCGCCGGAAAATTGCCAGGTAAAGAATCCATCCCAGGAAGATGGTGGCTAACGGCTTCACAATATTTGCGAAGGTATAGGCCTCGTAATACACCACGTTAGCCGCGAACAACCCACCCAGGAGCAGCACCATCGCAGCCCAAAAGCCGGGTTGAAGAGAGGGCCGAGCTGTCTCATCCAGGTTTTTGTGAGGCAAGAAGATGAACTTCGCAAATGAAATAGATGTGCCTATAGCCGCAACGTTCATCGCAATTACCTGCCAGGGCAGCAAATTTTTCATAGTTAACACCTTTGCCCCAAAACCGGAGAGTAAAGGAAATCCCGAAATTGAGAAGCTGGCAATCACGAGGGCAATCCAGAGGGGAGTATGGAGCGATCGCTGGTTAAGTTCTTTGAAACTGCGGCTAGGTAGTTTTCCCGCTTGAAGAAACAGAGCAGATTTGACTAACCCATGGGTCAGGGCGTAGAAGCCGCCCACCTCTGGAGCCGCCAGGATGAAGCCCAACTGCGACACCGTATGGAATGCCAGCATCCGCTTTACATCTTTCTCAAAGACCGCATAGAACACCCCCAACAGTGCCGTTCCTACCCCAAAAAAACGCACAATTGGATCTATCTCTTCTAGAAACAGGGCGAACCGCACCATCGGTAGAACTCCTGCCTTGACCACCATCCCAGACATCAGGGCTGAAACGGGCGACTCTGATTCAGAGTGGGTAAGTGGAAGCCATAAGCCTGATACAAATACTCCCGCTTTAGTCAGCAGACCCAAAAAAATGAGGGCGATCGCTTCATAAGGTGCTCCCCGTAATCCTCCAAAATCAAAAGAATGATGGGCTTTATAAACCAGCACTGCTCCCACTAAATAGAACAGCATGGCGATATTGCTGATGAATAAATAGCGTAGTCCAACCCAGATCGATCGATCGGTTCTCGGATAGGTAATGAGCAAGAATGCAGCAATACTCAAAACCTCTAGTGCTACATATAAACTGATCAAATCAGAACAAACCAGTGCTGCATTCACGCTACCGTGAAGGATCAGGGTTTGTGCAAAAAAGAAGGGAGAGCGATCGCTCTGCCAGCAATAAAAAATGACAGCTGTTGTAACGAGAGCATTGGTCAGAATAAAGAAACTTGCCAATGGATCTAACAACAAGCTAACCCCAAAGTTATCCAGTAACCGTAGCGTAATGGGTTCGGATGCAAGAAATAGCCCTATCGAATAAGCTACCGAAGCTAGAGTGCCAGCCAGGGCAAGCGATCGCGAGAAGCGAGGTAACAGGTAAATCAGAAACCCCACCGAAAACGGAAATCCAATCCAGGCCAAAGTAAGGACTGTCATAATGTTTGATTCCGCTCAATCTCGTTACTTTCTAAGGTGGGATTATCATGCGACAGCTTCATCACACCGACCAGCATAAGAGCCTGAATTGAAAAGCCAATAACAATTGCTGTCAGAATGACCGCCTGAGGTACGGGGTCGGCATAGGCTTGTGGCGTTCCCTCAGTCACAATAGGCGTAAACAAACCATCTCGCGCCGCTATGACGATATAGTAGGCGATCACCCCAGTACTCATCACATCCATCGAGATGATTTTCATGACCAGGTTCTTCTTTAGGATGATGCCAAAGAAGCCTAACAAAATAGTGGCTAGAGCACAGGCTTCTAACACAGATTCTTCTAATAACATCTGCATAAGCACCTTCAGAAAATACGACACGCAAGATCAAACGACACCTGTATAGTTCGCCAAAACTATCTAAAAGATTGATTTTTATCTATGATTAGGCAGAAGATGATAGTAATTTAATTATGCTTTGTTTTGCTCACTCCGGCTATCCCTGGTTCCCAAAATTATGCCTTTGCCCATTACGGGATGATTGCAGCGTCAATGCAATCATCCCGTAATGAGCAACAATGTAACGTTGCAAAAGCGTTACTCGCTCGCTGCTTCTAAAGGAGTGGCAGGTTCTGGGATGGGATTGGTGGATGAACCAAAGGCAACCCGTAAAAAAGGTGGAGCCAGAAACGTTGTCAAAATCACCATGATAATAATCGACACCTCCAGCGGCTTATCTAGAATGCCGCTAGCGGAGCCGATACCCGCAAATACTAGACCTACCTCACCGCGAGGGATCATCCCAACCCCGATCGCCACTCGATTGATGCCGGGTTGTCCAAACACCGCCCAACCTGTGATCAGCTTGCCAATAATCGCCACTACGATCAAAAACGTTGCAATCAAGAGACCTGCCCGATTCTCCGGTACTGTCGGGTTCAAAACGCCGAGGTCGGCACGCGCTCCCACCGTCACAAAGAAGATGGGTACCAGTAAATCGGCGATGGGTTTGATTAATTCATCTAACTCGTTGCGGGCATCGGTTTCATCGAGTACCAAACCCGCTGCAAAAGCCCCCAAAATCGCTTCGAGATGAATGGCGTTCCCTAAAAATGCCATAAAGAAAGCGAAGATGAAAGCTGGAATAACAATATTCCCACGGGTTTTGAGTTGATCCACGATCGCCACAAAACTTTTGTTAAAGACACCTCCCAACAAAATTGATCCAATCAAAAATGCCGTAGCGCTGACAATCAAGTAAATGACATTGGCGACATCGATCTCACCCGTCTTAGCTAAGCTGGCGACAACCGCCAAAACAATAATACCGAGGACATCATCAATCACCGCCGCACCAACAATGATTTGCCCTTCTTTGGATTTAAGTTGACCTAACTCTGCCAACACTTTAGAGGTAATGCCGATACTTGTTGCCGTTAATGCAGCCCCCGCAAAAATTGCTGGAATTGCGGCGACATGAAAGAGCATCATTAACCCTGCTGTGCCCGCCGCAAACGGCGCTGCGACTCCCACACAGGCGACAACCGTGGCTTGAATTCCCACTTCTTTCAACTGCCGCAGATCGGATTCCAGACCAATTTCAAACAGCAGAATAATCACGCCGATTTCAGCCAGAACCGAAATCACCTCACTTTGCGACTCAAAGATCCGAGTCAACGCATCTGGTGTCAACTGATTCAAGCCTTGCAGCGCCGTCATAATCACCGAGTCAGAGGCCGATAGCCCTCCTTCGGGAAAGATCACCAGGTGCAACGCCGAAATGCCAACAATCACACCCGCGACCAGTTCCCCCAAAACGGGCGGAAAATCCAGTCGTCTGGCGACCTCTGCGCCGAATTTACTGGCCAGATAAATCACCACCAGCGTCAGTAATACGCCAGACAGAATAATGGGTGAATCTTCAGCAACAACAGTTGCCAGGAATGGTGTCGGAGCCAGGGGAGCGTCGATTTCCCCACTAAAAAGAGACAAAAAGTCGGGCAAAATCATGAGTTTCAAGCGATGAAGGTTAACGGTTTGAGGGAGTCATAAAACTGCGGGAGGCTATGAAAAAGGCAACCGCTCAAAGACAGTCAGTCATACTTTGGGTGTTGACCAAAAAGCCGGGGTCATGGCCCGGCTTTTTGGATCTACGTCGTCTCGATTCAACAGCCGTCTGGTCCACAGAAACTGTGCCCGTACAGGACCTCCGCGTCACAGATATAGATCATGCCGGCATAATCGAGGAAAAACTTTATTGCGACCTGATCCGCAATATCCTCGGCCATATCTCGATCTGGAGTGAGCACCTCAAATTTTATATTCGCCTGAGTATCAGAAACGCTGGGTTGTCCCGTCGAGCGGACGTTGCGACTGCCTTTACCGCCCGTTTCCACCACCGTATAACCCGTTGCTCCAGATTCATCGATGATACTGGCAATCTTTTTTAGCAGAATCTTTTCCGTGACAATGACGAGCTTTTTGGCTGGCTTAGCCATGTTGGTTACCTCCTTAACGCTGTATATTGACCTTGCTGTAGTGATCTATTGGGTCTGCCGCAACCAAGAGAGTGCCGACAGACCGCAACCCATCTGAGATTAGCCGCCACCGATCGCCTGGGCTAGCCCGAGGAAGATCGGTATACACAAACCAATCGCAATGGGCGTGCCGATTGCTGTGGAGGCACCGATGTAGGCAGAGGGATTGGCCGACGGAATCCCGGCTCGTAACGTGGGTGGACCTGAAATGTCTGAACTGGAGGCGGCGATGACGGCTAAAATCACGACACCGCCCATGCTGAATCCTGCGACATAGTGGGCAATCATGCCGAGACCGAAGGCGATGAACCCATGCACCAGCGGTGCCACCACGCTATACACGACGTACCACTGAGCCACCTTGCGCAGTTCGCCGAGCCTTGACCAAGCCTCCATACCCATGACCAGCATCAAGATCGAAAGCAAGCCGCGAAAGAGGGGGTCGTAGAAGCTTTCATAGACACTTTCTGGCTGGGTGAACAGTCCAAGAGCAATGCCGAGCAACATTGCCGATAGGGCAGGACCCTGGAGGCTTTCCTTTACGATCGGCCATATCTTGACCCGATTATCAGCCGCCTTCTGCTTGTTGCGATACTCTTGTCGGCTACTGGGATAATCACCTGCGGGAATGGGAGACGTGCCTGCGGGAATGGGAGACGCGCCTGCGGCACTGAAAGAGGCACCTGCGGCACTGAGAGACGCACCTGCAGTACTGAGAGACGCACCTGTGGTACTGGTATATTCTCCTGCGGTACTGAGAGACTCCTGCTTGCTGAAAGACTCGCCTGAAGCTTTACGCTTCTTCTTGTTGAGATAAATGTTGGCGACCACAATCGCAGTGACGAGTGCTGGAATATCCATGAAGGGATAAAGTGCGGCAGCCCATGCCTCATATTGCATGCTTTGTTCTTCCAGGAGCGTCAGGGCGGCAGCCATAGTAGAGCCACTCACCGCACCAAACAACCCCCCAGTTGCGATCGCATCTACGGTTTTGACCTTCGGCAACTTGGCCAACGTGTAGCGCGCGATGAATACAACAAGAATCCCTACTGCTACAGCAAACGCTGCGGGTAAAATCATCTCCGTCAGATTGGAATTGCGAATTGCAATACCACCAGTCAGACCGATTTTGGTGAGCAACATGAAGACGATGATCTGACAAATCGCCTCTGGAATCACCAATTCGCTACCGAGAGCAGCAATGACCATCCCCCCAATCAAAAAACCGAGGGTTGGGGACTGCAACTGCTTAACAAAGTCCATTAGAAAAAAGGACCAAAAATCCACGAATACCTCCTTATGCCCTCTCTGAAGAGGGATGACCATTGTGATAGGTGAGCTTTAGAGGGTAAGGGAGAAGCATTTCACCCCTACAGCACAGGTGTTCGGTGAGAACGTATCGCCAGGGTGTTTAAACTGTCCACCCTCCTAAAGAGGCTGGAAGGTGATAGTTGTCCTGCCCAACAATGCATAGACCTTTATCTATCGAAACCCAAGCTTTCATCGAGTTAAATCTATTGTCGTGCTTAAGTTTATCGCTAAATCCGCACCAATTTGCGATCGCTCCACGTGAATCTGCTAAATAATGTCAAATGCAAACCATAAGTTTTCCTTTATTTGGTTAACGCTCAAGGGTGAGTTTGCCTTGGCATTGGCTGTTCTAAGGATCGTGGATCAAATAAGATCGAATATTGGATCGTTTGTAGGGGCGAACGGGCGTTCGCCCCTACAACAAATCATCGGAGTTATTTAATTCCCATTCCTAACCAATTTGCTTGGTCTGATTGACCTGTAAAATCAGCAGCAAACTTGGACAGTAAATGGAGTAAATACAGATGGATAATTTCGTGGAGGTTTTACATTTTCTGTCCTGTACTTGGACAGAGAACACTAAATTTTGCAATATGGGGTGTGGGGGCTGTGCCCCCACGCAGGGATTCCACCCCTGCACCCCGGTGTAAACCTTTTGATTGTGTCTACTCGTTAACCCATTTCAATCTGACCACTGGGCATCCAGAAAGGTAGCGATCGCTTGATTAAAGGCGATCGCTTCTACTAAAAAGCACCAATGATGCCCTGGAACCTGGACAATCTGGAGATTTTGCAGATAGGTGCGATAGGGTTTGAGTTGCCATGCCGTGCGATTCAAGCCTTGCTTGGGTTGAATGAATAGAGTAGGAATGGCGATCGCCTGGGTTAACCCGGCAACGTCCATAACATCATCAAAAATTTCATCTCGAGCTTGCACAACAAATTTGCTGCCCCAGGTACCATCTGGTTTTTGTTCAATCCCTGTTGCAAATACGGCTTGTTGCAGGTCACTCCAGCCGCGATATTGCTTCAATTGTCGTGCTTGTTGCTCGGCGTGTTGAGGAGTATCAAAGGGTCCCAACATTTTAAGAAAGGGCAAAACTCGGTAGAGCAATGGAAAAGTCGGTTTCAACCAGTGCGGCATGGGGTTAATAAAGAAGGGATCAATCAGTACCAAACTTTTGATTGCCTGGGGATGTTGGGTTGCCCAAACGGCTGCAACCTTCGCCGACCAGGAATGTGATACCACGTGGGCAGACTGCCACCCTTTCGCTGCCATCAATGCTTCTAAATCGGCAATGATGTCGGTACACCGATAGCCGCTGATGGGCTTGCTGCTGTCGCCGTGCCCTCGTAAATCGGGTGCAAGGATGTGATAGCGGTCTTGTAAAGACTCTCCCAAATCTGCCCATACCAGGCTGTGATCTGCCATGCCATGCAATAACAGCAAGGGTTCCTGTCCCTGATTCCATTCCAAATACGATAGATGCACAGAGGGTAAGTTGAGACGCTGTTTCTGTGCGTTAATCCGGGTTAAAAATAGGTTGTTTGTCATAACTGTGGTCGAATTGATCAGTCAAATTGATAACGATATTCTGATCAAATCATCAGTTGGAAAAAGAATGCAGTCAGCCCCAACATTAGCAGCAGATGGGGCAGATTGCTGAGTAGCGATCGCTGGGTAATTCGTAACAACGGATAGGGACTAAACACCAGTGCCGACAACAGGGTTACGCCTTGAAGAAATTGAGCAACATCCAGGTTCCAGGTCAGGGTCGGTAGATGTGCGCCGCTATAGCCTATGGTTCGCGCTAACACAGGCAAGATTTGACCGGCTTCGGTGATGGCAGCCGGGATGTAGTGGGTCAGATTGGCAGCTAATGTCAGGGGTAAATAGGCGTAGATAATGGTGAGATAGTCGGGTTGCTCTGGATCAAACAAACGGGCGATCGCATGGGCGGCATAGGTCAACAGAGCGGGGATGCTGAGCAAGATGAGAGCGATCGAACTCCCCAGTAGCAAATGATCGGCATCCACAGGAATTGCACCCAACCCCAGCCATTGCAAAAGGGTCTGAGCATGGTGCATCAACACGCCACCCAATAGCAACAGCAGCAGGGCAACTTCTGCCCAAAAGCCCTGGTGATTGTCCAGCAGATCAGATGCCGGAAACCGCAGATTCAACTGCGCCGATCGATTGGGACAGGCTTTGAGGCAGGTCATACACAACATACAGTCGCGGTTGTCTTGCAACTGTGCCGGATGGGAATAGAGCGGGCAGCCCTCGGTTGCTTGCCCTTCACTCGGTAGGGCATCGGCAAACGTAATTGGTGTAATTCCACTGCCCTTGTAGCACCCGAAGGTGCTGCACTGACTGCCACACACCTGCTGGGTCGAGCGCAATTCCACCATCGACAGCTTGGCAAACATGCCGTTCATGCCCCCTATCGGGCAAAGATAGCGACACCACAACCGCCGCTCGTAGATCAGGCTGAAAACCACGGCTCCGGCAGTAATCGTTAACAGCAACCAGGCAGACAAATTAGCATGGTGGGGTAAGTCCCACAGCTTCTCCCAAAGATAGATAGCAACAAAGCCAGCAAATAAAATCCAGGCTCCCCAACGGTTCAGCCATTGTGTATTCCAGGTCAGTTGTTGACGGGGAACGAGCCACAGAGACAGCCGCCGCACCCATTCAGCCGTAATCATAAACGGGCAGACGGCACACCAGAGCCGACCGACAAAAGCAAACAAAAACAAATATCCGGGCCACCACCACGCCCAAAAAAGATTGAGCGTAATGCTGCTCTCGCGATCTTGAGCACCGACGAAGCCCAGCACCGTAATCGGCACAAACACTGCCATCATCACCACCCAGATGCCCTCTGGATACCAGCGACTGAGCAGCGATCGCCGCAGTCCCGATACATGAGTGAGCAAATCCAGCCGAAACGCATTTCTGGTCGATTGCACCGACCACAGAGTTTGTTCCGGCATGACAGTATGACCGGGGGGAGTCATGATCACCGCTCGATGCAAAATCTCAGCCAGCTCTGCCAAATTACCGGGGTAGTCGTAACTGAGCAACCGGCGGAGATTGGATTGATCAAGTTGCAACAGGGGACGATTTTGTTCGTGACAAAACTGGTTCAAAAAATAGCGGGCAAATTCTGGAATATCGGCTTTACGTTGCGGCAGGTTAAAGAGCTTGATGGCAGTGGCAGAGATATCGGGCAAATTCAGTTTATGGGGCGATGCCAGAATCAAACGCACCCATGATTGAATCGGCTGCGGTGGTTCTGTTGCCAGTTCAGACGTTCCGACAATGCCATGATTGGGCAAGATCAATCCGGTTTTGAGGTAGTGAACTAAGCGAGTGCGATCGCCTTCACTCAACGCTTGCACATTATCGAGCAACAGGGTTCCCCGCTCCAACAGTTGCAGAATGCCCGACCGCTGCCCCACTCTGCCAAACAGCGCATCCGTATTCAACCGACCATCGGCGGAACGGGGTAAATCGGCACAATCGAGTTCGGCAAAGGGTTGGGATGCCAGACTTGAACGCGCATGGATCAACCCGGCTAGAAAGGTTTTGCCGGTGCCTGCCTGCGCCTGAAAAATCACAGGGTTGAGCTGGGAAGCGGCGTGCTGGACTTGCTCGGTAAGTTTTTGAGCCGCTTTACTCGTACCCAGAATGCTGGTTTCAGTTGGAATCGGTTGGATATAAGACTGCAACGCTTGAATCCGCACTTGTTCCCAGGCAATCCGGGCAGCATACTCATGCAAATCTTGCGAAAGTAAGGAATGAATCACCTGTTGAATCGCAGGATAAGCAGCAATCAGGGTTTGCAGTGCCGCCTGGGGCAAAAACCAAATTTCGCTTGTCGTCAGGGCGATCGCACTCGTCTGATACGTTCCTTCTAAAGCGCTGGCAACCAGGATATAGCCAAAGACATCCCCCGCATTGCGATAGCGAATCAGAGATTTGCCAATGGCGGACTGCCGCGAGATTTCTATTGTTCCCCCTCTCAACAGGTAAAGCCCGATGGGCGTTTGCCCTTCCTGGTAAATCAGAGTTTGGGGTGCAACATGAAAGCTTTGAAACGACTGGGCGATCGCGTGCAACGCATCCTCCGGTAATCGTCCCCAGACTCGATGCAACCTCAGCCAAGTGCGATAGTCTTCAGGCGCTGGCGCGTCCACAGTCACCAGGCTAGAAGCGTTAGCAGCCAATGGTAAGGGTTGGTCTGAGACTGATAGCATAGAATTGCAGCGAGAAGGAACAGATCAATGGGCTTCTCACTCATCATGCTAGTGCATTCAGGATTCATCCCAGATCAGTAGATTCAACCTATGAGTAAAAAAATAGACCATCTTCTTCGCACAGCCCTACTGCAAACTGGGTAGGACCCCAGAAACAATAGCTTGATTGCGATCGCTTACACCCCTTAGCCACCCGATAGAGAATGCCGCAGATCATCCACTCGGTTCAACCCGGATTACAACCGATTTCTGAGAAATTTAATCCGACGGTGCTGCAACTGGTACACCTGACGTTACCTTACCTATTGCGATTTCGGACACGTCCCTGGTTACCTGCCGGAATCACACAGGTTGAATCAACGGATGTCGAAACGCTGATCGAACTCTATCACCAATTTCAGACCGGAAAAGTTCGCTTTATGATGGCGTTTCGGCATGTGGAAGTAGATGATCCTCTCTGCGGGCTGTATCTGTTGTCTCGGTTAGTCCCCCAGGTTGCGCGATCGCAGGGAATTCAGCTCAACTATCCGCTTCATGCTCATTTTCTCTTTGATCGCGGCATGCCGCTGTGGGGCGGAAAATGGTTGGGTTGGTTGCTATCACGTTTAGGAGGGGTTGCCATTCATCGCGGCAAACATCCCGATTGGCAAGCGTTGCGCACAGCCCGCGAGTTGATGCTCAATGGTCGGTTGCCCTTAGCTGTTGCCCCAGAGGGTGCAACCAATGGGCATAGCGAACGACTGAGTCCGTGTGAACCGGGCACAGCTCAGTTGGGCTTTTGGTGTGTGGAAGATTTGCTCAAAGCCGGACGCCCTGAAACCGTATGGATTCTGCCGATTGGGCTGCAATATCGCTATCTCAACCCCTCCTGGCAGAGATTAGATCAATTAATGGGTCAATTGGAAGCCGAGTTTGGCTTACCCACCCAATCCAACACCACCGTTGCAGCATCCGAGCGCGGACAGGTTTATTATGCGCGGCTGCTGCGTCTGGGTGAACATTTATTGACGACTATGGAACAGTTTTATGCACGCTTTTACCATTACCCAGTAACGGTTGAGCGATCGCCTGTTGTAGATACGGCTGATGATTCACCCGAACGGCGTTCGATACGCATCCAATCGCTCCTGAACCACGCGTTACAGGTAGCCGAATCACACTTCGGTATTTCGTCGCGGGGAACGTTTCCTGAACGCTGTCGGCGGATTGAAGAAGCCAGTTGGACGTTTATCTATCGGCAGGATATTGCTGCACCCAACCAACTTTCAGCCCTCGATCGAGGATTAGCCAATTGGGTTGCTGAAGATGCAAGCCTAACCGTGTTACACATGCGTCTGGTGGAAAGTGTCGTCGCCATTACAGGCAACTATGTGCAGGAGAAACCTTCATTTGAACGGTTTGCAGAAACAACACTACTGATGTTTGATGTCATGGCTCGTATTCGCGGCGATAAACTTCCACGTCGCCCCCGTTTGGGCGATCGCCATGCCCAGTTAACCATTGGCACACCCATTTCAGTCAGCGATCGCTGGTCTGTTTACCAAACCAACCGTCAAGCTGCCCGCCAAGCGATCGTTGATCTCACCCAAGATCTACAACACGCCCTGGAAAAAACCATAACGTGAGTTTCAGGAACTGTCGCAATACACCACCTTAGACATTGCTAATTGTGTTGAAAAGCGGCGCGGCGCGCCGCTTTTCAATATCTCAGCATCCTGGTTTTGGGCGCATAGGGCGCGATCTATCCACATCGAGCCATGACATGAGCCAAAGCAGGAGCCGCGACATATGTGCGTCAGGCTACATTCATCAACAATGGATTGACATAGCTTAATACTCATGTAACGATCTAATTATTGAAAGAAGTTCTCAATAGAAACGGTCGTTCTCCCCTGAAACTCTCTAGCGGATTGCTCTAACCATGACTCACCCTCACTCTCATCTTGCTGCCCTCAAACCCGGACATATTGCCGTTATTGCCAGCCTCAATACATCACCAGGATTGCATCAACGATTACTGGCATTAGGGTTCCGCCAGGGGCGACATGTGACCATGCTGCGGCGATCGCGGTTTTCGGGACCCGTGCATGTGCGCGTCGGCACAACGGAGGTGATGATGCGGCAGCGAGATGCTCGTAATATCGCGATCGCGCCTTTAGCTGGGGGAGAATGACCGTGAAACGGATTGCGGTTTTGGGAATGCCCAATACGGGTAAATCTACCTTTTTTAATCGGTTTACGGGAGCTACTGCCAGCATTGGCAACTGGGCAGGCATGACCGTTGATTTGATGATGGCAACTCTCAAGCTCGGCGACCTGACCGCAGAGGTCATCGATCTACCAGGGATCTACGACCTGCGGGGTTTTTCTCAAGATGAAGCGGTTGTTCAAGAATTTTTGGCATCGACGCCCCTGCATCTGGTCATCATTATTCTCAATACAGCACAACTCGATCGCCAGCTCAGTCTGGCATTGCAAGTCAAACATCTCCAGTTACCAGCCGTATTGCTCCTGAATATGGCAGATGAAGCACCCAAATTTGGGGTAACAGTGGCAGCAGAAAAAATCGCTCACCATCTGCATATGCCCGTGATTCCCATGAGTGCCAAATATGGCGGAGGGTATGAAGCCGCGTTAGAAGTGATTACCCAAACGTTGCATGAACACGAACACCCCACGTGCGTTCCTGATTTTGCCGATCGCCTGATTTCTGACCAACAGCTTGCCGTCGAACTGGACACCATTTTGCACGATGCTGTGCGTATTTCAGACCACCATCAAGACACTCTAACCACGCGCCTCGATCGCATTTTATTGCATCCGATTTTAGGATTGCCGCTGTTTTTTGCAGCGATGTACTTGATGTTCCAAACCGTCTACACCCTGGGCACGCCCTTACAAACCCTGCTGGGCAATGGCTTGGACTGGGTCAAAACCATGCTTTTAGAACCGGCTCTTAGCAACGTTCCCCCGTTTCTGGAGGGATTTCTGATCGGTGGGCTTTACGATGGCATCGGCACGGTAGCTGCCTTTATTCCAGTGATTCTGCTGTTTTTCTTCTGCATGGCAATTGTAGAAGACAGCGGCTATCTGGCACGCTCTGCTTTTTTGATGGATGCCTTGATGGAACGACTGGGGCTAGATGGGCGTTCCTTTGTCATGTCGTTGATGGGGTTTGGCTGCAACGTCCCTGCCATTATGGGAACACGGGTGATGCGATCGCCCGGTTTGCGCATGTTATCGATGCTGGTGATTCCATTTTCGCTATGTTCTGCCCGGTTGAATGTATTTATTTTTATGACAACGGCACTGTTTGCGCCCCATATTGCGCCGATGGTGTTGTTTAGCTTGTATTTGTTTAGTTTTGCAGCGGCTTTAATAACGGCTGCCTTATTTAAAGGACGATTTCCCAATAAAGATCCGCTGGTTCTCGAACTACCGCCCTATCGGTTTCCGACGGTGAAGCAAATTGGAATTCGCGCCTGGTGCGAAGTTAAGCATTTTCTTCGTTGGTCAAATCGCTTTATTATTGCCGGAGTCGTGGTCGTTTGGCTGTTGAATAATGTACCAACCAACGTGCCACCGGCAAGTGCCCAAACCTTATCGGGAATGATTGGGCAAGTGACTCAGCCATTTTTGGCACCGTTAGGCATCAACGCACAGTTGGCGATCGCCCTGATTTTTGGCTTTATTGCTAAAGAAATTGTTTTGGGCGGCTTAGCCGTGATCTATGGCACCTCAACCGATGCGACCTTGGGAGGTGCGATCGCTCAGCAAATCGACTGGGTACAGGCTTACAGTTTCATGTTGTTTACGCTATTGTATGTGCCCTGTTTGTCTACGGTGGCAGTGCTCAAAAGCGAATCTAAGAGCATTAAATTTGCAGCGCTCGCCGTAGCATGGTCAACCGGGTTAGCCTGGATCACCAGCTTTTTGTTCTATCAAGGAGCACGATTTTTGGGGTTCTAGCCAATTAATATCGCTGTAGTTGAGAAGGCGACGGCTCCGCCGTCGCCTTCTCAACTAAATTCTTTAAGTCACAAAGAAGGGGCGAAGAGGTCATGCACTTCTTGACCTCTTCGCCGCCTCACTCTCTTATCTCTCAGCATCGATTGATGCTCATATAATTATATAATACTTTTAGCGCAATAACCAACATATTTAGGAGACGTGCCCATGTCACAACCTCAGACAAGTCAAATCCTTGATTTTCATAGTGATGCCTATCGCGATACATTCAGTCGTATCAATGGCATTGTGATCGAGGGTGAACAGGAGGCACATGATAATTTTATTTGTTTAGCGAACTTGCTGCCCGATCATACAGAGGAATTAACCCGTCTGGGCAAGATGGAGTTTCGGCATCGCAAAAGTTTTGAAGCGTGCGGTCGCAATCTCAATGTCACGCCAGATCTCGCTTTTGCCGAACAGTTTTTTACCGAGTTGCGTCAGGCATTTCAAACCGCTGCGGAAAATCAACAGATCGCAACATGTTTATTGATTCAAGCTCTGGTGATTGAATGTTTTGCGATCGCCGCTTACCACACCTACATTCCCGTTGCCGATGATTTTGCCCGTAAAGTAACCGAATCAGTGGTGGAAGATGAGTACCAGCACCTTAACTTTGGTGAAGTTTGGTTGAAAGCAAATTTTGCAACGGTCAAAGCCGAACTAGAAGCTGCCAATCAACAGGTTTTACCAATTATCTGGCGGATGCTGAATCAAGTAGAATCCGATGCCAGAGGCATTGGCATGAATAAGCAATCCCTGATTGAAGAATTTATTATTCGCTATAGCGAAGCCCTTAGCCAGATTGGCTTTAGCACTCGCGAGATTATCCGGTTATCCACTCAAGGGTTACAAGCAACCTGATCCACAGATCAGCCATGTTCAAGCAAAGAATACCTTCATGTTAGGCAGTGAGCCCCTTCGGGAGGCACTGCCTAAGGATCGTGGCTTGCATAAAACCTGATTGTTTTTGAGGGGTGACGGCAAAGCCGTCACCCTCTCAATGTGAAAGGTCGTTAAGGAGAGAAACGATGTGGTGGGGCACGGAGTGCCCCACCACATCGTGCTGAATCAACCCGCATGGCGCTATACGCTCCTATCCTAAATAATCATTAAATAACTCGCTAGCTATAAAGTGATGATCTACAATTCGTTTAAGAACCTTGTCTGAAGGTTTGATCAATCACATTGCGATCGCGCAATCAATCTTGGGTTTGCCCATCTTACAAAACAATCATCCCTTCACTCAGCAAACCCAAGCCATTCTCCTCGTTTAAGGAGGCTTCATTATGAGTATTGCAATTAAACAACGACCCACACTGGATGTTGGCAGAAGCTGGGATCACTTCTGCGACCAGATTACACGGACTGATAATCGCTTGTATATCGGTTGGTTTGGGGTTCTCATGATTCCAACCTTGCTGGTGGCAACAATCGTTTTCATCCTGGCATTTATTGCTGCGCCACCCGTTGATATTGATGGTATTCGGGAACCCGTCTTCGGTTCTCTTTTGGATGGCAACAATCTTATTACAGCAGCGGTCGTCCCTACATCTGCGGCAATTGGGCTGCACTTCTATCCCATCTGGGATGCCGCATCCGTTGATGAATGGCTCTATAACGGCGGACCCTACCAGCTAATTGTGTTGCACTTTTTGATTAGTATTTTTGCATATCTGGGTCGTCAGTGGGAATTGAGCTATCGCTTGGGGATGCGTCCCTGGATTGCCGTTGCATTTTCTGCACCTGTTGCAGCAGCAACGGCTGTACTTTTGGTTTATCCGATTGGGCAAGGTAGCTTTTCAGAAGGCTTACCATTGGGCATTACAGGCACGTTTCACTTTATGTTTGCCTTTCAATCAATGCACAATATTCTGATGCATCCCTTGCATATGATGGGGGTTGTAGGTGTGTTTGGGGGAGCGCTATTCAGTGCAACCCACGGCTCACTGGTAACAGCCAGTTTGATTCGAGAAACATCTGACCTGGAATCCGCCAATACCGGATACCGATTTGGGCAACAGGAAGGCACCTATAACCTGATGGCGGGTCATGTCGGTTATTTAGGACGGTTGTTAGTGCCTTCTCTGGGGTTGCGTAATAGCCGCACCGTACATTTCTTGCTGGTTGCTTTACCCACCCTGGGGATCTGGTCAGCTGCGATCGGCATTGGGGTGATGGCATTCAATCTCAATGGCTTCAACTTCAATCAATCGATTTTGGATAGTCAAGGCAAAGTGATTCCCAGCAACGCTGATATTCTTAATCGAGCAACGTTGGGGATTCAAGTCATGCACGCACCCAATACCCATCATTTTCCAGAACTGTTAGCGGGTGGTAATGCTACACCTGTGAGCCTGGAGGCTCCAGCGATCGCCACCCCCAGCTAGATGTCGCCAGTCTTGAGGAGATAGTTCATATTTCTATCTCCTCATTTTCTCTTTTTTGCTATAGCAATTGAATGGAGCGGGACAGATCAGGTCTAATTTGTCATGCCAATGTATCGATAACGCGCTTGCATAATATAGTAAACACCATAGGCAATTAACCCAAGTGCTACCAGCCCCAACACCCATGCCCCATAGGGTTGCTGAGCCAATGATTCTAGAGCACCCCCCAATCCTATGGCTTGATTTGGATTAGATTGTCGAGCTGCTTGAATAAAGAAAAAGCCAATTACTAAAAATACAACGCCTCGGGCTGCTAAGCCTAATCGACCCGTGCGGACGATCCAGGTTTGTTGAGTATGACTCATGTCTTGAAGCTTCAATTTCTTCCGAAATGTTGCTTTATACGCCTGGTAAAACTGATAAAAACCCAGCCCAATGACCAAAGCACCCAGGGTGCCAACTAACCATTGCCCGAAAGGCTGAGCCAATAGTCGAGCTGTCCAGTCTTGTGAAGCGTTACTATTACTGCCACCTGACCCTACAATAATTTGCACAGCAGTCAGTGCTAACCCAGCGTAAATAAACCCATTGCCAGCATAACTACACCGCTGAAGTATACCTTTTAAGTCATTCCCTTTATGGTCAGGATCGGCGATCGCCTCAACTATTCGCCACAAAGCATAGCCAAATAACCCGATCGCCACCAGGCTTAGGAGAAACTGACCAAAGGGCTGATTCACAATTGTTTGCAAAGCTCCCTGAGTATCCGTCTTCTTGCCACCACTGCCAAGTGAAGCCTGGGCTGCTAATAAGCCGACCAGAGCATAGACAATTCCTTTAGCCGCAAACCCTAACCGAGCGAGTCGCTCTACCCACAAGTTGTTAGCCGCATCATTTGCGACTTGCTCCGCATGATTGCCAACATTCTTGACAGAAAAATTTCGCTGTTTCATAACCACTGCGCCCTCAGGTGAAACTTTGTAGGTCGGGCACAATCCGTGCGCTTATCCTGCACAAAGATTAACAGAATGAATGTATGGCAGTGTCTACCTCAAGTATGGGGGGTAGTTGACTTTGGGGATGAAGTTGAGCGTAAAGCCGGAGGTTTCACATTTAACTTCATGCCGATGTTAAGCAATACCCAGGATGAAATAGCTTACAGCGCTTCGCGCTTGGATATGTTTAGCTTTTTTGTTGTGTGCCGCGCGGAGCGCGGCACACAACAAAAAAGCTGTGGCTTAATCAATTGAAAATGGCTGTAGGAGCACAAATTAATTAAAACCCGGACGTTTATGTTTGGAAGCGCGGCGGAGCCGCGCTTCCAAACATAAATCTTCGGGTTTATTAAATCCACGATCCTAAGAAATCCGCTATTTAAAAAATCCAAATTTTTGAGCGCGCGATGGCTTTGCCATCGCGCGCTCAAAAAATACAAGTTTATGAAGCTGTAATACTAAGGAATGGGAATTAAATAACTCCGATGATTTGTTGTAGGGGCGAACGGTCGTTCGCCCCTACAAACGATTCAATATTCGATCTTATTAAATCCACGATCCTAAGACGCTTGATAATTAGCATCCAACCAACAACGGGGCAGTTCTTCACCCGATGGGAAGCTAAAGTTTGTCTTGTGCCGGGGTTCAGGGTCTTGTTCTTCTTCTCCTGCTTGTCCCCGCACGGTAATTTCCTGATCAGTAGGATTGATCAGCGCTAATATATCCATTACTTCTACTAACGTTCCACTTTCTTTGTCTTGTAAAAGCATAAGTAGTCTCCTTTAGTGCTTGAATAATGTGTCCCTGCTGCAATCAGAAGTTCCTCTGCTGACAAACTTCTGATTGCAATTAACCTAGATCTGTTGAGTCACGTTACTTGCGGCTACTCAGCCATTTGGCTGCGATCGCTCCGAAAACAGCTCCTACCAGCGGATTGCTGAAGAATTTCACCAGGGCAGGTTGGTCGGCTAGAACATCTTGGAAAATGTCAGGGTGGTTATGGTAGGTGAACCCTGCCAATTTGCTGACGTCATCTACACTCATGTGGCTGGGACGATGGCTAGATAATCCCAGTTGCTTTTCCAAATCGCGATCGCTCAGACCACGCTTTTTCAACTGGCTGAGAAACTCTCTGGCAACATCATCACGCTCATTCGGCTTGATTTGAGCAATCGCCTTTTGCAGTTCCGGTTCCATTTGAGTACTGGGAACTTGATCAGGTCGTAAAGACTGGCTGAATAAGCGATGACGTTCGCTTCGAGACGAGCGTTGAGCGAAATCATCAAAGTTTTGATAATCGTTAGCGGTCGATTCATCAGGCAATACGTCTCTGTTGCCGCCTGCCAGATCTTTCATAATCTGACGCTTGTAATCATCATTACTAGACATTGTTTTATCATCCTTGTGAAACAGTCATTAAATTTCGTTAGCTAGCAGATTGATACTCAATTTGCTTAGAACGAGCATCGTATCGAGCTGTTAACAGCAACTCTTTATTCGGTGCATAAATCAACACCGTCAAATCTTGCTGAGGAAAGTTTCTGCGGAAGCCTTGTGTTAGTGATTGAGCTAACGGCTTGACCTCATTGGGTCGGACTTGAGATGAAATCACCGCTCCCAGTTTGTTGTTATCGCGGACATATGCATCTTTGACCAGACCCTTGCTGGTTTGGACGACCCAGTCACCAAAATCTTGTCCGGCGGCTGAGTTACCCCGTGCCAGTTGCCCATAGTCAACGCTGCGGTTAAGGCTGGTAGGAGCATTAACTTGGGGCGATCGCGCACTGACACTAGTACAGGCTGTCGTAAAAGATAACGCGCAGATTAGCACAAGCGCAGTAAAAATCTGTCGTATCCGTGAAAAAGTAGGCATTCGTATCCTCCTTTGAAAACGAGTATAAATGGGGCAAGTTGAAGTCAAGCTATGGGTTGACCTGTGGTGGATGACGGTCTAACCAACGTTGATAAACAGCTTGCCGATCGGCATCTGGTAATGCGACTGTGATCTGCACAGTTTGCAAGCTTGCATGAGGATCATTGGCGATCGCCACTAAAAATTGGATAGCTGACTTAGCGGACGTAAATTTGCCGCTGACCGTGAAAGGTTGCGTCGTTGTCGTCGGAGCATCATGATCAATCACCTGTGCTGCTCCTAAGTCCACGCTGGCGAGGTGCTGATACTCTGGGCTAACTTGCTCTACAATGAGTTTTTCGCGGCGGATCGGAACCTCAACGATGTGAGTTTCAATCTCTTTACGGACAACGACTTCACCCACCTTCCGCCGTTGCCGGTCAACGATAACTCGCTCATCCAGTAACGGAATTACAATGTCAGATGATGAGTGGCTCGGGGGAGGCGATGGCGGAGTCGGTTCAAAAATGGGCTGCGTATTGAGCAATGCGGTTGGAAAAATTTGTTCAGACGTCCGTTGATCCGAGGATGGCGATCGCTCGTCTGGTTTTGGCGGCGTGGGTTGAGCCGGAGCAGCAACGTACACTACCCTGCTGGCTTCCAGCGGAGTTGAGTTTTCCAGGGGAACAGAAGACTCAAGTTGACCGTTTGACTCCGCAACTTGATAGAGCTTGCCAGAACCAGCATTCCCTTCCTGCCGAGGGTAAATCGGTGGTCTCTCAGCATCTGAATGATCAGGTGTTAAAGGCATGGCGTCTCTCTCCTCTGTACTCTCAAATCCGATTAATTGCGATCGCTCTAGCGCATCTGGTGCAACCTCTTCCTCATAAGGGTTGAGGCAGAGATCAATCACTCTGCCTCAACGGTAGTAGAGGCTAAATCAGTATCCGTCTCTGCTTCACCTATCCCCTACCGTTTTTGATTATTGGGATTAGGAGATCTCGAATCGTTTTTAACCACGGGTTGACCTTGCTTATTTACGTCCAGACGCTCCCGACGCAGTGTTTCTTCAGCGTCAACCGTCTGGTGGTCAACTTCTTTACGAACGTTGACTTCTTCCCGCACGAACGCTTCTTTATGAATGTCCGGGGTTTCCTCATAGACGGATATACGCGCTACTTCGCCGTCTTTGAAGGAAGCCTGGTCAGGATTAACAGCGGTATCGCTACTAGGAGTTGTCCGTTGAATAACAACACGCTCTTTGTCAACTGGCACCGAAACTCTGGCTGTCTCAGTTTCAACATGCTTGCCAATCGCTACTTCGCCTGTTTTATTCCGATTCTTGTTAGCAATCAGACGCTCTTCATATAAGCGCAGGTTCTGGTGATCGCGATCGTCCAAGTGGTATAGAGCAGGATCGCGATCGTAACCGTAAGTGTTGCGATCGTAGTCCAGGGGAGGAGAGTTTTCTAAGGGAGTAGCACCTTGTGCCGCTGCCCTAGCCGACGGACGGTAGACACCCCGAACTTGCTCTTCATGCTCGTAGTCAACCGGCATGGTACCGTCATACTGAGGCAATGACTCGACCTGATCACGATTCAAAGCTTTGACCGTAACACGCCGATTTGCAAAATCAATCCGGGATTGACCAATAGGCAATAACACCTTCTTGCCCAAAATCCAGATTCCTGTATTAATGACGAGGTAGCGAATCTTACCTCCCTCGTCCACCAGTAGATCATCAACTGAACCTACTTTATCCGCATCTGCATACAGGTCATAACCGATGACATCGCGCCCTTCGAAGTGAGCCCGATAGTCAGGGTCAAAGTCTTTAATTCTGTGGAGTGACATAGCTTTCGCTCCTTTGTCTGTCTTCAAATTACTTGAATCTCTATCTATCAAGCTTATGGAGGGGACTGGAACAATGCGTCTGTCACAAGCTATATTAGCGTCTACTCCTTATGAACCTGATTGCTAGTATTACAAACACTAAATTTTACAACATGGGGGTTTGGGAGCTGTGCCCCCAAGAGAGGGTTTCACCCCCTCCACCCCCTCTAAAACTTTTAAGTTGGTGTACTAGTGTTGCAAACACTAAATTTTGCAACATGGGGGTTTGGGGGCTGTGCCCCCAAGAGGAGGTTTCACCCCTTCCACCCCCTCTAAAACTTTTAAGTTGGTGTATAGCGGTACGTATTAGGGTTAAAACGGGGTGCAGGGGTAAAACCCCTGCGTGGGGGCACCGCCCCCACTCCCCTGATGTCCTAACTAGATTGCGTAGAACTATACTAGCTTTACTAAAGCTGACATCTCTAAAGCTGACGTATTTTGGGTAAGAGCAGTCAACAGGGCGCTGCCTCAGATTTATGCCTAAGATTTATGCCTGTGGGTAGGTTGTTATTCTACAGTGGTTCACTATTGTTTGATGTACAACGTCTTGTTTACTCAACAGCCAAAGCATAAAGCATACCAAGCGAAAGCTTCTGGCTTTGCCTAAGCCAGTAAGTTGTGGTCCGTACTGTGGCCAGTACGGCATTAACTGAACACGTCAGTCAAACACGCACAGCTTATTCACACATAGGATAAGCCGGATTCAAACAAGCAAGCAAACAAGTTTCGGGATCAAGTAGGTTCAAAACCAAGCAGGGTATGAAATTAAGCTCGCAAGATTTGGAATTAAGTAGGTTCGGGATCAGGCAAGTAAAGCGTGATCTCCATACTCTTAAGCAAGAATTCTATCGATAGAGGTTCTACTTTTGCATCCTGAAACTAACCCTGATTCTGGAAACGCTGTACTTTATTTTTGGAAGTATAACTTGGAACGCGCAACAATGCCGTACCTACAAAAGCCGGTGAACTTTCGGATTTCATTTGTCATGTTGGGTAAACGCTAGGCAAGCTTAGCATCTTCAAAAGTACAGCTCCATACCTACAACTCGCTGCCGATTCATCAATCACCAAACAATTACCAGGAGGAGAATAATGGCTTATTCTAATCGACCCGTCGGAGATTTCGTCGAACCTATTGTTGCAGTTCCTACCAATGACTATCATGACCGTGTTCGTTGGGGTCCCATCCTAGCTGGCTTATTTACAGCGATCGCTTCTCAATTAGTTTTGAGTGCAATCGGCGCTGCAATCGGTTTGACCTCAATCTCCAACTCAGGAGCACCTCGATCGGATGCCGGAGACGTTGGTTCTGCTGTTGGCATTTGGTCGATCGTGAGCCTGTTAATTTCTCTTTTTATTGGCGGTTGGGTTACAGCCCGTGCAGCTGGTCCCATGAGTAAAAGTAATATTTTATTGAATGCTTTTATTTTATGGGCAACGACTTTAGCGATTAGTGCCTGGTTGCTGTCGGCAGGGGTTTCAGGAGCCTTTGGCATTGTGGCATCTAATGCCGGAGAAGCGATTAATCAAGCTCAGCAAGGTGGCGCAAATTTACCCACTGATGTCCCCGACGTTACCGCTGAACAGACAAGGGATATTGCCGGGAATGCAGCTAAGGTTGGTTGGTCTTTTGCTCTCGGCTCTTTGCTAGCCCTGGCTTCATCGCTCTTTGGTGCCAATGTAGGGGCTCGTCGTCCGCGTATAGCTAACGGGCAGCCTGCGATCCGAACCTAACGGGGTGAATCGAGACACATCCTATGTGGAAATAGGAATTAAATAGCGTCGATGATGTGTCATACGATCTATAAAAAATGGTGTGGGTGCTGCGTTTTGCGCAGCACCCACACCATTTTTTATAGCTAAACAGAATCAGGGTTGATTCAACACCAAGATTGTTCTCCGGGTGGGGTATGCAACAATTCACGAATATTAGCTTCAATCACCCGATACCCTACATTGCCATTGAGCCGCTGCCGACCTTCATTAAAAATTAAAGTGGGGCTCACGGTAACGGTATGCTCTTTGACAAGTTCAAAGTCTTTAGAAAGTTGAGCATAGGCTTCACCACTATTTATTTGTTCCTGAATAGCAGCAACCGGCAAACCTAATTCTTGGGCGATCGCAAACTGTACCTGACGATCGGCAACATTGGCTAATTTGCTAAAAAATGCTTCTCGAAATGCCCAGGTTGCTTTTTCAAACACCTTCTCTGATTCGGGAATAATGCCTTTGATTTCTAGCAGTTGAATAGCATGAAGAAAAAGATGACAGGAGGTAGAAGAAGGTGGAACCACCTCAGTCCAAATATCGGGATGAACGGTAATATGTTCGAATTTTTTGGCTACGTCTCGAACATGATCCCGATAGCCCTGTAAACCAGCGCGATCGCGCCATCGATTCTCTAACTTTTCGCGCGCATTGCCAAAAATAGGGACAAAGTGATAGTCAATCGAGATTTTAGTCTGAAAGTTGGTTTCCAGTTCATCCAGACGAATTTGAGCAATGTATGCCCAAACACAAAGCACATCAGAAAAATAAGAGATACGAATAGGTTCCATTGCTACTCCATGTAATTAACCGTATCAGGGCATCGAGAAATTGCTCATTTTCTTACCCTTCTAGGCTTGTACCATCCCCTATCATTTCATGCTCAGACCTGATATAGCGCTTCGCACCTGGATAGAATTATGGGTGTTATGTGAGAGCTGCATAGAGCGAGGCTCTCACATAACATCATGTACTTCGAGCGAGGCTCTCACATAACATCATGTACTTCACGCAATTAAGAAGTCTTATGAGGCTCAGACCCACCAGGGCTTTTCTCCAGTACGAGGATCGGCTTCCGTCCAAGGCGAGATCAAGATACGGTTATCAACCACTGCAACGTGAACCATTTTCAGGGGTAGAGGTGCTGGGCCCCGCACGACTGCGCCATCAGGAGCATAGCGAGACCCATGGCAGGGACATTGAAACTGCTGATCCAACGGGTTCCAGGGAAAAGTGCAACCCAAGTGGGTGCAGTTATCAATCAGTCCTATGCTATCTAAAGTATTATCTTCTTTGACTATCAAGTAAGTCGGTTCACCGCTTAATCCTGCAACTAAGGCACGACTTCCGGGCGACTCTGCCAAGATTTGGCTGGCTGGGATGGGGTTTCCCAGGATATCTTTAGCAACGATCGCTCTTCCAGTTGCAGTTGTTTCGGTTGGAGGAACGAAGAATTTACCAGCAGGATACAGTGCAGCCGCAGCGGTGGCAGCAACGGTGGCTCCAGTGAGAAAGTTAAGGAGTTGCCGCCTTGATAAAAATGGGCTGTCGAGAGAAAAACTATTGTCCATGACGGATCTCCTTAAAAGTCGATCAATGAATTCCTTTAAAGTTGCTCATTCATCGGATTGGTACGAATTCCCAGAAGGCGATAAAGACCGCAAAAGCCAACCATAGCCGTCAGCAGCAATATACCACCAGCAATCACTAGCCCTAGACCTAAACTGGTACCACCGTAGAGGTACAGTCCCAAATAAAACAACACAGACGCTAACAACAGACGGATCAAGCGATCAATCAAACCTACATTCGTTTTCATAACAACAGTCTCCAACCTATTGAGCAGATTTAAAAAACGAGTGCACTCCTACAAAAAGTACTTCTCACGATGAGAGTCTCACTTTTTTGTAATCTGCCTAAATATTATAACCAATTAGTTATGGAGTGATGATTTATTTGGCGATCGCTTCTCCGGCTACTGTCCAGGCTGCAAAACTGGGTGGAAACCCTTGAACATGGTCATACCCTAATAAATGCAGGGTCATTACACCCATTGCCGACCGATAGCCTGACGAACAATACACTATCACAGGGCGATCGCTGGGAATTTTGTATAAATTTTGAATCAGTGTTCGCAGTGGAATATTTATCGCTTGAGGGATATGTCCCGCCTCGTACTCAGACGGTTCGCGTACATCTATCAACGTAGTTTGAGGATTTTCTAACTGGCTTTTTAAGTCTACGACCGTGGCGATCGCATAATAGCCGGATGGAATTGAGGTGAGAAAGCGATCGACGTTCGCTTCTAGCTTGAGGAAATCTTCAGACCGCGTTAGTCCCCTTTCTGGAGCGATAGATTGCCCTGCCGAAACGGTTACCGCCATCACCGGGAGTTGTCCCATACTCAGCCAGAGGCAACCGGCAAGCACAAGACCTGACCAGACAAGTTGAGTGAATCGTTTAGAGCTCATCATACAGCGCTTCGCACCTGGATATGATTATGGCTATTGTGTGAGAGCCGCGCTCCGCGCGGCTCTCACACAACACTGTGGACTTCACGTCATTATGAATTGCTATCGTTAAAGATTCTTATGACATCAACCTCGGAGTTCAACAATCGGCTGATCGGTGTCGTTAGCCGACGTCGTATGCTCTAATTTTCCCTTGCGATTGCGCCAGAGTTTGTAATACAAAATCGGCACTGCCGATCGCGACAATAGCAACGATGCAACTTCACCTGCCATCAACGAGATCGCCAATCCTTGGAAGATAGGGTCAGCCAGGATGATAGCAGAACCCACCACCACTGCTGCCGCTGTCAGAAGCATGGGTCGAAAGCGCACAGCTCCGGCATCAATCACCGCTTCTTCGAGCGGCATACCTTCCTTCAAGCGTAATTCAATAAAATCTACCAAAATGATCGAGTTACGCACGACAATTCCAGCACCAGCGATGAAGCCAATCATGGAGGTAGCCGTGAAGAATGATCCCATCAACCAGTGAGCTGGCATAATGCCAACCAGTGAAAACGGAATGGCTGCCATAATCACTAACGGTGTGGTAAATGACTGGAACCAGCCCACCACCAGGGCATAAATCAGCACCAGCACCACGGCAAATGCGATCCCCAGATCTCGAAAAACTTCATAGGTGACTTGCCATTCACCATCCCACTTGATGGCATACGTCTCTGTAGTCGTGGGCTGTTGGGTAAGGTAAGTTTGAATTTTTGCTCCCGGCGATGGCTCAAGTTTGTCGATCTGCGGTTGTAGATTCAACATGGCATAGACAGCACTTTCCACTCTGCCAGACACATCACCCAGAACGTACACAACTGGCTGGAGATTTTTGTGGTAAATACTAGTATCAGCGATCGCCGTTTCGGTTTTTACCAGCGCACTCAAGGGGACTAAATTACCATTCGCTCCATTGATATTGAGGGATTTTAGATCCTCCAGACTGGTACGACTCGACGGATTGAAACGCAAATTGATGGCGACATCTTCACGCGCATTTTCATCATGCAATAGACCCACATTCTGACCTGAAAGTGCCATTTGCAAGACGTCTGAAATTTGAGTAGGACTGATCCCATTCAATGCAGCTTTTTCGCGATCAATCACCAATCGATAATCGGTTTGGGGCGCTTCCACATACCAATCTACATCCACCACCCCATCGGTTGACTGGTAAAGCTGGCGAATTTGGGTAGCCAGGTCAATCTGCCCTTGATAATCAGGTCCATACACTTCCGTCACCAGGGTTTGCAAGACAGGAGGACCGGGTGGAATTTCAGCGACCTGCATCCGAGCACTGTAGCGATCGGCAATTTCCTTAAGCTTGGGACGAATCGCTTTGGCAATCTCATGGCTCTGGCGATGTCTTTCGCCCTTGGGCAAAAAGTTTACTTGAATATCCGCAACATTCGCACCTGATCGCAAAAAGTAGTGCCGCACCAGACCATTGAAGTTATAGGGCGAAGCGGTGCCAACATAGCTTTGATAGTGGATCACTTCAGGAACCGTGGCGAGGTAGTCTCCCATTTCTCGCGTCGCTCTGGCAGTCTGCTCCAGGGTTGTGCCTTCGGGCATATTCACCACCACTTGCAACTCGCTCTTGTTGTCAAACGGTAGCATTTTCAGAATCACCAATCGCAATCCTGCCAGCCCCCCAACCATCAAAACCAACCCCAACACCGTAGCTACCAGAAACGTGGTGCCTCGCCGGGGGTAATGCACCAGGGGATACATAAACTGCCGATACAACCGACTCAAAGCATCTTCCCCATGATCATGGGTAGCGTGACTTGCCCCACTGAACACTCGCATGGTTGTCCAGGGCACCACGATGAAAGCAACCAGTGCCGAAAAGATCATGGCAGCAGAGGCACCCAACGGAATGGGCAACATATAGGGTCCCATCAAGCCGCCCACAAACGCCATCGGCAGGATCGCCGCAATCACCGCCAACGTTGCCAGAATGGTGGGATTGCCGACTTCATCCACGGCTTCCAGCACGATTTGTTGCAGCGTGCGACGACGATTCGTAGACAGTTGCAAACGAGTTTTATTTTCGGGTAATTGCAAATGTCGCCCCACATTTTCGACCACAACGATCGCATCATCCACCAGAATCCCAATCGAGAAAATCAGGGCGAAGAAGGTAACGCGATTGAGTGTGAAGTCATAGAAAACAAAGCTAGCCAGGGTCAGAGATAAGGTGACAGGAATCGACACTGCCACCACCATCGCCTCTTTTTTGCCCATGACAAACCACATCAGCAGCGTCACAGAACCGACGGCAATCAACATATGAAACAGCAGTTCATTCGACCGTTCTGCTGCCGTTTCCCCATAGTCTCGCGTGACGGTGAGATTAACGGTACTGGGGATGTAGTTGCGCTTAATTTGCTCCAGCTTATGCAGCACTCGATGCGAAACTTGAATGGCATTAGCTCCCGAACGTTTGGCGATCGCGATCGTTACTGCTTCCGTTTCACCCAGGGTTTGCGGGATTTCTGTTTCCTTATTGCTGTGAGATTCAATACCTGACTTACCCTGTCCAAAAAAGACATAGCTTGCCGGTTCTTCTGAGCCATCCGTTACAGTTGCCACATCTCGCAGATAAACAGGTTGATTGTTAGCGACAGCAACGACTAGCCCTTGAGCCTCTTCTGCCGATCGCACAAAGCTCTGGGTTCTGACCAGAAATGATTGATTGTTTTGATTGAAAGCACCACTGGCAAGTTCAGTATTTTGAGATTGAAACGCATGTGATATGGCTAAGGGGGTCAGACCATAGGCATTCAGCCGCGTTGGGTCTAGATCGACTCGCAATTGTCGCTTTTGTCCGCCAATCAGGGTTGTTTCAGAGACGTCGGGAATCTGTTT
The DNA here is from genome assembly GCF_055793305.1 of Calyptranema fuscum S582. Lineage (NCBI taxonomy): Bacteria > Bacillati > Cyanobacteriota > Cyanophyceae > Oculatellales > Oculatellaceae > Calyptranema > Calyptranema fuscum. Next base: position 295,617 of record NZ_JBSLYH010000001.1, read on the forward strand.
GATTTGTTCGTCTAATTGCGCTGCAATTTGGCGTAATTCTGCCCCTGTGCTGTGCTCTCCCCATAACGTCAGGGTAAGCACAGGGACATCATCAATTGACCTCGACTTAATTAACGGTTGTGAAACACCGGGCGGAATTTTATCAAAGTTGGCATAGAGCTTGTTATAAAGCTGGACAATAGAATCTTCGGTATTTTGTCCAACTAAAAATCGCACAATCACCAGCGACGAACCTGGACGTGATGTGGAGTAAACATATTCCACACCCGGAAGTTCTTTAATTAACTTCTCCATGGGTGCGGTTACCCGTTGTTCTACATCCTTGGCAGAGGCTCCCGGCATTTGCACAAACACATCTGCCATCGGTACGGTAATTTGCGGTTCCTCTTCCCGTGGCAGCACCAGAGTTGCCCCAATGCCCAGTAGCAAAGCCACCAGGATAATCAAGGGTGTCAACTTAGAATCAATAAATTGCTTGGCAAGGTTGCCAACAAAGCCCAGTTTGTGGAGTTGGGGCGATCGCTGAGGATTGTCTAGATTATTCATACCTGGGTGCATCCTACATCATCCATCCCAAAGCGGAAGGGAGGTTATATGGTTTGAGATGGGGTCGCCAATGAATCAATGATAAATTTAATGATGAATTCAATGATGAATTTAACGATGAATCGAGATCGGTTGACCATCGCTCAGTTGAGCCAAATTGCTAGTGACGATGCGATCGCCTGCTGCTAGCCCCGAGACTATTTCAATCTGCCCATCCTGAACTTTGCCCGTTTTCACCCAACGCAAAACCGCCATTGATTGCTGAGAGGCATTGGTTTGCACCACATAAACCCCTTGTAGTTGCCCCCGTTGAATCAGGGCAGTCGTGGGAATCGCAATGCCATCTTGCGTGCCGCGCGGTAAGGCAATTCGTCCAAACATTCCAGAAATCAACCGACCTGAATTATTCAGCGGAATTTTGATCAGGAAACTACGAGAGTTCGGATCTGCGGTCGGTACAATTTGTTGAATCGTAGCAGTCAACGTTTGATCTACCGCATCCACCCGAACCTGCACCGTCTGACCGACTTGTACCAATCGTAAGTTTTCCTCCGGAACCGCGATCTCTAACTGAAGATTGTTGGGATTTTCGACCTGCAACAGTGCCATGCCGGGAGCTGCCATCTCACCTTCGTAGGCAAGTTTCTGCACCACAACCCCATCAAACGGAGCAATCACACTGCCATAGCTTTCATTCACGGAGGCTGAAGCCACCCCTGATTGGGCTTGATTCACGGCTGCCTGCGACTGAGCGATCGCCGCCTGAGCTTGTTGAATCCCTGCTTCGGTTTGAGCAACCCGAGCATTGGCTTCATCAAGAGCGGTATTCGCTTCATCCAAACGAGACTGGGCTACGGCTCCTTCCCCTTGCAGTTCTGCCATCCGCGACTGATTGAGTCGTGCCAATCGTAGGGCAGCTTGTGCTTCTAGTTTTTGAAACTCCAATTGATTCAACGTAGCCCGAGAACGAGCTACTTCTGCTTGCGCCTGAGCCACACCCGACTGGGCTTGACTGGTTTGAGCAGTCATATCCATGACATCAATGCGAGCCAGGATATCGCCTTTCTGAAAGCGATCGCCCGATTCGACCGACAGTTGGGTAATCCGTCCCATCACCCGTGTGGACAGGGTTGCTTGATCGACGGGGCGAATGGTGCCCGAAAGCTCCAGGGTGTTCGCAATCGCATGGGAACGCAGAGCCAGCGTTTCTACGGCGATCGCTGGAGCAAGCACAGGTTCAGAAGCATGGGGTGAACGGATGAGTTGAATGCCCCCCCAAGCTCCTCCTGCCAGCAACAATGCACCACCCAGCAAGAATCCCCAGCTTTTGCGGGTTAGACCGGGCAAGCCTGATTGTTTTTGTACCACCGAGCCGTCCAGCGATTGATCCGAAGTCGTGTGAGTCATAGTTCTTCTCCCGTTAAGGGCGATTGCCTCGCTGCACTAAATATCCAGCACTTTGCCATGCCATCAAACCACCTTGCAGGTTGTAAACCTGACGGTAGCCCTGAGTGACTAACCATTGTGCGGCGATCGCACTACGATGCCCTGACAGACACGTAATGGCGATCGCTTGATCTTTAGGAATGTCTTTGAGAATGCGATTTTGAGACAATCGTTGCGCACCTGGAATGTGTCCCATCCAATATTCCAACCAACCCCGGACATCAATGATCACCAGTTGTTTCTGGCGAGATTTTAATTGATTAGGGGTAAGCAGGATGGGGTTAGTTGATGGCTTCTTGGTTGATTTCGTTTTCATGAATGATCCTACTTAAACTCTGCTCATCACGGAAAAGGATTTAATAAAGGGACCCGCCATCCGGGGATCTTTAATCATGGCAGTATAATCGCCAACTCGAAATTGCAGCTTGCGGCTGACATACGCCATACTCAAGCCCATCATGTTCAAGCCTTTTGCTTTCCACTGTTGCCAGTGCTCTAGATCAGCACGTAAATCCCAATTCAATTTTTGTCCGGTGTAAGCACCCGCAGATACTACCCGTCCTGATTCAACCGTCAGCACTCCAGTTGGATCGTCATCAGATTCAAACCCATAGCCAATCACCGAATTAAACTGAATTTTAGCAAGGGCATCAGCCAGCTCGGGTTCAGCATTCCATTGTTCACCAAAGGCTTGCATCCATGCGGGTGAAAATAAATCTGCCATTCGTTTCTCCTCAATACATTTCAAATCGTACGGGTTAGTATGAATCAATCACTGATCGGATTGACTTTAGCGATCGCCAGAATTAGCAACCGTTTGCCATTCCTCAACCAATGACGGGGGAACCGCCAGTCGGATAGCTTCACCTTGAAGCGTAGGTAATGATAAATTCAAAGGAATCTCGGCTTGCAATTGGGGCAGCAACGGTTGCAGGTCATATTGACCGACATTGGGTTCGGGGGTTGCGGTTTCTGTAAACAGATCGCTGGAAGCATCTGTTGCTGTTAGCGTTTTACCCAATGACGTCGTTAGGGTCAGGGGTTGAGCGCGATCGATGTCTACCTCGCCCGGAAAGCCCACCAATCGTAATGCAAAACTGGTCTTGCCATCCGCCCGCACCCGTTTGAAGGCAATTGTTTGCCAACTAGAACGATGTTGATCGTGCAGGGTTTGGCGAGACTGATAAACAATTTGTCCAGGGGCTTCTTCTAATTGTCGAATGGCGGCTGTTGCCATAGCAGGATGCCATAGCCCTAACGCCAGTAAAATCGCCAGTGCGATCGCACCAATCAACAATAATCTTGCAAAAAACTGCCGAATTTGACATCCCATATCTCATTCTCCCGATGGATTAGAGGGTGATTGACGCACATGAGCACATAAGGTCAGCAACTCTGTATCAATCACCCGGTAATATCGCCACACCCCTTCTCGGCGACAGGCTACGACTCCAGCATCTTTCATCAGGCGAAGGTGTTTAGAAACATTGCCCTGAAGTAAGCCTGTGCGATCGCATATTTCTTGTACGCTACGTTCTTGATGACATAACGCTGCCAGAATTTGCAATCGGGTGGGTTCTGCCAAAATCTTAAATCGATTGGCAAGGATCTCTGCTTCGCCAGGGTTGAAGACAATTTCCATATCACTTGCTTCACTCCAATAGGTTGGAATGGCGATGGACACTGATTAAGTAGTGAAGAACACCTCGCAAAGCACGCCAGTCAAGTATGAGATGAATGATAGTCGTGATGAATGCAATTACACTCAAGACAAATGCACGACTATAAATCTTCAGATCAATTGAGTATCTGGGTTTCATCTGGTTGAAACCTCTAGTAAGTTAGATGATGACGTTTCTTCACTATTGGATGACGGCTCTACTCTTATCTGCTCCAACCACTCCATACTGGAATACCAGCTTGATCTCGTAAGATTAAAATTTGATCGCCTTTGCGGACTTCAGCGGCAACAATCACCACTTCTCCCGCAAGGGTTACCCTTGAGCCAGTCACCTCAATCTGGTCCCCTTGAGTAATCACAACCGCTTGATGATCGAGATACCATGCTGGACCGAGATGAACTGGGATGATCGCATCTGCTGTTTCTAATTGCACATGCACACCCGCAGACCTGCCACCCAAGGACGTTGAGTCGTCTATCCCAATCACCTCCCCCGAAACAGTTTCGATCCTGCCGGGATCATATATCCGTTGCCCATAATTCTGTCTGCCACAGCCGATGTTATCTCTGCCATTCATCCCCCTTTGAGCCAATGCAGCCGGAACAAACAGCAGACCAAGTACGGCAGGAAACAAAACAAGAAGACTCATTTTTTTCATGATTCCCTCCTGTGATCTAAGATCTAAATCGAGGTTTTGATTGGGTTCAATCCCCATCCATCCGCATCCGAGAATATTTCAAAGGCTCGACTGACCCTAATTAATGCTCAACGTCATCAAGCATGCACGTCATCAAGCAGGGCGTGACTGGTTAAACCAGTGGACGACTCATATCCAAACGAGTCTCCTCTGATAACGGCTCCACCAGGGGGAGACCGATGGCTCGCAGTCCAACGCGCTCAAACCAGGGCATGGGCCAACCGACCCGCATCTTATCCATGAAGTATTTCTCAAACGCCGTCTTTGCCCACGATACCCAGAGTCCTTTGGTAGTAAAAGCACGATGGCGACGACCTTCAGCATCGGGGAGCAATGGATCTGCCAAAAATAATGCGCCTGTGTCTCCAAAGTCAGCAAAACAAATCGCCTGTAAGGTCGGTTTGATCGACTGACCCGAAATCACACCCAATTCCAGGGCAATATTATGGGCAACGCTGATTACCATTTCCTCTGTCATTTGCCCCACTTTGGGCACCCCAATCGGAATGGGAGTAGGTTCAATCGGTTTCAGTTGAGTGACCACCCCAACAGCATAAACAGAGTCAAAATCAGGATGGCGGTAGGTGGGCAACACGGGTACAAACCCTTTGGCATCGGTCAAACCTGGTGCTTCCCGGAGAAATTTGGGTCCCCGGAACGGCGGCAGAATCATGGCATATTTGAACGGCAAACTGCGTCCATCTGCCAAGTACATGGTGTCTGATTCAATCCGAGCGATCGCGGTGTTATCCATCACCTCAATATGCCGATCGGCAAGCATGGCTCGAATCAACCAGCGTGAGTTTGCCATACCACCAATTCCCAGATGTCCGGCATATGGCTCTGGCGTGACAAGGGTAATGGGAGCGCGATCGCGAGAATGATGGATTCTCGTATCCCGCAGTCCCTTTTGATGCAACGCATGATTAGCCAGCAAGGCAAACTCATAGGCAGGCCCAAAACAACTGGCTCCGGGAGCTGCTCCTACGATAATGGGACCGGGATCTTCTAAAAACTGCTGCCAGGCTTGACACGCCAATACCGCATGATGGGGATTGCACACCGATTGGGTATAGCCAGTTTCAGGGCCTAACCCCGGTAAAGCATCCAGTGCGAGTTCCGGACCCGTTGCAATCACAACATAGTCGTAGTCCAGGGTTCGATCCTTCAGCGTAATTTTTTTAGCTCTAGGATCGATCGCCGTCACTGCATCAAGAATTAACTCAATCCCATGCTGCGGAACGATTTTAGCAAGTTCTAGTTGAATCCGATTGAGCGATCGCAACCCCAGCCCAATCCAGGGAAGGGACGGAACAAACGTGAACTTGGGTTGATTAGAAATCAGCGTTACCTGATGTTTTTTAGGCAACACATGCCTTAGTTCATAAGCAGCGGGAAGCCCTCCCAATCCAGCTCCAATGACTACAACATGAGCCATAATTGCGACTCCTAAATGTGTTTGAACGTTGAGCTTTAAAGAACCCTTTCCTTACTCTCTGACTCCCATCTTTTTCAACACCATGATCAACGGACACCAGTTGGTAAACGCTGATTGCAGCAGATTCAAGCCCACAAACGCCGTGAGGAACAGCCAGTTGATATGAATGAGTGCCAGAGACAAGCTGATCAGTACCATGCTGCCGGCAACGAACCGAACCCACTGGTGCTGGGTCCAGGTCTGCTTACGACTATTCATCGGCTTCAGCATTGCACCATCCCAAGAATCAATAAAATCATTATACTACTATACAGTCATATAGTTAATAATTCGAAATATTGCAAAACCTTTACATGTCGATCGAATTTTTCGGATTCTGATTTAATAGTCGATCCCAAGGATCCTCATAAACATCACTGGAATAAGCTTCTGGGGAGAGGGCAGCGAAGCTGCCCTCTCCCCAGAAGGTTTAATTATGATCTGACGGTATGAAATCGAGCGTGAGCCCGTGGCAAACTAACGGCGCTTCGCCACTTCTGTTCAGGCATGTTAATCTATAGGACGACATCGGTTCTGATGGGGAGCAGCCGTCAGAGGTAAGGGGGAAAGTCTGGTGCAAATCCGGCGCTGTCCCGCAACTGTGAAAGAAGGGGATGAGGCATCAGTTTTGGATGTTATGTCAGCCAATCCAATTCGCAACTCAGCCCTCTACTGAAGTCAGGATGCCCGCCGATCTGTGTTGATGTTCTTCGATATCTGCGAGGTACAGATTATGTCTGACTGTTTTTGTAAGTGGCAACCCGGCACGGGAGTGAGGCACGTTGGTGACCACTAGGAGGTGGCAATATTGCCCAATTGCCCTGGGTCATGCCAATGGCATCATTGCGTCCCTTGAATCCTTGTTTCGATATACAGCTTTTGTCGGAAACAGGGTCGAGTGTCAGCCAATGAACCCAGCGCATGGTTAGGAACTGCATGATCGCGAGGCGTTGCTATCTACCCCAACCCCATGTTGCCTGTCCATCTATCCCTGAGAACGCAGAATCTAACGGTTACCGAGGTTCTAGAGATTTTTACCGCGAATCAAATAGGGCGATCGCCTCGTTTGATCTAAATAGCATCTGTTTAGAGCAGATGCCGCAGAGGTGGCACCCCCAACCTCAATTTCACCATGCCCTTTGACCCAGAAAGCCTCCTTACAAGTCTAAAGTTCAGGGGCAAAACTCTCGTATGGAGAGGCGTTCCTATCCCCTGCTATTCCTAATGATATGGCTGATTGTGTCGAGGTTTTTCACCCGAGAGTTGGATTGAATGGAAACAATGGTTAAAAAGTCAGACTTTGTCTTGACTCCTTACATGAAGAGCAACGACTTACGCGCCACTTATCAAATTCTCAATACCGTTGTTCCCTACGTTCTTTTGTGGGTTTTAGCCGTCAAAGCGGCATCTGTTTCCACTGCATTATTGCCACCCATCCTGATCTTGATGGCACTCTTTTCAGGACGATGCTTTTCGTTAATGCACGATTGCGGACACTATTCGCTGTTCCGTTCCAGACGAGTCAACCGAATTGTCGGTTTTATGTTGGGTGTGATCAACGCGATCCCCCAATATCCCTGGTCAAGAGGTCATGCCTACCACCATAAAACCAATGGCGACTGGGAGCGCTATCGCGGACCTGCGGCACTGATCTCAACCGAAGACTTTGCCAACCTCAGCCCCTCTGCCCAAAAACGGTATGAACGGCTACGGCATCCCCTGATGATTTTTCCGGGCGGATTTTTCTATCTTGCGATTAAACCCAGACTGGCGCTGATTTTAGGAATCTGCGGGTTCATCCGCCATCTCTTGGCGACCTGGACGCGAGATCCAAAAATCGGCTTCGCTGAGATTATTTCCTCATACAAATCTAAAAATTGGTATACAGCCGGTGAGTTTTGGGATCTGCTGTTTAACAATATTTGTGTGGTTGGCAGTTGGATTTTTCTCAGTTCTTTACTCGGCTTTCAGTTCTTCTTTAGCGTTTACTTCATTACGCTAACGTGTGCGGCAGCTATCTTTATTTGCGTCTTCTTTGTCCAACATAACTTTGACAACTCTTACGCCCACAAAACAGAAGGCTGGAGCTATTTAACGGGCGCAATCGAGGGGAGCAGTTATCTAGAGCTACCCACCGTTTTCAAATGGTTTGCTGCCGACATTGGTTACCACAATATTCATCATCTTTCCGAAAGAATACCTAATTACAACCTCGAAGCCTGCCACAATAAAAATATTCATTTACTGGCTAACTCAAAAACCTTACGAATGGCAGACATTCCTGATTGTTTTAAATTTATTTTGTGGGACACCACCTCAAATCGTTTAGTATCGATCGCAGCATTTCGTCAAGCTGCCCAATCCATTGTTCTGGATCCAAACCCAAGTTTTCCAGACCCAACAAATGCCTATTAAAACAGCACTTAAGGCAGATAAAAAGGGGACAAAGGCTTTTTTTCAACCCCTCTATTGATCAGCTGTGCTGCTGCAATCGGGCCGAAATGGAACGAGCAATTGTCAAAAATGTTGAGGCTTAATCTTGATAACTTTATTTTTTGTTATATCGGGCATTCTATTGACACTTCTGATAGGAGGGGTTGCACTCTATCTGATCAGCGCTCGCCGTTATCAATCGTCTGATTCTGTTGCCCATTCATATGACGAATGGACAGAAGACGGCATTTTAGAATTTTATTGGGGTGAACATATTCACCTGGGGCATTACGGTTCGCCACCCCGACACAAAGGATTTTTAGCCGCTAAAGCCGACTTTGTCCATGAAATGGTGCAGTGGGGAGGTTTAGACCGCTTACCCCCTGGCACCACCGTTTTGGATGTGGGCTGCGGGATCGGGGGCAGTAGCCGCATTTTGGCACGAGACTATGGCTTTGCCGTCACTGGCATTACCATTAGTCCTCAGCAAGTCAACCGGGCGCAGCAACTCACCCCTGCCGGTTTAACGGTACGGTTTTTGGTCGATGATGCTATGGCGCTATCGTTCCCAGATGCCAGTTTTGATGTGGTCTGGTCGGTTGAAGCGGGACCGCATATGCCCAACAAGGCTATCTTCGCCCGAGAGCTGATGCGTGTCCTCAAGCCCAACGGGGTACTGGTGGTGGCAGATTGGAACCAGCGAGACGATCGCCAAAAACCGTTGAATCGTTGGGAGAAACCCGTCATGCGACAACTGCTAGATCAGTGGTCTCATCCTGCTTTCTCCAGTATTGAAGGGTTTGCAGAATTGCTAGAAGCCACGGGTTGGGTTGCAGGCACTGTAACGACCGCAGATTGGACAGCCGAAACACTGCCATCCTGGCTCGATTCCATCTGGCAAGGGATCATTCGCCCCAGAGGTTTAGTGCAGTTTGGTCTATCGGGCTTGCTCAAATCCTTACGAGAAGTGCCCACAATTTTGTTAATGCGATTGGCATTTGGCACAGGTCTTTGTCGATTCGGCATGTTTCGTGCCATTCGCAACCACGTCAAAACTGCCCATCTGTTGCAAGAGGAAGCCAATGCGAATGCGCACTGAACTCTGGCAGGGACACTTTGGCTACTGGCAAAACCGCTTTATTCATCACAATATTTTGATGGTAGGATACACTGCCTGGGTCGGTTATATGACTCAGGGGCGGGGAATGGTCGTTTGCGACGTCGTAGATGCTATTCCTCCCTCGATCGATTGGAGTGTTGATGCCGTCGCATTTAGGCGGACATTCATTCCATCGGCGCAGGTCACACCCTATCTGCACAGTCTTGCACTCATGCAAGAAGCAGGGGTGGCATTGTTGAATGCGATCGCCACTTATGACCCCACTCATGCGATGGTGGTTCTGGTCATGGGTAACGGTGCAGTGGATATCAACCTACTGCAAAACATGGCGATCGCCCCTGCCGACTGTTACACACAAGTACAGCAACGTTGGGCGGAATTTCAGCCTGATTTAACTACCCCAAGGAAGCACTCATGAGTCTCAATCCGCCTCGCCCTCGTTGGAATGTCATTGCGTTTACGCTGGCACTTCATGTAGGGGCATTATTCGCATTTATTCCCGCTAATTTTAGTTGGTCAGCCGTTGGGGTTGCCCTAATTCTGCACTGGCTCACGATCGGACTGGGCGTTTCCCTTGGCTTTCATCGACTGGCAACCCATCGCAGTTTTAAAGTCCCCAAGTGGTTAGAATATTTCTTTATTTTATGTGGCACGTTAGCCGGTCAAGGGGGTGTCAAAGGCTGGGTGGGCTACCACCGCATGCACCACTTATATTCCGATCGCGCTGATGATCCCCATGATTCAACCAAGGGGTTTTGGTGGAGCCATATAAGTTGGCTGATGCACGAAGTGCCTGCCAGTAAACAGCTCAAACGCTTTAATAAAGACATTGCCGATGATCCATTTTATGTGTTTTGCCACAAGCACTATATTGAACTACAAGTCGTTTTAGCTGTTTTACTCTATGCCCTCGGTGGTATCCCCTTTGTTGTCTGGGGAATTTTTGTTCGCTTGCTGGTCGGATTTCACAGCACTTGTTTTGTCAATAGTGCCTGCCACACGTTTGGCTATCGCAACTATGATGTAGACGATCGCTCGACTAACTGTTGGTGGGTAGCAATCTTGACATTTGGCGAAGGTTGGCATAACAATCACCATGCCGTCCAGTCTTGCGCTCGATTTGGCTGGCGGTGGTGGGAAGTCGATGCTGTTTGGTTAACCATTCAACTGTTAGAGAAACTGGGACTGGCAACCAACGTCAAAACAACACATCCAACCTTGAATTCGGAGAGTTGAACCCATGGTGCGACTGGATAGATCTGAGCAAAGTACGTCCGATCAATCGGCAACCGAGACATTGGGCAATGGTAAGGGTTCTCAAGACCTTGCTTTGAGCGATCGCCTTAGCCAACTGCCCGATGGAGAACGCTACCTCTATCAGCTGTTTAGTCTGATTGAAGCGGGGGATCTGACGGTGACCAATCCAGCGGGCAAGGTCTTTCACTTTGGCAATGTCGGTTCTGCTTCACCCTTGCATTTGATCATTCACAACCCGAATACCTACGACCGAATTCTGGCGTTTGGCACTCTGGGGTTCTGTGAAGCGTATATGGAAGGGTGGTGGGACGAAGCCAATAACAACCTGATAGAGCTGATTGGCTTGTTTTATCGTAGTAATGTCTACGCCAAAGCTCGCGACAAGATTACGCTTGCCCTTGCGCTCAAAGTTATCAGTCAACGACTGCGAACCGTTCCCCTGCTGATTCAAAATAGCCGTAAGAATGTACAACATCACTACGACTTGGGCAACGATTTTTATCAGCACTTTCTCGACCCGACGATGACCTATTCGTGTGGGTATCGTCTGAACGAGTCAGATTCGTTAGAGCAAATGCAACTGCAAAAGTATGAGTTGATTTGCCAAAAACTGGCGTTACAGCCTGGCGAAACGCTGATTGATATCGGCTGTGGTTGGGGCGGCATGTTGATCTATGCTGCCGAACGGTATGGCGTCTGCGGTACCGGAATTACGCTGAGTGTCGAGCAAGCCAAGCTCGCACAAGAGCGCATTGAACAGCGTGGGTTGAGCGATCGCATTAAAATCATCATTGCTGATTACCGCGAGGTTACAGGGCAATATGACAAATTTGTCAGCATCGGTATGTTTGAACATGTTGGCAAAGGAAACTTTGCGACCTTCATGCAAAAAGCCGCCGAGCTTTTAACCCCCACTGGCATCGGGCTATTGCATACGATCGCCACTCAGAGCAAAGAGCGCAATGGAGCCTGGGTCGATAAATATATTTTTCCCGGCGGGTATGCCCCTCAGCTGCATGAATTAACCCAAGAGCTGTGGGCAGCCAAATTACCCGTTGCCCATTGTGAAAATCTCAAACCCCACTATGCTGAAACGCTAAAACGGTGGGCAGAAAACTTCACCCGCGATCGCAGTGCGATCGCTGCCCTCGACCCTACCTATGACGAGCGTTTTCTGCGGATGTGGTACCTTTACCTGCAATCATTTGAAGCATCCTTTCGCTATGGGGGGTTACATGTCTATCAACTGTTGTTTTACAAGGGTAAACAATGGCGATTGGATGTTCCGCTCCATTTCACGATTAATCCCCAGTAAATTGAGCTTCACACGTCAATAAGCCCCGATTTGGTTTATGAGAGCCGCGCAAAGCGCGGCTCTCATAATAAGCATGAATAGGCATGGCTAAATCCTGGCATGAATTTGCCTCGCAGCTATGACTTTTAAGGGAGCTGGATATCTCAAAGCTCTCTATCAATCTTCAGGAAGGTGGGCAATGCCCACCTTTTTTTCATATTTCTCACAATAACTTAGGAGTGAAAATTAAATAACATCGGTGATTTGTTGTACGGGCGAACGGCCGTTCGCCCCTCCCAACGATTCAATAGTTGATCTGATTTAATTCACGATCCTTACCCATTTTGTGTGGCACCAGGCTAAAATAAAAATACAATATGCCACACAAATCTATGCTTACTCTGTCCGCACTTCAGCAGCAAAAGCAAGCTTTAATAGAACGCATTACGGAGATTGAAGCGCTCCTGGCAAGCATTGAAGGCATCAAGTATCGAGGTTGCTGGATTGATTCAGGGACGAATAGCAAAGGAACAATCTACTACAGAAAGCGGTGGTTTGATGTTGTCAAGGGTAGACGTGTGAAACGAGCCAAGGTATTGAGCAGACGGGAACTGGCTTCGGCTCAACGGGCGATCGCACTTTGGGCAGAACTAGAACCCTTACAATCGAGACTCAAGCACACCGAGGAACACATCCTGGAGATTCAAGCGCGGATTGCTGCCTTACTGGGCTAACGAGGCAAAAGATTCAATCTATTTGCCCTGCAATGGGCAAGGACGAAGGGGGCATTCACCCGGTCGTAATTCAATCGTAGTTTCAAATTTTTGAATCCCGTAGGACTGATTGAGGGTGGCTAGTACCTGCACCAATTGCTTATGAATTTGACGCGCATCCTTCCCACCACAGTGTTCTAAAATGGCATCTTCCAGTTTTTCATCCCCTTTCCAAACCGTCACGGCGATCGCATGGAGCGGTGCGTCTTTCGGCTTGTCTTTGTAATAGTAAACATAGGCAGCATAGGCAGCTTCACCCAACATCAAGGTGGGGTTACTTTGTCGTCGTTTAGTGTTGCTATCTTTGCGATATCGATAGTGCGATCGCCGTCGATGGCAAATTTTAGGATTCCAACAGCCGTCACCCTGCTCTCCGTGTAAGGCGATCGCCTGTTCCGCAGAAAGAGTAGCACAGTGTAAGCACTTAGGATTAATATGCCTTGCCACAGTTTATAGCGCGTCGCGCCAGATTAGATTATGGGTGTTGTGCGAGAGCCGCGCAGAGCGCGGCTCTCGCACAACACCGTGTACGTCACGCACCTATCAGTTTAGACTCATCTCTCTAAATTACCCTAAAACTACTTCAAACGATGCTTCAAAGTGCTGATGGTGTCTGCCCTACGGACGAAACCCATTACAGCGCTTGGCGCTTGAATATGTTTAGATTTTTTGTTGTGTGCCGCGCTCCGCGCGGCACACAACAAAAAATCTGTGGCTTAATCAATTGAAAATGGCTGTAACTTCCCAACTAGACGGTCATAAATTCTCTCAACAAATTCACGTATACTTTGATCATCTTTTCCTCAAAGCCCTCCACGTTCTATGCGTCGCCTCCGCCAAACGGTTTTGCTTGCAAGTATTTTGACGGGCACTAGCCTCGTCCCCTTACCCAGTGCCATCCTCTGTCCCGACGTCGCATTGGCGTCTGAAGCAGGTGATTTTGGACAGGCCGGTCGAGATGGTCGAGATGGTCGAAATGGTAGACCCGGACAAGCGGGATCCAATCAGACTATTTTTGCGAATGGCACCGACTTTATTTTAAACCTATCGGGAGGAGACGGAACGGATGGCGAAGATGGTGGGAACGGGCAAAATGCGGCGTGTGGCACCCAACCCCGCAATGTCAATCGCAATTTACAAGCGCCTGGTGGCGGTGATGCGGGCAATGGCGGTGACGGTGGCAATGGTGGCAATGGCGGCAATCTAACCGTCTATTACACCGACCCAACCCAGCTGAGTCGGATAACAGTGAGTGCGTCAGGTGGTGCAGGTGGACGAGCCGGTCAAACGGGTTACAGCGGCTATGGTTGTAATTGTTCACCCCGACAATGGCAATATCGGACGTGTTTTGGCACACCCGCAACTCCTGGTTATCATTGCACCAATCAGACGTTTTCGTGTACCAATGGTCGCAATGGGCAGCCCGGAAGCAGAGGCAGGGCAGGGCAGGCAGGACAACTTGGCATTTTGACACTCATTCCTCAGGCAGAGCCGTTGCCTGCCGAAATCCCCAGTCAAAGCCTCCGGCTATCTGACCTGAATACTCGCCGTGTAGAGCTATCTAAACATCTTTGGCAGTCTCGCACTGGGGCGCGATCGCTCTTGGCACAAGGTTCTATTATTGCCGATCACTATCGAGAGTTTGCCGGACGGGTTGAAGGACAGTTTCAATTGCTCTGGCAAAGTCAGCGATCGCCCAACGATTTTGCCGATGAAACCGTTGCCCTTGAGATTGATTCAGATCAACAGATTCAAATCACATTTCCAGACTCAATTTGGGTCGAAGGCACCACCGACTATGAAAATGGATTGACCCGCTTTAATCTGGCTCATATCCTCCGCCAAACTGAAGTGACTCAGTTAGCTGTCGCCGACTTCACCGGAACCGGCTCTGACTTAAATCTAGCCATCGTCGATCTGGGCGGACACGGCGACGTATTGACCACCACATTCCGCATTCGTTTGCGAACAGGCAATCGCCGCAGTGGCGATCGCAATCCTCGATATAGAACCCAGTATGAAGGCGATATTCCTTCAGAACTGGTGAATCGGAATTTCAATCGCTTTAGTTTAGCGCTAGGACAACTGCCGATCGCAACCCAATATCTCACGTCCGGCACACCGATTGAAATTGAAGTAGTGGCTGTCCGATCGTTAGGCGATCGCTCGACAGAACAACGTATGGACTGGCGGGGCGAGATTCGTTAACGATATGCAACAAGTTTATAACCAAACCCCAGTCCCACCGAGATTTTTGTTAGGATGTAAATGGGATCGCAGAGAGCCATTCAATAGAACCAACGGGTAACGCTTCTGACCATTGAAAGAAGCAAAACCAAACCAGGATCTCAGGAAGAATCAGCTATTGATCGGTTAAGTTACACGCTGTGAGCCTTGTCCACTTCAATCTAGTAAAGGAGACGCGATTGACCAATTTAATCGCCTCCACCAGTCGGATGAATCTGTCGAGGAGTGACATCCAACCCGTAGGAGGAATCAATCAAACGAATTGACGAACGGAGTCTGCGAGAGACAAAGTTCGTCAATTTGTTTTTGGTTTGGTTTTGGCATGATCGCACGCTCAAATTCATCGCAAGATTCAGTCCCGTCACACTTAGTGATCCGTTGTGAAAGCACCCGCCCGAAGGGCGGGTGCTTTCACAACGGATTTAGAATTACTATATGTAGCAGCCGAAGGGCTGGTTAGGACAGGGGTTCCACCCCTGCACCCCGTCCTGATTGACCATTCAATGACTATGGAATAACAAGTTGACAGATTCCCTACCTATAGATAGGATGGATTCATGAGACCAACCGACACCAAAACCCTGATCTTAGATGTGGCTCAAGATCTAATTCAACGCCTTGGCGTCAACGGAATGAGCTATCAAGACATCAGCGATCGGGTGGGCATTCGCAAAGCCAGTGTTCATACCCACTTCCCTAAAAAGGATGATCTGGTAGCGGCACTGCTGGATCGATATAGCGATCGCTTTTTGCGAATTGTGGATAGCATCTTAGCCTCTGATGACTCACCAGAAATCAAGCTAAGACGCTATTGTGGGCTGTTTGAATCAACGCTCAGTAGTGGCAGTCAAGATAAAGTCTGTCTATATGCCATGGTAGGTGCAGAATTTACCACCCTGACCCATCCCTCTGTAGAGCGTGTTTCCAGTTTCTATCACGCCAATCAAGAACGACTGATGGTCATCCTCAATCAGGGGCGTCAGGATGGTAGTTTTCGGTTTGCCGGAGATGTACAGGCAATGGCAATTTTGATTTTTGGATTACTGGAAGGGAGTATGTTAATTGCCAGGGTTCAGGGTGGGGCTGCGCAGTTTCACCAGGTTGTTGAGCAATTAATGCCATTGGTTAAAGGATAATTTTTTGTGCTCAAAACATCCAATTAGTAGGAAGTAGTAAGGATTTACCTCATGATTAAGCTCTATGGTCACGAAATGTCGGGGAATAGCTACAAAGTCAGGCTGCTGTTAGAACTATTGAAGCTAGACTATGAATGGGTCAAAGTAGATGTGATGAAGGGTGAACACAAGTCGCCCGATTACCTTGCCCTCAATCCCTTTGGACAAATTCCTGTATTGGTCGATGAAGACATCACCCTTGCCGATGCTCAAGCTATTTTGGTTTACTTAGCACGAACCTACGGGGATGAAACCTGGCTGCCATCAGAGGCATTGCCATTGGCACAGGTCATCCGCTGGCTGTCAACGACTGCTGGAGAAGTGCGTCAAGGGCCTGAAAGTGCACGGCTTTATCATTTGTTTGGCGTAACTACTATCAATATCGAACGGGCGCAGCAAAAAGCTGACTACATTCTTACCCAACTCAATCAACATCTCAGCACCCGAACCTGGCTAGAGTTTGAGCGTCCGACGATCGCAGATATTGCCGTTTTCCCATACGTTGCCTTGTCTGCCGATGGCAAAATTGATCTCGCTCCCTATACCCATGTATTGGCGTGGATCGATCGTGTTAAACAGCTTCCGGGTTACCTGCCAATGGCAGGTCTGTAGAGATTCGAGCATTGTTTAATATAGCGGTGTGCAAGTTCGTTAAGTACAGAAACGGTGTTGTGGGGCGCTCCGCGCCCCACAACACCGTAATGAATCAACCTGCACAGCGCTATAACGAGATGAATTTGCAGTGAATCCAAAGGATTCACTGCAAATTTATCCCCAAAATCAGCAACGCTAAGATTCGATTGTGTTTCATATAGGTGTTTCACATAGAAGGGTAATGTTGGCAGAACGCTTACGGAGTCAGCTTTTCCCAAAAATTACCCCCGTTGCTCAGCGTACAACGAACGAAGGAAAGAACGATGGTTAACCCAGGCTGGTCATATACCGAATCGCCTTTTCATGCCGGTGAATTAGCAATTCAAACTCGCCTTGGAGCGCAAGCTCGGATCGATAAGCAAGGGCGACGAGTTATCCGAAATTATTTGCCCGAACAACATCGCCAATTCTTTGCTCAACTGTCCTATGTGTTGGTCGGCACGGTCGATTCAGCAGGTCATCCCTGGGCATCTATTTTGGTAGGACAGCCGGGCTTTCTTTCCTCACCAGACGATCGCACGCTCAGTATAGCTGCCCAACCCTTATTTGGGGATCCCTTAGCCACCACCCTAGCCGCAGGCATTGACATTGGTTTACTGGGAATTGAACTCCATAGCCGTCGCCGCAATCGCTTGAATGGCAAAGTTTTGGCAACCCATCCCCATCGGTTTGATATGCAAGTGGGGCAAAGCTTTGGCAACTGCCCGCAATATATTCAGGCACGTATGTTTGACCTCGGGGAGTACAATCCGACTGATCCCAAACCTGTTGAGGCGATCGCCACCTTCGGGACACCCGAACGCGCTATGATTTCGGCAGCGGATACCTTCTTTATTGCAACAGCCTATCAATCGGAATCAGCCGGACTGGCAAGCGGTGTCGATGTATCTCATCGGGGTGGAAAACCAGGATTTGTCCGGATCGATGACGCCCAGACGCTGACTATCCCAGACTTTTCTGGAAATTTTCACTTCAATACTTTCGGGAACTTAGCCCTCAATCCCCATGCAGGGCTACTATTTATCGATTTTGAGCACGGTAATTTACTGTATCTCACGGGGACTGCTGAAGTTATTTGGCATGGGGATGAAATCAGTACCTATGCAGGAGCAGAGCGCTTACTCCGCTTTCACATGAGCCATGGCTATCGAGTCGAGGGCAGCTTACCCCTACATTGGTCAGCGCCAGACTTTTCTCCTTTTTTAGATACGATGGGTTCCTGGTGAGAAAAATAGCGCTGTTTTATTGAATGAAGCTGCGTGTGAAATCAAAGATTTTACACGCAGCTTCATTCAACCAACCTTCATAAGCAATGATGATTATAAATTGACCGATGAGGCAAAAAACATCACGATGAAACTTCACGCAGATTTCAGTCAACGAGTCGTAGTGTCCAGCGACGATCTCCCCTGGGTCGCATCGCCGATGCCGGGAGTAGAACGACGAATGTTGGAACGAGATGGCGACGAAGTTGCACGCGCTACATCGATCGTGCGGTACGCTCCAGGCAGCTATTTTTCAGCCCATACCCACGGCGGTGGCGAAGAATTTTTTGTTTTAGACGGCATCTTTTCCGATGAACAGGGCGACTACCCTGCCGGAACTTATATTCGTAATCCAGTTGGGTCAACGCATACCCCGTTTAGTCAACAGGGCTGCACAATTTTAGTCAAACTCTGGCAAATGCATCCGGACGATCAGCAACGGGTGGTAATACATACAGCCCAAACAACCTGGATGCCGGGGTTAGTGGCAGGGTTACAGGTGATGCCATTGCATGCTTATGGCACGGAAAACGTAGCGTTAGTGAAGTGGGCAACCGGCACGCAGTTTCAACCCCATCGCCATTTCGGAGGAGAAGAAATTTTTGTTTTAGAAGGTGTTTTTGAAGACGAATTGGGTAGTTATCCACAAGGAACCTGGTTACGTAATCCAGATGGTAGCCGTCACACGCCCTTTAGTCGAGAAGGGTGCCTGATTTACGTTAAAGTTGGGCATTTAACAGCGAGTTTAAAAACGTGAGCTTGCATCTGGGTAGGACTTTGGAGCGTTCCTCATGGTGTGGGTGCGGCACTTCGTGCCGCACCCACACCAATTTTTACCACAAGATTACGCCATGCAGACGTTGACCGATGCCATTTAAGCTTCAGCTAACAGGATAATGACGTCGTCAGATTCAAACGTGATCATCTGGTCTTTAGGGGGATTCATGACCACTCCATAAGACCGTGCCATATTATTGGCATCGACCTGGCGACGATAGCCGATCGCAGATTCGCCCCGCTGTCTGGCAGCTTCTACTACCGTATAAAAATTAACAGGTCGATCCACGGCAACGTAGCTCTCTGCCGATTTTAGATAGATTTCTGAGCCATCAGGATCAAATAAATCTGTCAAAACCGCATTGATACTTTTTTCTTCAGCCACTTGAGCCAGCATCAAACTGATGATTTGCTCACTGATGACAAAATCATCTGGGCGAGCGACCTGAGCCAGAGCTTGATTGCGCACATCCAAAATTTCGGTGACGATTTGACAGTCGTGTTGATGGCGATCGCAAATATCCCGCAAGTGAAGTAATGTCACTAAGGTTTGGGCATCGGCTTGCTCGGCGTCCAGGCTGGGATTGCATAAGACAACCGCATGATCATATTGCGGCAAATTGAGGCTGTCTAACACGTCCCGATCGGTTGGTTCCCCTTGTTGATAGCGTACCGTTTGCCGCTGGAGATACAGGGTTTCGGCTGATACATCGACGTCTGCGGCTGGAAACTCGGCGACAACCATGACGGTAGAGCCAGGGGCAACATATTGATCGAGCAGTTGAATAATGCTACAAACGCGATCGTTCCAACCCAAAATCAACGTATGTTCTGCTTCAGGTAAGACAGGGTCTGCTACGCGAATGGCTTGACGGTCAATCGGTAAGTCAGCGTGCTGAACCAGGTGGATGGTATCGTCATCTTGACTAATAAAAATGAGGTGTTCACCCGCTTGCAGGAGAGTATCGGTAGGAGGATTAAGTTGGATGGTGCCGTTGGCGTATTGAATACCGATGACGGTCGAGTTCTGATACGACAGGAGTGCCTGACCATAAGATTGCCCAGTCAGTGCCGGTTCTTCTTTGAAGTAAATTTCATCTCCGCTGAAATTGAGCAAATCCATATAAACAATCGACAATCCCGATTGCCGACAGGTTTGCACTACAATTCGCGAGATCAAGTCGTTCGTCAACAACGGTTCTACATTGTTCTGTCCGACCAGTTTAATCACATCCAGGGTTTTAGAGGTTTGAACCTGAGCAACGATGTGATAAGGCTGCGGCAGCGATCGCGGAATGTTGGTAATCGCTAATAACGTCTTAACTAACTGCGTATCGGCTCGGTCTTGGGGAGGATTAAGCAGGATAATCGAGCGGGATGCTTGAATATTGACAATTCCCAGATCTGCCATATTACTGGGGCTACCCGTCCGGCAGACTAACCGCATCCGAGGAAGCTTTCCCAAGACATCATACAGCGCCATCTCCATCTCCACTTTATCCGTTTCGCTGAGGATGACAATGCAGGTATCGGCTCGATTGGCATTAGCCAGGGCTAACTCAGAAATCAGGGTAAACACCTGTAGCGACCAGCCTAAAATGACGATGTGATCCGTCTCGATCACTCGCGATCGCCCTTTGCGTAAGTCTTCTAGCTTGGCATCAATGCCACTGCTGAGCAAACCGATCAACGTACTGACGACAAAGATGCCACCAAAGGTGACAAACAGCATCGTCAGACGAAACACCCAGCCTGTATCGCCACCAACGGTACCAGAGTCAAGGGTGCGCATCAGCACGCCCCATAAGGCTTCGGGCAAACTGAGGCGATCGCTGTCGGGGGGTGCCACGCCGGATAGACTGACCAACACTCCCATGAGTACGATAAACGCCAACGAGACTAACGCCAATCCACTGACCAGGGCAACCGTACCTCTGGACATGAAATTGTCAAACTTGTAGCGCAACTGGTCGGCAAGGGTGCTGGGACGCATTCTGCTGCGAACTTTTGTAAGGCTGTTCATCGATTTTTGCATGAGGAGATCAGGAAACAATGAGTCGTTGGGTAGTCTAGGATACTAGAGGTATAGGGTAGTATTCCCTCTTCCGCAAAGACTCTATGCAATCTGCCCTCAACAGCTTAAAAATGATCCGCCAAAATGCTTATAGCAATTGAGTAGAGGTTAGAACAGTGAGGGTGTGGGGGCTGCGCCCCCAGTCAGGGGTTCCATCCCTGCACCCTGTCCTCATTAACCCTTCAATGGCTATAGCGATCCCCAATGGGTTGTGAGGGGCGCACCCCTCCGGGATGCGCCCCTCATAACCCGCTTATCTGCCAACCCCTTTAGGACTGCTGTATCGCTTTAAGATCTGAAACTCTCATGCTGTTTCCATTTCCCTTTGAATCGAGTCTGGATCGAGTCATCGCAACGATTGACTACACACCAGAAGAATGGGAACGGTTTTTAAAAGAATTGTGTGGCGAAGAAAACTATCAGGTTTGGTTACAGCAACAGGGCGTCACCCCTGAAGAATTTGAGACTTGGGTGAGACGAGAGTTGGCAATTCGTAAGTTTCAAAACCGGCAGTGGGGACGAAAGGTGATGTCTTACTTTCTCGATCGCAAACACCAACTCGATCGCGTTGTTTGTTCGCTGATTTATGTCAAAGATAAAGGCTTGGCGCAAGAACTTTATTTTCGGATTGTGGAGGCAGAATCAACGTTTGCCGATCTGGCTCGTACCTATTCTCAAGGGGCTGAAGCGAGTCAGGGGGGTAAAGTGGGACCGATTGAGTTAGGGCAACTTCATCCCCGATTAGCCCGGTTGTTTTATGGGGCGCGCCCAGGACAATTATGGCAACCGTTGATTGTCGATCAATGGTTGGTGATTGCTCGTCTAGACGAAAGTATCCCGGTGCAGTTTGATGACGTTATGCGGCAGTCATTACTCAATGAATTGTTGGAAAGTTGGCTTAGCGATCGCCAAGATGAATCGCCAAAATGAACAAAAGTAGTCGCCATAGCAGTGCGCAAGTTCGTTCAGTCCAGAAACGGTATTGTGGGTCGCGGAGCGCCCCACAATACCGGACTGAATCAACCTTCACAGCGCTACATTATGTGAGCAAAGCCCATCCCATAACGATGCTTTACTTTTTCAGGATGACCGGGCAATTTTCAAGATGACTGACAGCCATTCTCAATTGGTTAAGCCACAGATTTTTTGTTGTGTGCCGCGCTCCGCGCGGCACACAACAAAAAATCTAAACATATTCAAGCGCGAAGCGCTGTAACGTGAATCCGTAAGAGACAGATGTGTCAGCAAGCCCTGCGGGTTCACTGACACATCTATCTATAGGACAGATGATCCGTCCGATCAACCTAATCGTTCCGGGCTGTATTATTCCGTAATTCGCGACCACTTCTTTGAGCCGTACGAGGGTACACTTTTCCGAAGTCTTTCAGTGCTTCCGCCGAATCTTCGGTAATGTCCTGGACTCTCTCACCCAGCGAAGCTTTTTCATCTGCTTCACGATTCCATTCTCCCGTAGTTTTAGGGCGTTGAGAATCGCTTTGATGAACCACCCGATCGGCGCGATCGCCTATTGCAGGCGTACTACGCCCTGCATCGACATGAGTGGTTAGCAGCAAAGCACCGGCAAAAACAACCGCTAAAAATCGCTTGACTTGCAAGCGAGAGAAGAGGGAAATCACTCCAGAAATCAAATTAGTCATGTCAATCTCCATCTAAGTCAACAGCGCTGATTGGTGTAAATCTCACCTGGTTTTTTCAGGTTGCCTTCAGGCACACCCTTCAGGGGAAGGCTGAGATTACACCCAGCTAAGGTAGCTATTTTGAGCACAGGACAAGGCTAACGATTATGGCAAGACCCCTTCCTCTAGCAAAAGTTGTATTTCAAGATACATCAATCTCTAGAGCGAGACGTTTGTCTAAATATCGATCGGATAGCAACTCAAGATTCTGATAAAAATACCGTGAATAACTTTTTTGGGAGAGTGCGGCGGAGCCGTACTCTCCCAAAAAAGTTGTGGTTTTTAATGGTGTATGGAGCCTGAAGTGGGGGTTCATTCAGCCCATGAAATTGGCTGATTGGAATGACTCAAACGCCTAAGCAAGGCACGCCGCTAAATCAGCCTCGGGTGTTGTAATAGGCTTCAGATGATAAGTATCAGACAGTAACTTCAGCACGTTAGGCGAGATGAATGCCGGTAGAGTAGGCCCCAGGCGAATGTCTTGAATTCCCAGATAAAACAGGGTCAGTAGAATCGCTACGGCTTTTTGTTCGTACCAGGACAAAATCATCGATAGCGGTAACTGATTGACATCTACTTCAAACGCATTAGCCAGGGCGATCGCTATCTGAATCGCCGAATATGCATCATTACACTGACCCACATCTAATAAGCGAGGGATACCACCAATGGTACCTAGATCCTTGTCAAAGAAACGGAACTTACCACAGGCGAGCGTGAGAACAACGCAATCATCTGGAACTTTTTCTACCAGTTCGGTATAGTAATTGCGATCGGGTTTCGCCCCATCACATCCTCCAATCAAAAAGAAATGGCGAATCTTACCCGCTTTGACGGCAGCAATCACCTGATCGGCAACTCCCAGGACAGCATTGCGGGCAAAACCTGTCGTGACCTGACGAGGGGCTTCGTCTTGAGTGAATCCTGGTAGTTCCAGAGCTTTGCGCATCACCGGGGTAAAGTCGGGCAACCCATCCACGCCATCCGGGAGATAGTTCAATCCGGGGTAGCCAACCGGACCGATGCTAAACAACTTGTCTTGATAGTTTTCGTGGGGTGGCATCAGACAATTCGTAGTGATCACGATCGCACCGGGGAATTTAGCAAAATCTCGAGTTTGGTTTTGCCATGCCGTGCCGTAGTGCCCATAGAAATGGGGATAGGTTTGTTTCAACTGCGGATACCCGTGGGCAGGCAACAATTCACCGTGGGTATAAACGGTAATACCCGTATCTGCTGTTTGTTTGAGTACTGCTTCTAGTTGGGGAATATCATGCCCTGAAACCAGAATCGCTTTGCCTGCTTTGGGGTTGAGGGGTACTGGCGTCGGCACTGGATGACCATAGGTACCTGTGTGTCCAGCGTCGAGTAGTTCCATCGTCCGCAGATTAATTTCCCCAAGTTTTAGCGCCAAATTGACCCAATCTCCTAGCGATAGATCTTGCCGATCCAATGCCGCTAACGCTTCGTAGCAAAATTGATAAACGCGATCATCTTCCTGTCCTAATTCTTGCGCATGAAATGCGTAGGAGGCAACGCCTTTAACTCCATACAACACCGTTAGTTTGAGCGAGAAAATGTCAACATCGGATCCCGACTGGCTGATAAATTGGAGTGCAATATCTTGCCCTTGAGTCGCCAAACTATCGCCAAAATCAGGTATGTAGCAGGAGATCGCTGACCAGATTTGGGGAACTCCTGTCACCTGTTGAATTTGGGTCTTCAGTTGGTCTCGATACGCGATCGCCTGACCAATATAATCGGTAAATCGTTTTTGATCGAAGTTCACATTTGTCATTGTGGCAAAGATAGCTTCACAGGTATAGCGATCTACCTCACGGGTCGAAATCCCCAGAGAGTGAGCCTGTAATGCGACCGGGGCAAGCCCCCGCAGAAGATAGATTAATAAATCTTGTACCGCATTCACCTCCGGACTTTTGCCACAGGCTCCCCATTGATGGCAACCTTGTCCGCTGGCGGTTTGTTCGCATTGTTCGCAAAACATTGTGCAATCCCCTTGGTAAGAATCTGGGTTTATAACAAATCCGGTGAATTGGTTGCGCTCAATAGGTTTAAGACAGCTCATTCAAGCGGATATATGATTACTGTACGAGCAGGGATTTTCTAATGCCTTGACTTAAGTCAAAAAAAGGGAGAATATCCAACCCTTCAACAAAAGTTAGGACGAGTTTTAAAACTCGCTAAGAGGGTTGTTTTTTCGTGCGCTTCGCGCACGAAAAAACAACTTTTATAGATCTACGCCATCTAGTTAAAATCGTGGATTTAATAAAACCCAATTCTTTTTGAGCGAGCGACGGCTCCACCGTCGCTCGCTCAAAAAGAATTACAGGTTATTTACAGCCATTTTCAATGGATTAAGCCACAGATTTTTTGTTGTGTGCCGCGCGGAGCGCAGCACACAACAAAAAATCTAAACATATTCAAGTGCGAAGCGCTGTAATTTGTGATCCTTAGGACATCAGAGGAGGTGGGAACGGTGCCCCTACGCAGGGGTTTCACCCCTGCACCCCGTCCTAACCCTGATGCGTACCGCTTAAAACAGACCCTAAGAGATTTTGCTACTCTTTAGAGAAGAACTATCAACCATATTCCTATGACTCCTGAAGAGAATAGTCCGAAGCGTCGTACTTTAACCGAGTTGTCTCAGCAGTTTCTTGGGGGCATTGTCTTTGGTGTATTGCTTGCATTGATTCCCCTAGCCTATCTCTCGATCTCAACGCTGGAAATGAACCTACTGTATGTCGAACTCATAGCAGCACTGGTTTTAACCTGTGGAATATTAGCAGCTCTTTTAGGAAAAAAGTTTTTGCAACCTTTGATTGCTTTCCTCGAATCAATTCCCCCAATTGGGTAGTGCTTTATCACGTATTTTCTTGACGGGTGATGTGCCGCGCAAAGCGCGGCATATCACCCGTTTTAACCGTCAATTTTTAATTGACAGACCAGTAGTGTGTTTCTTGAATAACCTCAAGGCTGTCCATCGTTTTCAGATCCTCAAGCGCTGACGATCTTAATGTATCCCGTGTGATGAACTGGGGTCACACATTAGCAATCGTTGCTTCCGCTCTAACGTTATACTATTCCCAAAAATTGCTATAGTTGTGCCCAAGGCTGATCGATACGTGCGATCGCCATCTATTGTTATGAATTTTTCTTCTCAACCCGTGCCCTCTTTGCTCTCAGAGTTTCTTAGCCAGACCATGATCTTTCAAGGCTTACCTGATGAACAATTGGCAGAGTTAGCCAAGCTGGCGATCGCCCAGTCCTATGACAAAGGTGAGATCATCTTTCACCAGGGAGATGAAGGGACTGGATTTTTTGTCGTCAAAGCAGGGCGGGTCAAAGTGTTTAAGCTATCAGCTGATGGCAAAGAACAGATTTTACATATTTTTAGCGAAGCCGATCATTTTGCTGAAGTTCCAGCCCTTGATGGCGAATGCTTTCCGGCATCAGCCGCAGCTATTGAAACGTCAGACGTCTTATTTTTTCCTCGGCAAGCTTTTTTGCACCTGCTAGAACAACAGCCATCCCTTGCCATCAACCTCCTCAAAAGCTTTGCCCGCCATTTACGGCAATTTTCTCAGCTCGTTGATAATCTGGCATTGCGAGAAGTACCAGCCCGACTTGCCACTTATTTACTCAGTCTGAATCAGAGCGGTGATGTTGCAGATATGGTTGAGCTTGATTTACCTAAGGGACAACTTGCTGCCCGGTTAGGGACAATTCCCGAAACCCTATCGCGGGTATTTGCTAAGCTCAGTCGTGAGGGGTTGATTGAGATGGATGGCTTCAAGGTTAAATTGCTTGATCGCGATCGCTTGCATCAGTTAACCGTGGGCAAAGGCAACCTCTCACGTTGACGAGAATTCACGCTCAAGCTTACGTTTGGTTTCTTCTGGACTCAAGGCATAATTCGTAGAATACACACCCACATCTAGCAACGGATCGTAACCCAGTTGTTGAGTAATGCGTTCTCGTGCCAACGCCCGATACTCCCAAAAATGCTCCCCTGCGGCACATAACCCTAGATACATATTGAGCAATTGGGGTTTGTTCAACAAAATCATCCAGAGCTGACGCCAAAATTGCCCCCGAATTTCGGGTCGGCGGACACCCTGATACCAAATCAGTTGAGCAAACAGGCGAACTCCTTTATTCAGCGGAAACTGCATGGTTTGCTTCCGGCTTTCGGGCGATCGGATTTTGAGACATTGCTGCAAACACCGTCTGAGATAATTTTGGGGGTC
Organism: Calyptranema fuscum S582; assembly: GCF_055793305.1. NCBI lineage: Bacteria > Bacillati > Cyanobacteriota > Cyanophyceae > Oculatellales > Oculatellaceae > Calyptranema > Calyptranema fuscum. The sequence continues at coordinate 322,499 of NZ_JBSLYH010000001.1, forward strand.
ATACAGCGTCCAAAACCCGCTAACATATTCTCTGGCAATCTCTGCAATAGGGCGGGTCGGTACAAAATTCATCAAGGTATTTTGGTCACCCGTGGGATGGCTATTGCGTTCAATCAGCCGCTGTTCTTTTTTCAATCGATCCCAAAGCGCCGTATTAGGCAGCGCTTGCAAAATGCCTAACATGGGCTGAGGAATACTGGTTTGGTCAATAAAAGTTTGAATGCGATCGCCTGCCCCTGCCCGTTCTCCATCAAACCCAAGAATAAAGCCAGCATAGATTAGCATCCCTGCTTCATTAATTTTGTGACAGGCTTCTACCAATGGATTGCGGGTATTTTGTTGCTTGCGGGTAACTTGCAAACTATCTTGATCAGGCGTTTCGATCCCTAGAAAGACGGCATAAAAACCTGCTTCATTCATCAGCTGAAGCAATTCATCATCCTCTGCCAAGTTAACTGAAGCTTCTGTAATAAAAGTAAAGGGATAATGATGCTGTTGCATCCAGGGAATCAGTTCCCGCAAAAACCGTTTAACATTGCGCTGATTGCCAATAAAGTTGTCATCGACAATAAACAGGGAACCGCGCCAACCCAAATCATACAGGGCCTGCAACTCAGCTAATGCTTGCTGCGGTTCTTTTGTCCGAGACTTGCGACCATACAGGGAAATAATGTCACAAAATTCGCAGTTGAACGGGCATCCACGCGAAAATTGGATTGCCATCATCAAGTATGCATCCCGCTGAAGTAGATCAAATCGGGGCAACGGACTTTGGGTGACATCAGGCTTCTCAATAGAGCGGAAGATCCCCTGAGTTTCACCGTGTTGCAAGGCTGCCAAAAACAGCGGAACAGTCATTTCTCCTTCATCTAGAATCAGAAAATCAGCTCCTACCTCCAGGGCATCCTGAGGTACCGAGGTGGGATAAGGACCTCCGACAGCAACCTTTTTACCCAATCGCACTGCCTTCTGAATCAACGCCTGGAAATCTGCTTTTTGCACCAACATAGCTGAGAGAATAACCAGGTCACACCACTCCCAGTCAGATTCAGTTTCACAGGCAACATTGCGATCGCGAAACCGAATTTCCCAGTCGGAGGGCAACAGCGCTGCAACCGTAATGATTCCTAAAGGCGGAATCGCAGCTTTCAGTCCTGCAATTTCCATAAAGCGATCGTAAGACCAGAAAGACTGGGGGAATTGAGGATAAAGCAGCAGTGCCTTCATAGATCCCTTTGGTAGTTTAGTCAATTTTTGTTTGGCATTATTGCACAACGATGCAACAATACTCATACAGAGCTTATGCAGATTTCCCGCAATTCCCACTGGGGTGCGGTGAGGCAGGCTATTAAGAACAGCATGGGCAACAATGCTGGTCTGCAATGCTGAAATCAAGGCTAATTGTGATTCAAATCATGATTCAGTCATGACTTGACCGATGTATTGATTGCAGAAACGCCGTAATCACTACTACCGTCACAATCACCAATTTTTACGACCCAGAATAGACTGTGTTTCCCTAATTTTTATCTATCCCAAGTAAGAGCTTGAAAGTACTACTGAATCATGAAGGGAATTTGGACATGAATCTTGCAAATTCCCATCCAAATTCCCATGCAAAACCAACAAGGCTGCTTGACTAACAGATCTTGGTAAGGGCAGGTTTAGCAAATTCTTGATCGGTTTACAGTCAGCGTTTCGACAAAACCTGTCCCTACGGTGGAATACGCCTTTTGGCACTTTTGTCAGTCAATCAGCCAGCAAGGTATTCAGCCTTCTAGCCGTCAATAAAATAGTAGCCTTGATCAATCGTGACTCCACTAGGCTGGCACTGCTTCACCCGAGCAACAATCCCTCTGGCGTCTTCTTGATACAAATCTTCAACATAGCCCGATCTAGAATCTTGTGCTTCTTTGCGGCTATCAAATGGTCCGAAATAATAAGTGCATAAAGGCACGGCGGTGCTGATTTCTACCCACCAGTGGAGTTGAGATGGGGGTGTCGAACGCGAAACAACCACAGATTGCCGACGTGGTTTAGACTGAACTGGAGTGGACAAACGCAGAGTCATTTTTAACTCCAAACAAGTTTTGAAGGTACTGTGTGGCTCAGTTCCACTGCGTCACACAATAATCAGTAATGACATCTACTGTACTGGGCGGGTTAAAATCTGTCATACCTCTTAGGGTCTTTCTTTTGCTTTTTTGTGCCGTCCGATGGGGTTTTTGGCTTTTTAGATTCCTTATTGCTTTTTTGCTCTTTCGACATAACAACTCTCCAATTCAGTATAGTGCTACGCACTTAGGTTAGGACGGGGTACAAGGGTAAAATCCCTGCGTGGGGCACCGCCCCACACCCCAACGTCCTAACGTGACGGTTTTAGATTTGGTAGTCCTAAAAATGTAATGTTTTTTGTGGTGCGGGCGATGCCTACATCACAAAAAACATTACATGAATACCACGACCTTAGATCTACAGCGCTTTGCGCTTGAGTAAGCCATAGTTATTTTTGTGAGAGCCGCGCGGAGCGCAGCTCTCACAAAAATAACCTGGTTTTAAGCGATTGAAAATCGCTGTAATTACGATCTCCAGGGGCCAAATTTGCGATCGCAGTTTGAACGGTGGAATTCATGCTGGAGTGAACCGCAGTTTAATCAAACAAACCATCAACGGTTTGTCGGAATGCAATCAGAGCATACTTTTCTTGAAATGGCTTCAGGTCTTCTAGCAATTGATCAGACGTCTCTGAAGGAACAAGCGTTTTGACTTCAATATTGGTATTGTAGCCAGCGATATCACCCATGCGTCTACCGTGACTTCCTGCCCCCTGAGCAGGAATAATGGTGTAGCCAGATACTCCCAGTTTTGCAAGCAATCGAATCAAATGATCTTGTAAGACCGCTTCTCCAATTATGGTGACCAGAGTACCCCGACTTAAAGAACCGGACATAATAGAAACTCCATGAGTTGATTTTAGCTTTGCAGTAGATTGAAAGTTAGGGCATTACAGAATCTAAGTGTGAATTATTTAGATACAAATTCCTGGTTTCACATTCACATTTATGGATTGATTAAGCAACCCTAAACTTTTAGCTCTAGTGTTGCAAACACGAAATTTTGCAACAAGGGGGTTTGGGGGCTGCGCCCCCAAGAGGGGGTTTTACCCCCTCCACCCCCTTTAAAGCTTTTAAGTTGGTGTACTAGGGCTATCAAACATACCGATATGGTGGCTGTATGATGTTTGATTTCGTGGATTAATTGATGAATTACGACATCAAACTGCAATCACTGATGTTGTAATATAGCCCTGTATGGGTTGATTCAGTAAGATTCTAATCAATCGCAAACAGGACTGCGTCATGGTTTCATGTCACGATTTATGGTGGCACGGGCGACGCCCATATCACCCAAAATCATTCCTATTTGCGATCGCCAAATAACCCTGAGACGCCACCATCATGTCTTTTGGGATCTTTCTTCTGCTTTTTGCTACCGTCAGAAGTAGCTTTCGACTTTTTGATTTCTTTGTTGGTTTTTCTTTCTTTAGACATATCATTTCCTCAATAGTTTTATGTTTACGGGATCTGGCATTTTTTCATGCCTCCACCCATACCTTCATTTCCGTCAGGGTTAAAGGTCCAAATTGAGTAGCTAGAGCAACATCCGCTGCATCTCGACCATAGGCGATCGCAATTCGATTGCCGCGCGGTTCTGGTTGAGTCGCATCAAACGTATACCAGCGTCCTCCTACAAACACTTCAAACCAGGCATGAAGGTCCATTGGCTCCAGCTGGTAAAGATAACCCACCACCATACGTGTTGGAATCGTCAGACTACGGCATAACGCTGTGCCTAAATGAACGAAGTCACGACATACTCCGACTCGCGTCTTTACTGTTTCAAGAGCTGAAGTAGAAGCTGTACTGGTGTCGTAGCGATACTCAATGTGAGTATAGATCCAATGACGAATCGCTTCGACTTGATCGTAAGCAGACTCAACCCCCGACACAATTTCACTGGCTAAATCGCCTACCAAGTCCGATTGGCAATAGCGACTGGGTAACAAAAATTGAAGCGTATAGTCGGGCAACTCTTGCACAGGCACAAACGCTGCCCCTGAATGGACATCAATGGTGTCGGCTGTTTCAACCGTTGCTTGAGTGTCTACTTTAAACCTACCCTGAGGAGTAATCAGCCGTTGACACAGATTGCCGTAACTATCAACATATTCAACAACAGGGACGGTAGGTTCAAAGCGATATTCTTCTTGTACAACCCACTGCCCTAGCCCACTCCGAGGTCGTAACATCAGAATTAGAGGCGAAGGGGCGATCGCATCAAATACAAGTTGGCAACCAGCACTCAACCGCATAGGCTCTCCAGCCAGACACTTTCAAACAGCGTAACATTGAAATTTCTACTTTCAATTCTTACTTTCAGACCAAGGATGCTTCCTAATCTAAATCCTCTTCTTCAGTGTCGAGCGCATAACCTTCTGGCTCCAGGATATCATCCAGTTCTTCAGGCATGATGTGATCCGGCAATTCATCACTTTCGCTGGCATGGAATCTACCACTGCTTTCAAGCCAGTTTAGCAGAGATTCTCTGGGTGGAAAAGGAGCGACTCTCATCGGTTGATTTCGGGATTCTTCACTAAGAGAAGGGTTATAGCATATCGTCATTGTTAGCAATCCTCTTTAAGATAGATATAGTTAAAAATATGGCGCTTTCAGCCTTGAATCATCTGGCTCAGGTCACGACATCGCTAAGGATCGTGGATTAAATCAGATCGACTATTGAATCAGTTGCAGGAGCGTACAATTGTCCGCTTGTACAACACATCATCGACGTTATTTAATTCTTGTTCCTGAGACTCTCAGCAGCGCAAACACTAAATTTTTCAGCATGGGGGGGTGAAGGATAGGCTGAAGCAGATACTTCAGGCTCAATAGCGTAGTTGTTAACGAACCCTTCATCGTCTAAGGTATACCCTGTTGAGGAAGCATCATCAATCGGCTAAAATCATCATGGCGAAGTGAGCTTACACTTCAGCCGGAATGAGTTCGCTGCCATCACTCCGATTTTTTCACTGAGTTGAGGTCTTTCCCCGGTGTCTTGATGTAGCTCATGGGTGCCCTCTTTTAGACTTGGTTCCCCCATCATAGTCTATTTTAGAAACAAAAATATTGCTAAAGTCAGCGATCTATCGCCCAAAATTTTATCCATCAAGGGATACAGCCATTTTCAATAGCTTAAACCACCATTTTTTGTCGCCATCATGGACTACCGTGATTGACTGACCAAAGTGTCAGAAGACGCATTCCACCGTAGCGACAGGTTTTGCCAAAACGCTGACTGCAAACTGATCAGGAATTTGCTAAACCTGCCCTTACAAAGATTCGTCAAGTTCACACCGATTTCACAGGGATCATTAAAACATCACAGCCATAGCGATTTAATTCGTAAAAATGATCAGAGTGAAAGCGCCTGCCCCTTGGGCAGGCGCTTTCACTCTGATCGGGGATCGCGATAAGCGGCGATCGCGATCCCCAATCAAACAATTCTTCAGTACCTTGAAGTCACCTTAATTTCTTAAACCGGAACGATTCGCCTTGTCATTTTTAATCACACCCCCGGCTTCTAACAGGAATAATTGGATCTGCCGAGATGAAATCGTCTTCCCCTGCCCCACCACTCTGCCATTAATCACCAATGCTGGTGTATAGCCCAATCGTCGTCGGTTTGCTTCTTCTGCGTCTGTGATGCAATTGACCTGGGCATTGATCCCGAGTTTGGCGATCGCCGTCAGCACATTGTTTTCCAGAAAATGACAATTCTCATGATTAGCGGCAATGATTTCAATGTGAGGGTTATACATCGATCGGTTTCTCCAAACAAATACTATCGAGTTCAAGAAAACAATGTCAGACGGGCAACCGTGGTTTTATATTTATCCTCCGGCGAGGAGCCTATCCGGAAAATTGATGGTCTGGATAGGCTATTCATGTCTGGCAATTGCCCATGCTTCAGACCTACTTTCAACCACAGTCGCAAGTAGGGTATCGATGGCGATTGAAGTGAATCAAGCTGTAATTTTCGAGAGAGTGACAGCGGAGCCGTCACTCTCTCAAAAAAGTTAGATGGTATTAAATCCACGATCTGAGCGTGGCAAACAGATGAGCGCAGAGGATGTACCCCCTCACTAAAACGCAGTACACACTCTTTATCTATCGTGAGTTCCCTTTGGATCGGCGCAAGTTCATCAATTTTTAATCTTTCCATCTACATATTCGCATTTAGAAATTTTTATACCTGAAAATATGCAAAGTCTTGCATATAGATTAACACCTGTGCTAAGGTGTGGCAAGCAACACTCGAAGACGTTTTTATACCCTTCCTCCGAAGACCCTTTGCAATTCTCAGTAAAGCAGTCTCCTCAACTGATTTACGCGGTGTGAGTTTGGGTATGAATTTGAACGTGACCTCCGGGATCGTGGATTACAGCGCTTCGCGCTTGGACATGGTTAGATTTTTTGTTGTGTGCCGCGCTCCGCGCGGCACACAACAAAAAATCTGTGGCTTAAGCCATTGAAAATGGCTGTAAGTCAGATCGACGATTGCATCGGTTGCAGGAGCAAACCGCCGTTTGCTCGTACAACAAATCATCGACGCTTATAGTTGGAGGTGCGGTGTCGCTACGCTTCCAACCATAAATCTTCAGTTTTATGAAATCCACGATCCCAAGTAATGCCATTTGATGTATGATTTCACCCGGAGTAACACGATGCTAGACATCAAAATTTTTGAAGTTGATCATGGGTTCTGTGCTGCTGTTAGTACGGGCGATCATCATACGATTCTGATTGATTTTGGTTACAGTACTCGCAGTGGATTCAACCCTTCCAAGCATCTTCTGCACCAACACTGCACCTCTCTAGACTGCTTGATTATTCCGGCTTATGGCACCGAACATTTAGCCGGACTCTCTGACTTTCTCAGACAGACTCTGGTAGATGGTTTAGCGGTTCATTTCCTGGTTGCCAATCCTTCACTAGAAGACGATCAGTTCCATGAATTAGCTGTTGCCAATCAACGATTTAGCAATGTCATTACACCCAACCCCGATCCCCACTGCCGTAAGGTCAGTCAAACTCTGAAGATTCATGGCATTGATTTCTCGTTTTTCTGGAACAATCACCCCGACTTTCAGGATGCTCATAACCTTAGCCTGGTTACGTTTGTTTCCTATGGAGATATCAATATTATCTTCCCGGGTGATCTGGAAACAGCAGGTTGGTTGGCACTATTGAAGTATGAACCTTTCCGCGATCGCTTACGACGTGTGAATATGTTTGTGGCAGCTAATCATGGACGAGAAGAAAGCTATTGTGCAGACGTGTTTGATTACTGTAGACCCGAACTGATCATTATTTCCAATGAATTGAATCAACGTGTTTCACCCGATATGTTGAATCAATATAAAAAACACGCCAAAGGTTGCCCGGAGGGGGTCTGCGATCGCAAACTCCTGACCACTCATGATGATGGCACCATCACCATTTCCAAATTTTTGGATCGGTTGCGGCAGATCAAAACTCAGACCAAAGCCTATCAGTTCTGAGGATCGTGGATTTAATAAAACCGAAGGTTTATTTTTGGAAGCGCGGCTCCGCCGCGCTTCCAAAAATAAACTTCCAAGTTTTAATTAATTTGTGCTCCTAAGGATTACAGATTCATGACTCTGTAATTCTTTGAGAGAGAGACGGCTTCGCTAATTTTAGATCTAGCTGAGGACAAGAAACCTACGGTTTCTTGTCCTCAGCTATACCCCAAGAGTTGCGTGACTGAACGCTGAAATGCTAGTCTGCCAAAGAAGCTTTGAAGATACTCAAATACTAAAATGCCCTTTAAACCCAGCTACTTTAAAGCCGATCTGTTCAAAGTGTTATCCAATCCCGTGCGGATTCAGATTTTAGACGCCTTGCGAACAGGGGAACGGAGTGTCAATGATATGGCTGAGTGGCTGGAAACAGAACCTTCATCGATTTCTCAACAATTAGCCGTATTGCGCAGTCGCAATCTAGTCGTTAGCCGCAAGCAAGGTAATTTTGTGTTTTATTCCATTCGGGATCCTGCCATTTTTAAGATTCTAGATGCGGCTCTAGAAGTCTTTAACAACCATTTGGTGGATGTACGCGATGCCCTGGAGAAGTTGGAATAGTATTAAATATCAGCGTTAAAGTAAGCGATCGCCTGCTTTAACCAGTCTAAATAGGTCTGTTCTCGTCGGCTGACTAAGTCCACCACCAGTCGCTGGATCACTTGTTCGCGCGACGCAGAAGGATCATCCAAACTGGGGAGAGGGATGGCGTGACATTCTGCTAACTTTTTTTGGCGAGTTTCTAACTCTTGCTCTAGCAAATGAGCGATCGCCTCATCGGGTAACTGCGCCGCAAAATAAAGTTGCACCAGCAACGGTTCTCGCAAAATGGGCAACGGTTGGTGAGTTTGTAGCCAGCGCAGAAATTCAGCTGCCCCGGTTTCAGTAATCTGGTAGACCTTACGATTGGGGCGATCGCTCTGAATCTCAACGGTACACACAATCCAACCTTGCGTTTCTAATTTATCGAGGGTGCGATAAATCTGCGACTGATCGGCAGGCCAGAGATGAGCAATGCAATCATCAAAACAGTCGGTTTTTAGATCGTAGCCTGTTCGTTGCTGCTGCTGAAGTAGACCGAGAATAATATGGGCAAGCGACATAGACGGTTTACCGAACAAAAGCAGGGGAAAACCCCCACCGCTAACGTAAATGGATTCTCATGCTATTATAGGACTAATCACATATGGGACGAGACGAATAAATGAATCCGTTGGGTTCACCTTCAAATCCACACCTGGATTCAGTCAGTTCCCATTCCCTAATCAGGAGAATTGTATGACCGTGCAACCTCTACGAACCATTGCTGGCGTCATCCACAGTGTTGAAACACTGGAAGGAGCCGGGTTCCTGGTGCGCCGTCCGTTTCCAAAAAGTAGTTTCTCAGAGTTTGATCCATTTCTGCTACTCGATGAATTGGGGCCCGTTCAATTACAACCCGGTCAGGCAAAGGGCGCACCCGATCATCCTCATCGTGGGTTTGAAACCGTTAGCTATGTCTTAGATGGACGGTTGGAACACAAAGATTCGCAGGGGCATACAGGGTCATTGCATCCCGGTGATGTGCAATGGATGACCGCAGGCGCGGGCGTCGTTCATTCTGAAATGCCAGAATCAGAGTTTACTCGCACCGGAGGACGGTTGCATGGCATTCAACTCTGGGTCAACCTGCCGCAACGAGACAAACTGATCGCACCCCGCTATCAAGAAATTCCAGCCGCTCAGATTCCTGTGGCACACAGCCCAGATCAATCTGTTACGGTACGGGTCATTGCCGGCGAAGCCTTCGGGGCAAAAGCGGTGATTGAAACCCGCACCCCGATTATCTACCTGCACTTCACCTTACGACCTGGCGCAACAATTGTTCAGACGGTGCCAAAGGAATATAATGCCTTTGCGTACGTGCTAGAGGGTTCGGGCTTATTTGGCAGTGCCCAAGAACGAGGTGAGGACGGACAAATGGTGATCTTTGCTCAAGATGGAGACGCAGTGGCGATCGCCAATCCGGCGACAGCTCAACACTCCCTGGATCTGCTGCTGATTGCAGGCATACCGCTGAATGAACCTGTTGTGCGCTACGGTCCATTTGTTATGAACACCGAAGCCGAGATTATGCAAGCGATTGACGATTACCGCAATGGAAGGATGGGACGAATTCATGCATAACATTTTGCAAAACCGGATCGATCAACATCAACACCTGAGTCAGCTACGCATTAAACTGCTGCGTCTCCACAAACTATTGTTGGATATGGAACGCACCAGCTACGAACAAGTTCGAGGGCAAGTGACAACGGGTGAACTGTTGCAACTGGTGATCAGTCACGAACATTTTGCCTGGTTGCATCGGCTTTCTGAAATGATTGTCCAAATTGATGATTTACTTCATGCCGATGAACCCGTGACGTTAGAAGCGATCGCAGATTACATGACCGATGTGCGGACGTTATTAACGCCCAATGAATCAGGTGACGATTTTGCGATGAAGTATGATGCGGCATTTCAACGCAACCCGGATGTAGTGCTGGCTCATGCTGATGTCGTTACCTTACTACCAGCGCACACGTAGGATCACCAATTCATTAAAACCCGGACGTTTATTTTTGGAAGCGCGGCTCCGCCGCGCTTCCAAAAATGAATCTTCGGTTTTATGCAATCCACGATCCTTAGAATTGGAGATTTATTAACCGTCGAGACGGTTGCCATACAGCGCGTTGCACTTGAGTAAGCCATAGTTATTTTTGTGAGAGCCGCGCTCCGCGCGGCTCTCACAAAAACAGTCTGGTTGTAAGCAATTGCAAATCGCTATAACTGAAAATTATTAGTATTTTTGTATCACGTTTTTTCTATATATAAAGATTGATACTACTGATTGAGACCGGGTACGTACTTAGGAATGGGAATTCAATAACTCCGATGATTTGTTGTACGGGCGAACGGCCGTTCGCCCCTCCAAACGATTCAATATTCGATCTTATTTAATCCACGATCCTTAGTTAGGGTTTGGGGCACGAGAAACTAACCCTTCGGCAATCTGTTCACACTATTTCTAAATAAATTAGTATTAAAGCTGAAATTAATCCTAGCGCTAACCTTAGAATTAAATTAGCATAAAGCGAATAATTCAACCCTGCCTATAGATATAGGGTTAGGTAGATAGGGTAGATGTTTGAAATATCTTTTGAATTCCCTATAAATTCTCTATGAGCCAACTACCCACTACTATCCTGATTGTTGATGATTCTCCAGAAGATCGGAACGTTTACCGACGCTACCTAACCCACAATCAGGAGTCTGACTGTGTGCTTCTAGAAGCAGAATCGGGGCAAGAAGGTCTGGAACTCTGGGAACAGCATCACCCCGATGTGATATTGCTCGACTATCGCTTACCCGATTTAAATGGATTAGAATTTCTGGCTCAATTACAATCTCCGACGCAACAGCCCTGTTTACCTGTTATTCTCATCACCGGGCAGGGAAATGAAGCGATCGCACTACAAGCTATTCAATCTGGGGCACAAGGCTACCTGGTCAAAGAATCTATTACCCCCGAAAGTTTGCGCATCGCCATAAAGCAAAGCATCACAACCGTACAACTGCATCGCCAACTGCAACAGCAAATAGAACGGGAACAACTGACCCGTCGCATTAGCCAGCAAATTCATCAATCCCTAGAACTCGATGAAATTCTGCACACAGCAGTCACCGAAATCCGCCAGTTTCTTCAGACCGATCGTGTCATTATTTTTCGCCTAGAAGCCGATGGAGATGGCACAGTGGTTTCAGAATCAGTCGGTTCCCAATGGCAATCCATCCACTTTACCCAAATCCATGATCCTTGTTTCGCCGAAGGATATGTCACTCCCTACCAACAAGGGCGAATTCTGGCAAAAGCCAACATTCATGATGGCACTCTGGCTCCCTGTCATGTCGAATTTCTATCACAGTTTCAGGTACACGCTAATTTGGTTGTGCCAATTTTACGAGATGACCAGTTATGGGGGTTATTGATTGCGCACCACTGTGCCGCACCGCGATCGTGGCAAGTCATAGAAATCGAACTATTGCAACAATTAGCCGTTCATCTAGGTATTGCACTTCAGCAAGCTGGTGCCTATGAGCAATTAGAGCAACAAAGTGAAGCCCGCTATCGTGCTATTGTTGAAGATCAAACAGAATTGATTGTTCGATATTCAGCCGACACCACCATTCAATTTGTCAATGGTGCCTATTTGCGTTATTTCGGGCTGAAGGTAGAGGATGTCCTTGGTAAAAGTTACGAACCGATCATCTTTGAAGACGATCGAGAACTCGTAGCTCAATTAGTCAATTCCATGAGCCCAGAAAATCCTACCGTTACGATCGAAAACCGAGTCGTAGTCAACGGAGAGGTGCGCTGGACTAAATGGATCAACCGCATGTTGTTTGATCAAGACGGGCAATGTCATGAGTTTCAATCGGTCGGGCGAGATATTACTCAAGAAAAGCAAGCCGAAGTGCAATTGCGGCATAGTAGCGAGCGCATCAGTTTAGCCAATGCAGAACTTGCCAGAGCTGCCCGCCTGAAAGATGAATTTCTGGCAAATATGAGTCATGAATTGCGCACCCCCCTGAATTCCATTCTGGGGTTATCTGAAGTGCTATTAGAAGAAGTATTTGGCAGTCTCACCGACCGACAACGTCAATTTTTACAAACCATTGAACAAAGTGGGCAACACTTACTCTCATTAATTAATGACATTTTAGACCTGTCTAAAATTGAATCGGGCAAGATGGAACTCGACCGGAGTTGCATCTCGCTTCAGTCGGTTTGTCAGGCTAGTCTCAATTTCGTCAAACAACAAGCTCGGCAAAAACAAATTCAGCTGACGTGCAACATGGATGACACCCTGACGCAGATTGAAGCCGATGAACGGCGGCTGCTTCAGGTGTTAGTCAATTTGCTCACCAATGCAGTCAAATTCACACCCGATGGGGGTCGTGTTGAGCTCAATGTATGGATGGACACACCCCAACAAGCAGTTGAATTTGAGGTTAAAGACAGCGGCATTGGCATTGCCCCAGAACATCTGAGTCAAATTTTCCAGCCCTTTATTCAGGTAGACAGTTCTCTATCACGCCGGTATACAGGCACCGGACTGGGGTTATCCATCGTTCAACGGATTGTTGAACTGCATGGTGGCAGCATCGAAGTTGAAAGTGAGGTCGGCAGGGGCAGTTGTTTTAAAGTCAGATTGCCCTGGCATCCGTTATCAGAAGAAGATAATTCGCCATTACTCAACATCCCGTTACAGGAAGGTGAAATTCAGAATGTTTTAGTCGTAGAAGATTCAACCACAGCCGCCAGCCAAATTAAGCGATATCTGGCTGAACTAGGGGCAACCAGCGTGATTCATCCCGTTGGAGAAGGTGCAGTCAGTGTGGCATTGCGCGTTCAGCCCGATGTGATTGTCTTAGATATATTGTTACCAGATTATTCGGGCTGGGAAGTATTACGTGAGTTAAAAGCCCATCCAGAGACGCAGCACATTCCCATTATTGTTATTTCAGTGGTAGATGAGCGATCGCGTAGCCTGGAGTTAGGCGCAGCCGAACATCTGTTAAAACCGCTCTCACGGCAAAAATTTTATGAAGCACTTAACCGAATTTATGCCCATGTGCAGCCACCCAACCCGGAAACTGCCCTGATTATCGCAGCAGCAGAATTATCCAAAAGTCCTACAATTTTGCTGGTAGAAGATAATGAAGCCAATATCACAACCATCAAAAGTTACCTGGAAGCCCATGATTTTCAAGTGATCCTGGCTCGCGATGGCTTAGAAGCCGTAGAAATGGCAAAACATCATCAACCCAATTTGATTGTGATGGATATCCAAATGCCCAAGATGGATGGACTGGAAGCCACCCGCCGAATACGTGCTGATACCGCCATTCAAGCCATTCCTATCATTGCCCTGACTGCTTTAGCCATGCATGGAGACTTAGAACGGTGTCTCGAAGCAGGGGCAAACGACTACTTAGCCAAACCTGTCAAACTCAAGCATTTACTGGAAATAATTGCTCAACACCTATCGTAAAACCTCTAAGCGGATTGACAAATCTTTGTAAGGGCAGGTTTAGCAAGTCTCTGATCGCTTTGCAGTCGGCATTTCGGCGAAACCTGCCCCTACGATAGAAAAAAAGGGGGAATTGGTTCGAACGTCCCTCTTTTTTCTAGCGCAGTGGCACAAATGCACGGGGATTTAGGGGGATCGAGCAAGATTGTAGCTTCTCGATAGCAGTCTTAACTACAGCTATTTTCAATTGATTAAGCCACAGATTTTTTGTTGTGTGCCGCGCGGAGCGCGGCACACAACAAAAAATCTAAATATATTCAAGCGCGAAGCGCTGTAAGTTGGAAGATAAGCGGTAAGAAAGCCGCGCTCCGTGCGGCTCTCTCACCACGATATAGACCTGGCATCATGGAAAAGTTAGGACAGAGGCGCAGGGGCTGTGGTGCCCCCGAACCAGGGGTTCTACCCCTGCACTCCGTCCTGAGTCACCCTTCAATTGTTATAGAAATCATCTTAAATCAGAGCTTAAGTCACGAATCTTGAGTGGTGGAATTTGGAAAAATTTTGCACACTAAGGGCTGATGGAAACCTTGTTGGTACCGTTCATCGATTAGCCCTATGAACACTCACATTTTATTGATTGAAGCAGATAGTTATTTGGCTCACGTATTGGAGTTAAATTTACATCATACACCTGACGATACTACAAACTCCGTTCCAGCCAGCCACTACTGCTATTCCCTCACCGTTGCCCACAATGGGATGGAAGGATTGATTCATATTCGAGAATCGCAACCCGATCTGATTCTTCTGGGCATGAATCTTCCAGATTTTTCGGGGTTAGATATTTGTCGTCGTCTGCGGGCAACCGGCATCCGCATCCCATTGATTTTAATGGGCACACGAGATCAGCGTCGGGATTGTGTTGCGGGTTTAGATGCCGGAGCGGATGATTATCTATTTAAACCCTTTGCGGTTGAAGAACTGAGGGCAAGGATGCGATCGCGACTCAGACGAGTTTGTTTAGAAGCAGAATCAAACTATTTGCAGTTTGCAGATTTAACGCTCAATCGAGTCACCCGTGAAGTCCATCGCCACAAAAAAGTGATTGAACTGACCACTAAAGAATTTACCCTGTTGGAATACTTGATGACTCATCCCCGGCAGGTGATGACCCGCAATCAGATTCTAGATCATGTCTGGAATGATAGCCCTACGATTGATTCCAACATTCTAGATGTTTATATCCGCTACTTGCGATTGAAGCTGGAACAGCACCATCAACCACGATTACTACATACCGTGCGAGGAATTGGCTATGTATTACGAGACTCTTTGCTAAAGCAAGCATCTGCGATGCAACCGGCTAGAGTTGCAGCTTAGAAGCTATCCAAACCGTGATCATCTCAATTTGAAGCCTGAATCAGAGTAGATCTGGTTGGCACACCTTGCCCATGATTTATGGCACAGATTCACCCATCTCACCAAATAACGTAAACGCTGCCCAGTTAGACGGATCGGGGTACTGCTGACGAGTTGTCAGCATAGCTTGACGTAGAGCGATCGCCCGATTGGGTTGGTGTTGCAGTTGGCGATAAAACTCAGTCATCAGTAGAGCCGTAGGTTCATCGGGCACCGACCACAACGACACAATAACGCTCTCCACACCTGCGGTAAGAAACGATCGCGACAACCCCACCACACCATCGCCAGTAATCGTGCCCCGCCCGGTATCACAGGCACTTAAAACCACCAGTTTTGCCTTCATTGGCACTGTGAAAATTTCGGCAGCGGTCAGGAACCCAGAATCGGTAGCCGTCGGACTTAAGGCAAGTGCGCCAGGAATATCGGTGCCAAAGTCATCCAGTAAACCATGCGTAGCAAAATGGGCGATCGCCACCTCATCCAGGTGCGACAAAACAGCCGCTTTGGTCGCTGCTGCACCAATCAATGCCTGGGTATTCAGTAAGGATGCAATCGCCAGCGCTTCTTGCTCAGCCCCCCGTAAAGACGGTAGAGACACGCCGGTATCTGGATCATCTGGCATCACAGGATTGCCCACTACCAGGGCTGGCTCACGTCCGACATTAAGGGAATCGCCTGGAGCATGGGAAATCGCCAAAAGACTGATGGCAGCCGCAGAAAGCAGGGGATGTTTTTCGATGAAAGCAATTCCATGTTCATCCAGCAGCGCCGCAAACGGCACCAGGAACAATTCACCCTGAGGAATGATGATGACAGGGGCATTGCTATCAGCAGGCAACACATCGGCAATGGGCTGGATCAACAGTTGGTAAAGCTGTTGCAGGGATGTAGTGTCAGCGGTAGAGGAGGACGACGATCCTGGCAGTAACGCGATCGCCAACCCCCGTCCGCCAAGACCCAACGCCAGTCGGTTATCTTGCATCCGATCGGCTAATGATCTGCCGTTTAAGGATTGACGCCGAAAATGGAGAACGCCCGTCGGTTCCACAACCCAACTATAAATCTCCTCTCCCACTACGGAATATTCCACCACCGTTGCGTTTTGATCGTGGGCAATTTGCCGAATTTGGGCGATCGTAGGCGGTTGAACCTGATCCGGGGGTGCCGTCTGCCCTCGTAAGCTGAGGCGATGTGCCAGTAACTCCGCAAAGGCTCTGGCTCTGCCGCGTTCAGACACAACCAGTGCAGTTTCAACATCGCCCAATTCAACAAGGGCTTGCTGAAGCAGTTGATAGGTGTGAGACTGGGTTTCGGCAATCGAGATTTTATTTTCATCCGTCAAACCCGGTCGCAACGCTTCCCACATCGCCACCGCAGCCTGCAATGCCTCTACCGCATCTGCGGGTTTCCCTGATTGCAGTAACTGTTCACCGATAGCATTAAGAGTTTCACCTTCTCCGGCAACATCACCCAAGTTCTGGCGCAACTCCAGGGCGTGTTGATAGTGGTCTAACGCAACTGCGGGTTCTCCAACCCTGACCGAGAGATTGCCCAGCGCTTGCAAGCTATCCGCCATACCTGCCCGATCGCCTTGCTCTTGTGTCAACCGCAGCGCTTTTTCTAAATAAAGGCGAGCTTTTTCCACATCACCAATAGTGAGATAAGCAGAGCCAACCCGATTAAGGGCGATCGCTTCTCCTGGTCGATCATTGCCACGCCGATAACTTGCCAGGCTCAGTTTGGCAAATCGTAACGACTCAGACCACTCCCCAGACTGGCTATACGCCAGGGCTAGATAACTTAAGATAATTCCTTCGCGAGGTTCTGGTCGTAACCAACTCCGTTCTCCGATCGCTAACGTTTGATAGATATTCCAGGATTGTTGCAACGAATCGATCGCGTTTTCGGTTTGCCCCATACGAATGTAGGTAATGCCTAAATAGGTCAAGGTTTCGCCCTCACCCTGGCGATCGCCAATCTCAGTTCTAATCGCGGCGGCTTGCTGATAGTAGTTCAAAGAATTAGCGTATTGTCCGAGTTGATCATACACATTGCCAATCCGATCGAGAGCATCACTTTGACGCAAGCGATCGCCAACAGTTTGATAAACCTCTAGCGCGGCTTGAAACGTAGTTAATGCCGTACGCCAGTCACCAGTGTCTAACTGTTGCTGTCCCTGCTGGTAAAGTTCGGCAGCATCATCAGTAAACAGACAAACCGTAGCAGGAGCAACGGGACAGGTTTTGCGCACAATCGGATTGTTGCGCAGATCGAGAGCGGTCAACTGTTGCAATGGGGAGAGAGAGTCGAGTCGAGAAATTTGATTATCGTTTAAGTCGAGTTGAATTAGGCGACTGAGCGTGGCTAACGGATCAATATTGGCAATGCGATTATTGCCCAAATTGAGATGCGTCAGCTGGGATAGCGATCGCAACGGTCGTATATTGGTAATCTGATTCTGGTTGAGATACAGTTCTGCTAAGTTTGGCAGCTGGGTAGCAAAATCAAGTGTTTCGATCTGATTGTGATTGGCATATAAAATCGTCAGCGATCGCAAATGAGATAGCGGACTTGGGTCTTGAATCAGATTGTTATCCAGATAGAGCGTCCTGAGATTGGCTAATGCCGCGATCGCGCTTAAATCAGTGATTTGATTATTCAGGAGATATAAATCAGTCAGATGAATCAAACCAGTCAGGGGACTTAAGTCTGTAATGTGATTGTGATTGAGATAGAGACTTTGAAGGTGTGTCAAACTCGACAGCGGTGTCAGGTCAGAAATCTGGCGATCGCTCAAATCGAGTTCGGTTAACTCCAGCAGGTAAGCCGTTGCGGTCTGACAATCGGTGCTGCCGACAATCGTCAATAAAACATCAATCGTCTGGCGTGCCGAGGCAGATAATTGATCGCGCTGACGACACTGATCGATAAAGGCAGTAGGACGTTGACCCTCGGCTTTGAGACAGAGAACACTAAACCCTAAAAACAATGCAGCCAGGGCGATCGCTTTGATTCCTCTTGCCCATCGTCTTTGCATCACTACCCCTGTTTTCATGGCAAACATTCGCCTAAACTCCCATCTGGCAAAATTGCACGACACAGGTTCGCATCCTGCAAGTTTGCTCCTTCTACATTGGCATTTAACAAAATAGCGGATGCTAAATCTGCACCTGCTAAATTGGCATGACTCAAATTGGCATTTTCGAGAATGGCACCGACTAAATCAGCATTTCGCAAATTCGTTTGCGATAAATTTGCCCCCTCTAAATACACACCAATTAGATCCGTATTTTGCAAGTCCAGGTTAGCCAAATTGCAATCCACACAAGTACTTTTGACCTGCAATCGCCGGAGATTGATAGTTTGTTCGATCTGAAGGCGATCGCTCTCTGCTAAAGGATTATGGTCTATATCTAATTCAATCAGCTGACCCAAATGTAAGAGAGGCTCACCATTGACAATTTGATTGGAATCTAGATGCAAATCGGTTAACGCCGTCAGGGAGGTGAGGGATTCCAGGCTACGAATGTGATTGCGATCGAGAATCAACCCTGTGAGCCCGACTAAATTTGCTAATGGGCGTACATCATCAATCTGATTTCCGGGCAACGCGAGCTGATTTAAACGGGTTAACCTTGCCAAAGGGCGTAGATCTTGAATCGCATTATCTGCAAGCTCTAATTCAGTCAGATTAACCAATGCAGATAACGGTTGTATGGTTTGAATCTGGTTGCGATTGAGATAGAGCTGAGTCAAATTGACCAGTGAAGCGAGGGGAGTCAAATCGGCAATAGCATTGTCATCTAAAAACAATACTTGCAGATTTGGTAAATCAGCCAGAGGAGTTATATCGTCAATCTGATTTCCACCCAGATACAGTTCCGTGAGCTGAGGAAACGAGGATAAAACACTCAGATCGTGAAGGTGTGCATCATTTAACGTGAGATAAGGAGTACTTGAAAGAATGCGGTTTGCTTCATCACAATCGGAGGTTTGGGCGACCTGTAACACTGCCTCAATCGTTTGCCGAACCTCCGGATTGAGGCGATCGCGTTGCCGACATTGGTCAGTAAACCCGCTTATACCATCGGCAGACGGTTCTTCAGCATCAGCAATATGCGGCGCACTCAAGCAAGCCAAAATGGCGATCGCAAGCCACCGCCCGATTAGTTTTTTGTGATTGTAACAAATTTTTAAATAAATATTTAGTTTCAATAATTTAATTAGATAGAGAACAAGTTTGAGGCATCAATGCGGATAGCGATCGCCTATGAATTTTAAACCCAAGTCTACCCAAGTTTGTAAATCTTTAAGAACCTGCCCGGAAAGCTGTTAGAACAATTGATCGTACTAAGGATCGTGGATTAAATAAGATCGAATATTGAATCGTTTGCAGGGGCGAACGGCCGTTCGCCCGTACAACAAATCATTGGAGTTATTTAACTCCCATTCCTAAGTACTGCTTTTGCGTGCCTGAAAGGAATGAAAATCAATTTTCCGAGTCGCCGTTGTCATCGTTCTACAGGTGCCAACGCAATACATCACGGATGTCAACAATAGACTATACTCTGCTTGTGAAAAAACAATTTAAACTGCATCGCGATCGCCCACTGAGATGTAAGTTTCATCAGGAGTCTACTAAAATTAAAAATTTGATTCTAAACTCTGGCTCATTGCATTGCCCCTTTCTTCCCCCAGTGAACCCACTATGAACCAGCCCCCAAACAATCCAAATCACCCTCGCTGGAGACGCGTTACCTCCATTGTCTCCACGCTCTCCATCCTCTTGTCTCTGTCTCCACTCTTTGACAGCAGACCGACGGTCGCAACAACCCCCGAACAAGCCAGCATTAACGATATTTTGGGGAATAGTAGCGAATTGCTGATTCGTCGCAGTGGTCGGCGGGAATCTGCCCAAATCGGATCGGTGTTGCAAGGGATTCGAGATGCCTTGATTACAGTGCCCCCGAATAATGCCCGTGCATTGTTGCGGTTTCTCTCAGACGATGGGAATGACCTGAATTTGTATGTGCAAATCAATCCGCATCCAGAGTCCGCCATTTACTACTTTCCCTGTCAGATTCAGGGGGGTGACTATCTCATTGGCTGGGGATTGGCTCGTAACGAAAGTCGGGGATGCGAAAATGGAATGCATGCGGTGAGAGGTCGAAGTACCAGCGCTGAGGCATCATCTTTACTGATGGCGCGATCGCCAAAGCAACTTGCACAAGCTCCGGCACAACAAATTTTTTACTGTGGTGCTGCCGGAAATAACGGGACACTCAGTTTTGCCTCAACTACATCCGGTGATCCGTGTGCCGATGCCGTGCAGCAGTGTCAGACCAACGGGGGCGGGGCGTGCGAGATAATCACGACAGGATTTTGGTGGAGCAGTGAGGACAAACTTCAGGCAACTCTGACGTGCTTAGATCAGCAATCATTTGCGGTGGAAGGAACCGGGGCAACAATCGTATCGCAGCTCGAACCATTGATCCAACAAACACAAGGTCAATCGTGCAATCTACAAATTTATAGAGCGCAAGATCTGGTGATCATTCCCGCCGATGACAGCGTCGTTACAGCAATGGGAGACGATGAAGTCTTAGTTCATATTCAGGATACTCCAACGGGGTTGCAAGTCGATGTCCTCAAAGGTGCCCTTTATGTGAGTTCAGGTGGCAATCCTGAGCCGCAAATCGTCCAGAAAGGAGAGCGCTATCTCTACTCCGAATCAGGGGGTGAACTGGCAACCTTCAATCGTGCTGAGGCATTAACCTCCGTTGATATGGAAGTCTTATGTGCATTTGCGTCATATCCTGAAAATAACTTGAATGTCTCAGCTTGCCGGGAAGCCAACCTTGCTCCCAGTCCAGGTCAATCTTCGATAGCCTTTTGCAATTTAGAACAGGGCAGTGGCGGACAGGAAGGCGATCGCCGAACCTTGCAGATGGGTAGCAATCGCGGCGAAATTGACCTTGATTACGAGATGTTTGGTGTTCCCGATCGCTTTCAAATTATTTATGAAGGACAAGAGATTCTAGATACAGGTTTTATTTCCGGTAGTGGTAGCCTTTCCATTCCTTTTTCAGGTCGTTCCGGTCGGGTCGATGTCATCGTTACAGGGAATCAGGACATCTCCACGACCCAATGGAACTATACGTTGTACTGTCCCAAATAGTATCCCCAGTGATGCCCTGGAAGTGTAAGTATATTTTGAAATATCGACAACATAGACTTTTCAAAACATACTGACACAGTTGCACCACAACCTTACTATTCCCTTCATTTGCAATCCTAGTGTTGCAAACACCAAATTCTGCAACATGGGGGGTTGGGGGCGAAGCCCCCAAGAAAGGGTTCCGCCCCTTCACCCCGTCCTAACCCTCATGTGTACCGCTTAAAAACCGCGTTCAAAACTCATCCGAGCCATATTGATTGATACCTCACTTCGTCATTGGAGATCCTCTAGCATGAAACGTGTGACTCGCTTCCTTCTGATTGCATTCACTACCCTGATATTCACAGTCTGGCATTGGATCTTACCTGCACAGTTTACTCAACGGGCAGACTCAACCCTTCCACCCGCTGAACTAGAACCCCCAACAGCAGCCCCTATCCCCCATCTCCAGGCTCTCATTACCGAACCCAGTAATCGTTTTGCCACCTTTATCGAAGCCGATCGCCTCTATCGTCAAGGAGATGTCGCAGGTGCAGAACAACTTTATCGCCAGGTAAAACCAGAATTTGAAACGCATACTCTGCCTCAAATTCCCGAACCGATTTACGAAGCAGATGCCCTTGCCCCAGACAACTTAGTGTCCTGGAATAATGCCCAAACTGCGATCGCCTCAGACCAATCAGATGTCGCAATTCAAGCCCTACAATTAGTCGTCACCAACCAACCCGAATTTATTCCTGCACCCTTACAATTGGCAGAAATTTTGCAAGATACAGATCGTGAAGATGACGCGATCGCAGTTCTAGAACAAGCCGCAACCTTGTACCCTAATTCTGCTGAAATTGTTATGGCTCAAGTCAATGCTCTAAAAGACGCCGGTCAACATTTAGAAGCATCGATTGCGGCGCGCGAATTTTCTATTCTTAACCTGGATCATCCTCAAGTAGGAGAATTTGAAGAGCTAGCTGAAGACGAATTAAAACGGTTCTCCAGATCGCGCAGACGTCAATCCATTTTGGGAGGAGCGCTCAATATTTTTGGCGGCATTCTCACAGGAAATGCACCCTGGGAATCGTGGGATTCAGCTGTTGCTACCAGCCAGATGGTGCGGATGATGCTGGGAAGTGAATCTGAATTTGGCGCAAGAATTGCAGAGGAATACAGTCATCAACTTACCCTGGTCGAAGATCCAGAAGTTTTGGACTATGTGACGCAATTAGGCTTGGAAGTTGCACAATTGATGGGACGCAACTTTGAATACGAATTCTATGTAGTTCAAGATAATGCCGTTAATGCTTTCGCCTTACCGGGCGGTAAAATCTTCGTCAATACAGGGGCTATTTTGGCAGCAAACTCGCAAGCAGAACTGGCAGGAGTTTTAGCTCATGAAGCATCTCATGCCGTCTTTTCTCACGGAATGCAAAGCTTTTTTAGAGATAATCTGCTGGCTCAATTTGCCGACGAGATTCCTTTAGGAGATTTCGTCACCCGTTTAATTAGTTTGCACTATAGTCGCAGACAAGAACAGCGATCGGATATGTTAGGGAATCGGGTTCTGGCTACAGCAGGCTATGCCGCCGATGGCTTACGCAACTTTATGGTGACACTGAATCAAAATACCCCATCCACCCCCATTGAATATCTTTCCAGCCATCCTGCACCCGCGTCTAGAGTGGAATATTTAGAAGAACTCATTCAGCGCAATGGGTACAATCGCTATGCATTAGAAGGAGTCGATAAACACTCAGCCATTCAAGCAAAGCTGAGGTAGTCAAGCTGAACTGAATCATGGCATGAATGTGACCGTGAAACCTTTGGTTTCACGGTCACATTCATCCCCAAAACCAGCAACACGGCATGGTTTACCGGGGATACCATCCCGCATTAAATTGCAGCACACTCAGCATACTACCCGCACTCAACACAGACAGCACACTCCCGGCACTCAACACACTCAGAATGCTGCCCGCACTACCAAAACTCAAAATGCTGCCCGCACTACCAATGCTGAGGATACTCCCGGCACTACCAATACTAAGAATACTACCTGTACTGCCAATGCTGAGGATGCTGCGATGACTCATCCAACTAAACAGACTTCGTTCCAACCGGAGCAATTGCTCACCCATCATCTACCTCCCCCACCTCAAGAAAGTATCAACCGTATTTTACTTTACATCCGCGATCGCACTAATATCGAGAAACCGCGATCGCATTTCCCGCTAAATTCTGCTGCGATCGCCCCTCTCCTCATCGCGCTTACCTTTTTCAGACTTGCGATCGCTACCAAATTACATTGACAGGGTACTGACTAATCAAGTGATCTACGGTTAAAAGCGGGATGTTTTCAATCTGGCTTTGAGCAATGAGAAGACGGTCAAAGGGATCTCGATGGAAACTAGGAAGTGAGCCAATTTGTAGGACGTGTTGCATTTGCACATCCAGGCTGATAAATCGATTTTGAGCATCCAGAAGGACGTTCATAGAGTGGGAAGATTGGGGTTGAGAAAGTCATTCAGAACAGCGTCTGGCAAAGGTGCATTAAAGTCGGGTGCGATCGCAACTTTGCCTCGATCTTGACCGGGAATGCGGGGTTGAGTTGGCGATTGGATGGGAACAAGACGGGCGATCGCGACTCCATT
The DNA here is from genome assembly GCF_055793305.1 of Calyptranema fuscum S582. NCBI lineage: Bacteria > Bacillati > Cyanobacteriota > Cyanophyceae > Oculatellales > Oculatellaceae > Calyptranema > Calyptranema fuscum. Next base: position 346,457 of record NZ_JBSLYH010000001.1, read on the forward strand.
TTGGGTAAGGAGGATTTCTTCTCCCACCTGAACACGATGAATGAGTTCGGTAAATTGATCGACAGTCTCGGGGATATTGATACTGATAGTCATAAGTCAATCTTTTGAGTAGACTCAACTTAATTATAGATTCTGGTGCGGTCATGCCTTCCAGTAAGTCGTGCTGCGATCGCCCCTTCATACTTGTTAACCTTCCTCCCCTTGCAACTCAATCAATAAAAGGAGGATGGGTTAGCGATCGCTAATCCACCGAGACAATATGAATAAGACGTACGTTACAGCGTTAATGCACTCTATGAGAGCAACGATCGCGCTAAAAGATTAGGTAATTTGGTCGTATTGTGTGATTATTCAATTTCTGCTTGCTTCTTTAGTTCCTCTAGCGTTGGAATATACCAATCAGGCGAATCACGACTTTGGAACTCTTTGAGCATCCAAGGGGTTAAATTTATTTCATCGGAATAATTCCACCTTGGTTCAATGATATTCTCACCGTTCAATTGATAGACTGTAGCTGAATCTCCTGGGAACTGCTTGCCACTGATCATAAGTTTGAGGCAGAACGTGTCAGCTTGCAGAATTGTAACATTTGGATAATCTGGATCTTGTGAAGGAAGAAACTGACAACCCAATACACGCTTAACGCGCTCGCCGATTTCGATCAATGTTTCATTTGATCTCAATCGAATTCCGAATGAAACATAAATATTCTTCATGTAGGTACTCAGATCAAGGCTTCTTGGTCGGTGGTGGTGGTGTAATTTCCACATGTGTCTCGCCCGCAGACTCGTGGGTTCCCTTCTTCGAAAGCAAATCACGGACGTTGGAAACAGCCCGCAATTTCAAGGAGAACTTCCCTTTGCGTACACCCGTAATTGCATCATAAGCAGCAGCCATGTCAGCCATTTTAGCCCTGATTCCGGGATGAAGATCTGCCCAAACCTCTGCCTCTCCGGCTCTTGCTGGCATGCGACCACCAACAGCTTCTAGGTAAAGTTTGTCACTTTGCACAAAGAAATCAATATCGAAATCCCAGGGATTAAATGCACCAAATCCTTTAGTGACACCCTTACGCTGCTTGGCTAGGCTGCCACGATATTTGAGCCGAGCCTCAGGATCAAGTGCTTGAATTTCGCCTGCAAATTTTTCAAGTCTCTGCTGGGTTTCATTCTTTCGCTGTGCCCATATTCTCTCTGCTGCTTCCTCCGCTTGGCGCGCAAGCTCAGCGTTGACGGCCTCGTCACTAAAGTCTTTGACGGTAACACCTGCACTAGTCGCCCAAGTTGAAATATCGGTGGCAAGGGCTTTAACGGTAGCGTCCACATCTGCCTTGAGTTCTGTGAACTGTGCCGATTTCATACCTTCCAATCGCGCTACAGAGCCCGTGAGTTTAGAGGTCTTCTTGGCTTCGATATCAGGCTTGATTAGAATAGCGAACTCTTCCTTCACTGCTGCATTCCCGATACTGTTGATATAGTCCTCCCAGCGCTTAAGAATACGATCAACCTCTCCAAACTTGTCTCGAATCGCGGCCTCCCGGGAAGCGAGTGAAATGCTCAAGCGACCACCCTGATCCTTAATCTTAATTGTGTGACTAGCACCTGCCATGCTAACCGGTGCTGAATCACTTACAGAACTGCCTTCTTTGTCTTTATCTTTCTTGCCGAAGAGTTGCTTTGCTTTCTCTAACATTTTGCCGAGCCATGCCACAATCTTGTCAAGACCCTTGTCAATTGGCTGACGGATTTTCTTGACGATACCGACCAGTTTGGTGGGGATGTTGCCTAAGCCTGCAAACTTAGCCAGAAAGGCAATGATCACGGTCAGGGTGCTTGCCATTGTGGTTTCAACTTTTTTGGCAGCATTATTAACCTGACCAGATGCGATCGCTGAGATGGAATCAATAAAGGCTGCAACGACCGCAGCAATCTGGTTAATTTTTTCGATAAAGAACGTGATGGTGTTGTAAGTGGCAATGATGGCTTGGACAACGGCACCCGCTGGGTTGAGCATACTCACCAATTTCATCACAGCTGCTTTGACGACCTCGGTTGAGATCATTTGGGTAACTTGAGCAATCAGTTGGTCTTTGAGTTCAGTGAGTTCGGATTTGATTTGTTCCCAGGCAGCGGCTGGTCCATCTTTTACGAGTGTGACCAGGATGCTGGCGGTTTTTTCCAATCCGACCAGCACGGGTTCGGGAATGATTTTTAGTAATTTGGTACGAATATTTTGCCAGGTCAGCCCCAGTACCGACAGCACCAGTTTGACGATTTCAATCAAGCTGAAGGATTGGGGAATATAGACGCCTGCTTCCGCCAGGGGACCTACTAGCCACTTGATTAGGGCGGTTTTCAAATGGGTGACGATATTGCTGGCAAACATCTGGAAGCCGAGTTTTCCGGCACGAACCAGGTTGCCGACAAAGCCGATGGGATTTTTCAGGATCGTCATAAATGCAGCCTGGGCTTTCTTGATGTAGGGCATAACGCCAGGTGCGACGACTGAAAACAGGATTTCAAGCAAGCTGATAACCTGTTTGAGTCCCCAACTGATGAACTCTCCAGCAATGTTGGCTAATGCGCCGACCACTTTACTGAACACCCCAGTAATGGTGACAACATCCTGAATGGTTAGTGAGGTGATGATATCGATAATTCTGCGCGGAATCGATCGCACAAATCCCAGTAAACCCGACAATGCACCCTGAAACCATGCCCAGGCACGGGCGATCGCATTGCCTTTTTTGATGTTTTCCCAGACTTCTTCCTGACCAATTAGCTTCATGAAGCCGCCGATCAGGGTGTCGGCGTTGCGGGGGACAGGTTCACCCGTGACGGGATCTTGACCCAGAATAGCTTTGAGCAAGTCATAGCCGCGCGTATTCTGAGCTAATGCAGCCAGAGGTTTGAGAATAGCATCTTTGATAAACTTGAGGATGCCTGTAATCAGCCCTTTAGCAAAACTGATAATGCGATCGATCGGGTCGGTAAAAATGCGTTTGGCACGACTCCAGACACCTCCCAAATCGAAAATATCTCGCCAACCCAAGGAGTCGAGGAACTGACTGATAGCCTGTTTGAATACACTCCCGACCATACCCAGAGACTTGATTTGCTGCTCGACCCAGGCACCCACTTTTTCAAAGACACCGTAGTTGTCTAAGGCTCTGGTAATCAGCCCACCACCGGGGATAAATTCTACAATCGCCCGGAGAATGTTAGCGGCACTCCGATCGACCGTACTCATGTTGATTGGGTTCACCCCCAGAATGATGGTGAACATGCGGAAGCCCGGAATCAAGTTAGCTTTATCGGCAAAGTAATCTAAGGCATCACTGATACCCAAGCGTTGAACTTGAACGGGAGCCTGTTGCGTCACATTCACCGCTTCACTGCGCTGAATCGCTCCCCCTTGTTGAATCGTGTGAGTAAGTTCGTGAGCAATTAAGGTTTTGCCGTCCGAGCTTTCGGGCTGAAACTGGTTCTTTCCAAAAAAGATGTGATTGCCGGTAGTGAAGGCTTGCGCACTAAGCTGGCGATTGAGTTTTGCTGATGTATCGCCTGTATGCACCTTGACGGTGCTGAAGTCTGCCTGGAAACGAGGTTCCATAAAGCGACGCACGCTCAGGGGTAAAGGCGACCCGGCAGACATGCTGCTTTGAATCTCTGCCGCAACATTAGAGGAAACGTTGGGTACTCCTTCGGCTTTACGCTGAATTTTTTCCGGTTCTCGCGTGGGTTGAGTGAGAATGCCGGAGTTAGCAAACCGACTGATGTAGGGCGATCGCATCAGCTTGGGTAGATTCTTCTCTTTTTCCTCTGGCTTCACCTGCCGGAAGATACCTCCGCTGCCTGCTTTGACATAGGCGATCGTGCTGTCCGGCACTGCCATGCGCATGATTTTCTTAGCGGTACCATCAGCCTCTTTTTCCGCCGGATCTTTGGGCGAGGAAACCTTCATGGCAGATTGCAATTGCACGGTTGGTTTCACCGTGGGCGGCGACACACTGGCCTGACGCTGGACAACAGGTGTGCTAGCCGCAGGTTTTTGTACCGTTGCAGCTCGGTTGACCGTTTTGTGAGAAGCAGTTTCCACAGCCATTGATGTCCTACCCAGTTTCAACGTAGCGTGCGATCGCGGCAATCATCTATCTAAGGTCCGTCACCCTCAAACCGTTCGTCCTTCTTTCAATAATTCTTTGCGAACTCCATCCTCTAAATCTTCCAACACAATCCGAGTGTCATTACGACTTAAAGTTTTCAGTGATGCGTAACGAACTACATTCATAATAGTTCCTCCAGATAATTCATACTTTTCAGCAATTTGGTTTAGATCAATGCGGCTATCCAGTTCTGCTTTAGTAGAAAACGCATACTTCCAAATCCGCAAACGTTCAGCCACCTTGGGCATAGGAAAATGCACAATCGATTGAAACCGACGAATAAAAGCATCGTCAATATTTGTTTTTAAGTTAGATGCAAGAATCACCACCCCGTTGAACTCTTCCAATCGTTGCAGCAAAAAGCTAATTTCCTGATTGGCATAGCGATCGTGGGAATCATCAACTTTAGTACGTTTGCCAAACAGGGCATCTGCTTCATCAAAAAACAGAATCCAGCGGCGATGTTCTGCCAGGTCAAAAATTTTCGCCAGATTCTTTTCAGTTTCACCAATATATTTAGAAACAATCAAACTCAAATCAATTTTGTAAACGTCACATCCACAATGCTGACCCAGCAAGCAGGCTGAGAAGGTTTTGCCCGTCCCCGGTGGTCCATAAAACAAGCTCGTAAAACCCGGTTGTAACTTATGCCCCATATCCCAATCATGTAACAGGGTCTGTCCGTACAAGATCCAGTGTTTGATTTCCTCTAACTGTTCCAGGGTGACACTGGGCAACACTAAATGATTCCATCCCAATTGGGTAGAAATTAAGCGAGCAGGAAATTCACTATTGTAATTAGGTTTACGTTCAATCCCTGTCGTCAGACGGTGTAACGCTTCACGGGAAAGGGATAGCGCCCCACTGAGAAGTGGTTCTCCAGCCGCAACCGGCGTCAGGTTGAGGAGGTCATGACGAGCAAAAATATGATCGCCTGCAAACAGCTGCATTAATTCAAATCGAGCTTGTAAGTTATCTCCAGTCAGCAGAAATGCAACCGTTTCTCCGGTCGGCAGAAACCCCCCGTGGGTGTTGCTATGTAAGCCACCAAATTCCGTGAAACCACGTTCTGTATCAGCATTTTTAATCCACAAAACATCCAGCAATTGGGGACGGATATGGGGAATCAATGCCAGCAACAAAACTAACCGTTCGGCACTAGAAAGATGGTATTGACGAATGAGTTGAGCATATTCAGACTCACTGTTACTCAGATCAGGAGGTGGAAGTTCTAAAATGGATGCGTCTGCTTTACCGAAGTAGACGTTTAATCGGGCATCCAAAACTGCCACAAACCAGTCGAGTTCGCGTTCCAGGTCAGCAGCATTGGCAGTCAAGGGGTTAACCATTCGGTATAAATCGGTTGGGGCATCCATGGGAATTTAACAATGCTGATTGTCCAGGGTAAGTGATTGAGGAGCAGATCAAAGGTTTGGGGTTCAACCTGTAATCGCCAACCTTCTTCGGCTTGATTCAACAGTCCAGAACGTTGTAAAAAAGAGGAACGCAATCCGGCAACTGACGTATTTTTTAAGGCATTCCAGTGCTGAATCACGGACTGAAGCAGGGCAGTCGCTTCTTCGCGATCGCTCGCTTGAACAAACCCCTCTGTAACCAGAAGAGGCATAGTAGGTGCAAGCCCCAGCAGGACTTTGATCCAGTCTAATTCATATTCATAGATAGCTTCTATACCTGTTGCCAGGAAATGAAGTAAGGCGGCAGCACGAGCAATCATCTCAGGTGGAATAATTTTCTCTTGGGCAGCTTTCACCCCAACCACTTCAAAGAAATGTGGGATGAAGGGATGAATTAAGATTAGTCCCGCATACCGGACGGAAATAGGAAATTCAGAACTGGCAGAAGCAACAGACGCTTGGGCGATCGCACCTGCCCAGCGCACATCTGTTTCATGCGATCGCCCGAAGGTCTGATCTGTCTGGAGAGAATTTGCTTCATCGGATAGAGGATGGGCTGATGTCACTGGCGAAGTAGTAGGTGAAATCGGCAGTACATCCGATCGCCCAGCAGCAGGCTGCTCTGCTGCTTCAGAGGCATCTAACAGCGTTGAACCATGAGGAGAGTCCGGAGATGAAGGGCGATCGATCGGGCGATTAGCTGGAAACAGCACAGCCGTGGAAGTGGGTAGACCTGCGATAAAGGACTGTATCAATCGCGACTCAGTCGCACCTAGCACTTGCTCAAAAATCATCCGACCATTGGGTGGGCGATCGGGTTCTCGACCATGCATACTCTCGATCAGAAATGCCGCCAGCAGTTGTTGTTTCTGGCTCTGGCTAAACCAGGATGATTCAGAGGACAACACACGAGTCATCACCTGAATCACGGCACCTCTCCAATTCAATGGTATCCCTTCAGACAACGTATTGATCAGAGGCAACCAGTCTGATTGCGGTAACGATTGCAGTAGATGAACGTAGAAGTGTGTCGGTTCTGAAAGCTGGCGTACCTGGTCAACAAGCATCGCTAAACCGTCTGAGAGCGCATCAATCCCCGGCTGGTGAGAATGCCCTGCTAGAAATGTGGCAACCAGATAATGCTGTTGATAGCGTGTAAAAAACGATTGCCCGGAAGCCAGGATTGCTGTCACGATCTGTATCCCGGCGCTACCCCAGTTAGCAGACTGACGCTCAATCAAGCTGTGGATCAGGGATAACCCATCTGTTTCTGATAACAGCTGAAACAAGCGAAAATAAAATGCTGTAGATTCTATCGTATGACACAAGTAAGCTAGCAATTGGCGATGATGGTGATGGCACGTTTGCTGTAGGGTTACAGCAATTTCTTCAGGTGCCATATGGGCAATTTGCCAGGGCACAGATCCCGTTCGCAAGTAGTGCAAGAGCAGATCGATTGCGTTACGGTGGGAGGTCATCAATTCATGGGACAGGGGCAGGCGATCGCTTCCGACCCACTCGGGTTGCTGGTTGAGGCTTTGAAGCTGTTCACTCAATTGGGCTTGAATCAATTCTGGCAATACCTTCATTAACTCTGCTTCAGAGGTAACGCTCAATCGAAGTTCAAGCCTGGGAATACAGATTACAGTTTCACTATCCGCTATGTGATCAAAGGCTGTTTCGCAAGCCAAGAGAAATAGCTCTTGCCAGTGATAGTGTAAATTCTGACGCACTGCAAACGCTTCTGTCGCTGAATCAGTGTTTACCACCCAGCGTAGCCGACGGATTCTGTGGAGAGCGTTCGTCATTGGCTTGATTAGAGAAATATTGGGGAATGAAACCTTCCTGGTTTCACCGCAGAACTATCGGTATAAATGAGAGCGGGGAAGCCTCATGTTGGCTTCCCCTACACAATCCAGGTATCGACCTGCAACAACTTACCATCAAGAACTCACTCAGATTGTTGTTCTGCTAAGCTGAACTCGAAAAGACGTGCCATACTAAGCTAAACTTCGCACCTTGTGAAGAGACCTATACTGCTCACCGCGTACTAACTATTAGTTGCTTGTGATATTCATAATATAACATCGGTCTACTTGCATTGGTCAAGAGCTTATTGAAAGTTATTGGAATTTTGCACCTTTGCAACAATCTGAGATCCGGCTGTTCCAGGCAGATTTGAAACAACTTTAATAAAGCTTTTAGCACTACTTGCAATGTTATCTGCGACTAACCACTGCATTTTTTCACTGCCATAAGTATCCATGGGGCTGAAGTAAATACCATTGGGATTAAAGCCCACAAGATGATTGTGTCGGATCAGTGCCATTCGTCCTAGCCGACCGGAAACCCGAATGCCCTCAATTGGAAGGGATGCTGCGATCGCTTGCAGATAATTATTTTGAATCATCAAGCTATCGCAACTACTGACATAAATTCCATGGCGTTCTCGAATTTGATCGATGGGAGCGGAAACCTCAATGCGATTTCCGGTGATTAAAACCGACCCTGCTCGACTCGTGTTCCGGGGACTGATGCCGATATGAATTCCCTGTAAAAAGCCCTGAATAGTGTTGTTAAGAATGCGTACGTCCTGGGCGCGAGAACCTGCAACCACAATTCCTTGAGCGGCTATGATTGAACTTTGTTTGGTGATCATCTGGTACCAGACGTTAAAGGCTGGAAGCGTAGCACGAAACGTATCTGACAAAAGAATGTCTCGTGCTAACTGCTTGACAAAGTTCAATAAATCCCGACGGCTCTGTACAAATGGATTGCGAGTATTAACGAGGGATTGCCACTGAAGAGTCAGGCTTGTTTCTGTTTTAAAGCGAACGAATTGATTGGCAAAACTGACGGTCACATTACACTCATCAAATCGAGTTGACGTTGCTCCTGTTCCTTGAGGTTTTTCATTCCCCAAGTAGGCATTAGCCACCAAGCGGGGAAGTAATCGCAGCCGATATTCCGGCATCGTTGCCAGAGTACTCAGGGTGGTTGCAGCATTGGAGCGATCGACTTGAATTTGATTGTCGCTCAGGTGCGATCGCTCGACATTGATCAGTAACATACCAATTTGTTGATAGCCGACCAGCAAATCGCAGTGGCGAATGCGCACCTGCGTATTGAGGACAGATGAATCTTGCCGCACTGTAATACAACTTGCCGATCGCACCACTTGATGGGCGCATCGTACAGATAGCTTTTCTAGCTCAACGGTAGGGCAGTTGATGAACGTGAGTACACCTCTCAGATCCTCAGTATTGCTGGCAAACCCAGTGGGGATATCGGTTCGAGCCACTGCATTTTCTAAATGGCAATTGCTGATCGAAACACTTTTGCAATTGTTGAATTCCAGCACCGATTCCAGTCCCGGTGCAATAATCCGAGTGCCCTTGCCACTCCCCGTGATGGTCAAATGACCTTTATTTTGCAAGAGTAATCGAGATGACAAAATATAGGTGCCTGCCTGAAAACAGATATGTGCATCTTGCCCGTCAGCGATGCTACTCAAAACTCGCCCCACACCGTCAGACGGACTGACCAACAGCGAACACATTGAGCCGCCATTGTGCTGGCGTGGCAAGTAGGGTAGCATAAAATCGGCAACGACGGTTTCATTGCTGTCCGCCAACAATACCAATGTTCCACCCCGTATCACTCCGCCAAAATGCTCTAGTTCTGGATGTTGAGCAATTAAATCTTTGAAGTTAATATCCCCTAACTGACTGAGATCTCCCAAGGTAGCCGTTAGCACAGAAAATGGAAGATTACGCGATTGAATCAACCCAGAGAGCGTATTGAATGCAGTTCCCAGTTTATGTCCCAGATGTCCTTCAACCCGGAAGAAAGAGAAGGATCCGATTTGAACGTCTAACGGATTGGCTGCGCCACCCTGTGCACCATAGGCACTGGCATGGTAAGAATAGTTGAATTGATCCATCCCCCGTTGATGCAGGTGATAGTTCCAGGTTTGATGAATCGGTTGGGTTGTAGTGACGGGGTAATAGTAGGGAATGGCTCTAGCTTCCAGCGGGTGATCTTCAAAAAAGCTAGGAGTGATGCGAATTGATGTACTTTCAGATGCCGCAGGCACTTGAAATGTTTTGATCAAGGTGTCTAATTTTTGGATCAAAAAGCGGGCATGATCCAATGCTTCTGCGGTTTGGCTAACGATAGGGGACGGGTAAAACGCAGTCCGATTTTCATCGAGATCCGTAGCCGGAATCAAGTTGCCCAAAAGCAAATGTTTGGGGAACCAGGTGACATCAGGACAACACCAGGTTGTATCACCAAATAATAATTCGCGAAATGAATTATATGTTTCTACAACATCTTTCAGAAAATCATAATAGTACTGGATTTTGCTATCTGTATTAAAGGTCGTTTGCAATGCTGTCAGGCGAGTGTTCCAATCTCCTATAGGGTCTGATGAAAAAATATCAATCAGGAAGGTAATACAGTTGGGATAGACCTTGGCAAGTTCGGTTTGTAACTTGGTATGAATCTTGGTACAGGTCGTGCGATAAATCTGGGTCAGATCATTCAAAGATGCCAGGGTGGATGGCAAACTAGGGCGATCTGCCACAATCGGATTGAGTTGGCTGTATGCCTCGTCAGGCGTGGCGATCGCCGGTTTTAATAATAAATCAATCGATGCTGTTTCAATCAGCATCAATTTAGCAGTGTTAAGACAATTTTTGCCTAAATTATCACACCCCGTCCCTGTACAGAGGTCAGGATCATTCTCATAGCTTTCCATGAACAAAACAGCAACCATATCATCCAGATTCTTCGCTGTTTGGGCATTAAATTGGCTGAGCAACAAAGTAGTCCGTTGATCATCGATCCCCTGAGGAATCAACTCGTACACGGGCAGCATATCCTCCTCAATATTACCGTTGATATAAAAGGGGGCATAGCTGGGATAGGACTTGTCATATTCAATAAAGCGATCGAACACCATATCACTGGTGTAATACAGCAGATCGCCATCTGTTGTGATGCCAATCCCTTTCGTCAGACGAACCGTATCGCCTTGACGAGTCACCCGCAAACCAGAGGCAACCCCCACACCCAACAGGTTGACCCGAGTCAGGCGCGTCTGGTCATTCAGATAATCGGTGACGCTGTTGAGTTGTTTTTCGGTCAACACCTGATCTTTTTCAAAGATCGTGTAACCTGTGGTGATTTCCCGGAGGATGTTGAGGGTCGTGGTCATCGTCCTAGTCCTTTATCAGCGATTGTGGATCGAGCAAAGTCACGGTTGCATATCCTCCCCACTCCCCAGAGCCGTGCGCCCCAGAATGAATTTGGGTTGATCGTCACCGCTATCACACTCGTATAAATTTTGAGAGGGATAAACATTCCTCACGGTAAACAGTCCGGTATCTTGAGCCTCCTCTTCCCCGTGAATGAAGGTGCGGAGTTGTTCTGTGCGATCGCTGGATTCTATTCCGGCTTTCAAGGACAACCAATCGCGATACCTTTTTTCAAACGCAATCATCGCATCTTTGCTAATCCAACAAATCTTCGGCAGGATGTGGGCAGGCGTTTCTTCACGAATTACCTGCTCGGCAAAACGCCGAAAATCCATATTTCGAAAGCGGCTCGCATAGGCTGGCAAAATAATATGAAGGCGATAGGAGTAAGGATCTAAATCGGCACAATCGGTGCAGTTGGGGTTGGGGCAAATCGGTAAGAAGGGATCATCGGGATGCTCGGGTCGCAAGAGGATATTTTCAATCACGTACATACCTTCATCGCTATAATTGAGCCGAACATACTCAATCACGTCATCGATCGCTTGATTCATCTGCACGTCTGTATCAAACGATTGATTGCGTCTGGCTAAAACAGCTCCCATCTCATCGACAATCGTGAACGTATGTTGACCATTGGCTGTGATTTCCCGTTGATACCCTGACGGAAGTGATGCCGCTTGAATCGCCTGTTCCAGTACCTGACGCGCCAAAAGCTCGGTGTCATAGTCAGTATCGCTGCTGAAGAGAACATCCAGCGTATCTCCATTGCGAAGGCGAAATTGAAACCGATCTGTGGGCGTTGTGTCTACTTCAGCATAGATGTCATAACTGATTTCGCCTAGATTGCGACGAGTGCTATTGCGCAAACCCAATAGGCTTGCGATCCGCTTTTCTAACCCTGAAATATTGGTACTGTCCCATATATCACGATCTGTTTGCAGACTGTAGTTATAGGCGATCGCTCGTTCACTACTCAGGGTGGGATACTGGCGCAAAAACTCACACTTGTCTTCCACCATTGTTGCGGCATTAAAATTAAACGCCGAATACATAATGGCAGCAAACTCATGAAAGCGTTCTGCGAAACGAGCAATCAGATGATCTAAAAAGTGATGACGACGCTTCAGATTTTGTTCGCGTTCCTGTTCATCATTCTGAGCTTGAAGTGTTGCGGCAATATCATCCGTACGATAGATCCGGTCATACTCCGCGAAAGAATCGACCACTTGAAAAAAGTAAGTCTGGTAAAGCTCTGCGTCGGTAGAAAATAACTGTTTGATCTGACCCAATTGGGCAAAATAATTTGCCATGAGCTGATCAAAAAATAGCAGGTAGGCTTTTAACTGATATGCCAGTGCCTTACGGGAATCCTCTGCGACACTACTCAGACCCATTTCGCTCAAGCCGTAAATGGCTGGAAAATGATTTTGAAACGAATAGTAGCGATCGCTCTGCCGATACGTTCCTAAGGGAATGTCTAGATCATAGGCAACAGGCGTATCAGCTTTAGCCTTAACGGCTGCAACTTTGGTGTCGTAGTATTGAGCAACTTTAGTGTCGTCTGCCATCACTGGCATATTACGTTTATAGAAGACCAGTCGAGAGCGATCGCGATTGAGCAGCGCTTTCTTACCAGACTCTACAGAGACGACCCACTTATTGTCCAACGGAGTTGTCGTCGCTTGAGGATTGATTAGGATGTCTCGCACAGCGCGAACACCAGCAATATCCATAATAATGCTGATCACATCTGACAGGTAAATAACCTGGCGTAACTCTGCCGCTTTCAGTTCCGTATCATCGATAAAACCACAGTCTAAAATTGGACCCTCAAAGATCTCATCAGCCGTGTAAAGAGTTCCATCTGCCTGACGACGGTTCAGCATCTCACTCAACGTATAGTTATAAACCGGAGGAGCAAGATAGTGTTGTATCTGAAATAAAATCTCTGCCTTAACTTGAGACACATCTGCGTCCGTGGCTAATTCCAACTCAGCGCATATGAGAAAAGGTTGAGTTTCTACTTCCTGAAAGCGAACAAAATCTTCACAGAGGTTGCGGTTGGCATGTAACCGTTGCTGAACATTGAGCATCACTTTTGCGCGATCCACAGCATCGGTGATGTCGTCCATGTAATCGATCAAAATTTCATATAATCCCGCCAGATTAACCCGTTTAATACCTCTGGCAGCAACCGTTTCTCTGAGCGTTAAATGGGGAGCGATTTCTTCTTGATATACATCTTCCAAAAGAAAGCGGTTGAGGCGATCGCTAATCTCGTCCGTGGGTTGATTATGAGCGCGTGTCTGTTGGTAATCAGTCATCAACGCTTGCGTTTCTGACGAGAAAGTAAACTCACTCAACCATCCCACTTGATAGAAAACGGTACCTTGAATAATACGATTGATATCCTGCACCAGCAGAGTTTTAAGCGGTTCTGCTTGCGGATCAGTTCCATCATAGGCAAGCAGTGCTTGCCGCGTGCCACTGGATAGTTGAGTCAACACGTAGCGGGAAACTGAGTCAGGCGTGGATTGGGTGAGCTTAGTTTTCAAAGATGGCAGGTTGATCAGGTCTTCAACCAATAGCGTCGGAGAACCCAGCAATTGCCCTGTTATGGTATTGGCATAATAGGCTTGAGAGGCTGCATGTACCCAGGCATTTTTTACCCCCGGTAAATCGATCAACAGCTTACGATAATCCAGTTGGGTGAGCGCTCGATTGGGCAAGATTTGGCGTGCCGTCAAGAACTGCTGCTGCATGGTCTCCCGATTCTGGGTTTCACTCGCCAGCAGATCCTCAATCGGAAAGGATGCTCGATAGCTCAAGTCGGTCAGGGCATAACACAATAGCTCTAACGTTGTGATTCCCGGATCATGGACATTATAATCTGTCCAAATGCGGCTCGACAGACGCTGCACATGCTGCAACCCGATCGCATACAGTTGCTGATAATCGAGTTCGACGGGGAGTTGAGTACGCTTGGCTAGGGTCAGTTGAGACAGCATGGGGCAGACCTATTAACGAGTGTTTGCAACACTAGTACACCAACTTAAACGTTTTAGAGGGGGTGGAGGGGGTAAAACCCCCTCTTGGGGGCTCTGCCCCCAAACCCCCATGTTGCAAAATTTCGTGTTTGCAACACTAGGAGGAAATAGTATGAGACGCGGCTGAAACCAGGATCGTATCGGGGGTTTCTGGTTGTACTGTGTTCAGATCAATCGGGCGTTTGCTACCGGCTTGAGGGTCATCCGTGTAGCTATACAGTTTGAAATCGGTCACATAATCGACGTAGGGTAATTCCTCCACAAAATTGAGCAAGACTGATTTATAAATCTTTCCGCCAAAGCTAATCTCTCGATCTGATGAATACGCCCAGGGGGAAAGGAATTGGGTAATAGCCTGTTGCAGTTGTAAGCGGTAGTAGTTGAAATCGTCTTGCAGAAACTTCACGTGAAAGTCGAGTTGGATAGCTTGATACCGGGGATTTTTCACGTGTACTTGCACTTGCATACCGATGTGTTTCTGCACATACGCTTGAATCTGCCTGAGGGTATTCGCATCCAGTCTGGGGTGCAATCGGTCGATCGCATTTTTGTTTTTTAGATCTGGAATCACAACAATCAACACAGCACCGGGAGATAACCAGGCGTTGTCTTTGGCATGGGGAATACACTTAACTTTATGAACGTTAGGAAAGGCATCTAAAATCATCCGTTCATAGTCCCAGGCAGTAATACAACGGTGCTTGTGCCGCAGGCGCTCAGAAGCACGGGTGTAAAAAGCTGGATCCGCTTCTAAGCCACTCCCTCCAAAGGCGGCATAGGGCTGTTTGATCGATTTGATGGCGGACAAGCTTGGCTTCAGTTTTGTAATCTTACCCTTTTCTAAGGTTGTCGAGAGATGGTTGGCATCGTTTCCCTGATCGCTAAACTGTACTTCTACGGCATTGGCTGCAACCTCAATCAACTGACAAACGGCTGTCACATGACCTACAATTACAGCTTTCAGCCAAATGCGATCGCTAGGTAAAATCGTGTGATGGGTAGTCGCTTGCAGGGGAATAGCAAATTGGATAATGCCGCTGGTTAATAACTGATTAGTCGCATCCAATGTTGGATTCAAAGACTTCCAGTAGTTGTCACACAACACAAACCAATTAATTTTTTCTGAAGGCAGTGTCGGATCAGCACTTCCTTCAGCGACTTGAAACAAGACATTGACGCTATCACCCGGATTTAATTGGCTGAAACCGATGAGCAATTCACCTGTATTGGAATAGGCAGGGAGTAATGAAATCGTGGTGGCGATCGCTGAATCAACTGTATCTTTGAAGAGTTGCCGCTGATAGCCATGTTCCCGCAGCTGCCCAAAATAAGCCATGTGAAAAAAATGTAGATCTGTAGTGGCAAAGTCAGTCAGTAATGGGGAAGCAATATCAACGTCATCTGATTCAGCGGTGTAGTCCAGTGAAATAGTCTGAATCGTTGGTGTGTAAGGTTCCTTGATCAAATCTAACGTGCCACCCGTTGTGCTGAACGTCACCACCTGTTCTACATATTTTTTACGATAGGTGTCATGCTCAAATCCTTGCAACAACGTTAGTGTAATGAAGCCCTGACGCAGGTCTGGCGTAATCGTTTTAGGACTGTCCGGTTCATCTGGAAGCGAAATTTTGAATCCCTTCTGTGCCTCTGGGACAACCATTTTGAAGGGTTTCAGGACTGGACTTTGCAACACATATTGATTGGCTGCTTTCATGCCCCACTGCATTCCAGTCGTATACAGGGCATTCACAATCATGCCTTGCGTAATCGCTGGGGCTGGGCTGGGGGTATCGTCCTTTAAAGGCGATAAGGTGCGTACAGTAGAGGCATCATTGGTATTAAACAGTTGTATCCCTGGATTGCTAAATACCCGACCTCTGCCATCTTGAAGGGCAATGGCTGCCTTAAAGTAGGTATTGCTGATTCCAGAAACACCATACCCGCTATAGCGGCTCGTAAAATTCACCGGGGCATCTTTCCACTGCACCGTCAGAGTAATGTCTGACAATTTTTTGGTAAGGGCTTCGGGATAGCTGACTAAGAATCGAGATCCAGCGGTTGGTTGAACACCAAAGGGCAGGAACGCTTTCCTGGCATCTAACGCCCCACTATCACTCTCCAGATGAAGTGAGGTGACGTTAGATACGTCAACGGCGACTTTTGCTTTCCGCAGCAGAACCTGATCAAAGCTGCGATACGTCACCCCAACCCCTTTCGGTTTCAACAACACTTGCATGACGGGAGCCTGAGCCGTATAGGCATAGCCATGAATGGCGGCATCATAATCCACCACGGCTTTGTCTGTGTCTCGGAGAGTGACACTGAACCGCAAACGATTGTCTGTCCCGACCTGGGGCGAAACCGTATAGGGTCCTAACCAGGCTTTTTCGCCGGTAAGAAATACGTCAAATGCTCCGGTAAGTGCTTCAGTCGTCAACGTCCGGCGATCGCTCAACGTCAACGTCACGGAGATCTTGCGGTTGCCTTCTTTAAGCCGTAAAACAGGAGCAGCGATCGCAAACCCAACTTCAGCCGCAGGCAAGCCAGCATGACCAAACCCAAACCATTTAGGTTCTGCTTCTGGTAGTGGATCACCCAGCCCATTGGCAGAGTTGGCGATCGGGGCATAGCGCACCGTACCTTGATCGATCAACAGCGATCGCAAGGAGTCCACTTTAGCCGTATTAATAATAGTTTCCCGAGTGGGTTTGTAGATCAGTTCCACACCCGTAGGATCTTTACCCGCTGAGAACATGTGTTCGGGAGTAATAATCTGCGGCAGTGCCTTTTTCTTCAGTTCAATCACAACATGAGCTTTATCGGGTACAGCCGCCTTTTTCTGAAGCCGTAAAACATCTTTATAGTAGAAATCCAGATGTCGTCCAGTAATGCGATTGATGACATCTTGGGGTATTTTGTACAGTTCTAAAAACGCGAGAAATAGCGCCAAATGAGGCGTAACACTGGCGTTATTAGTGTCTAACAAAGCGGCGATCGCGGCTTCGTCTGGGAAAAATGCTTGCCAATCTCCTATCGGCGTTGAGGGATCGTCACGATAGTAATTAACAAATTTAGAAAATGTTCTAACAAACTGCAATAACTCTGACGTACTTCGGGCATCTACATCAGCAAAATGAACATCCAACTCGGGGGACAGGCGATCGCTCTGACTTTGCCCCAGTTGGAAGATCAAATTTTGAATGATCGTTTCATTAGCCATGTTGTAGATCTTCGGAGAGATGCGACGTTACCTGGATCCAAGAGAACACGTTATCAGCAAATGACAAATCGCGCAGAATAAAGACTCTCATAGGAAGTTATAATGACCGACTGAGATTAAAATCGACCGATCGCCGAATTTCGTTGCTGTCGGTATTGTAAAAGGGATAAACGAGGTTAAACCGAGAGTTAGTAGCCCGGATTTCGTAATCTAGAATGATGCTAACTCTGCCTTCGTATTGAGCAGATGTATCAAGTTCAAGTGAGAGCAAATTAATTCGAGATTCATAAATTAAGATGGCAGTTTTGATCCGATCCTTAAGAAAGGTTTGCATCGTCGTGCTCAACGGTTCAAATAACATCTCATGCAAATCTAGACCATACTGAGGATTAAGAAACCGTTCACCACTGCTTGTGCCCAGCAAAATTTTAAGGCTCGCTTGAATATCCTCTTCATCAGAGGTCATCACCACTTCACCCATTTCCACCACAAATTCGGGAGGAAAGCTCCATCCAGTACCGAGAAATGAAGTATACATGGGATCAGATGAAGTCGGATGAGATGAAGAAGTAGCCATAGGTTTAAGTTAATAAATCCGATGTATTCCCCGTAAAAACGCAATTCATCGCATCTCTACGGAATAGTATTAGCAGCCGAGAGGCGGGTTGAACGGGGTGCAGGGGTGGAACCCCTGGCTGGGGGCGCAGCCCCCACTGTCCTAAGCATCTACTCAATTGCGATAGCGGTACGCATTAGGGTTAGGACGGGGTGCAGGGGTGGAACCCCTGCGTGGGGGCACCGCCCCCACCCCCCGATGTCCTAACTAGATTGCGTAGAACCATATATTGAACCAGGGATCAATTAATCAGGACGGTAGGATCGCCAACTACTACCATGGCACCACAAATGCAGGTATCTGTAGTACGCAAGGCAGGTCGCCCCGCAATCATCACCGTGGTGCTACCACTGGGAAAAGTACTAGAGGTCGGTTGATGGGTATTGGGGGGTAAAGAACACACATGCAGATCTCCGGCAACTGCCGCAGGTTTGCCACTGATCAAAACGGTGCTGACACCGGGGCCGGTAAGGGTGCCGCCATGATTGGATGTATCTCCGACTCGTGCTGCTGGGGGCATAAACACTCACGTTAATTTAATTGAATGAGACTACCTTTGACTTTGGTAATGGCTGTACTCGACACTTCCACACCCGATGTTCCTTCGAGTTTGAGTTCAGTTCCACCTTTGGCACTGAACGCAGTACCCGATTCAAGTTTTACTTCCGTTCCTGCTTTGAGCGCGATCGCTTTACTACTTTCAATCGTGATGCCATCGGCATTCATGACAATTTTGTTACCGTTCTGGTCGGCTAACTGAACCGCTTGATCAGCTTCACTCAAGACAATTTTGTTGCCTGCGGGTGTCTCAAGCTGCATGACCTTGTCATCGTCATTGAAGTAGAGTTTCAGCTTAGACCGACTTTGATATACTTTTTCATGGTTATCATCTGACCCTTCTAAGGGTGCAGCATGGGCACTGCTGTGCAACATACCCAAGATCACAGCCTGTCGGGGGTCATCATTGAGAAACCCCAACACGACTTCATCATCAACATCAGGACGGATAAACCAACCGCGATCGCTACCGGCATCCAGTGTCGCAACCCGTGCCCAGGTGCCTTCATCGTCTGCATTCACGAGGGGCATTCGCACCCGGACTCGATGTTCACCATCCGGGTCTTCATTGCTGACCACAATACCAATCTGTAACCCATTCACGCCGGGTAAAAGAGCCGCCGCTTTGGGGGCAGACACGTCCTGTTCGCTGGCTAACCAGGTGGCAATATTGCCAAATTGCAGATGGGTTTTCCAGCCCTGCACTGTGTCAAATTCATGGCGAATTCCCGTGATAAACACATTGCCGTTATAGCGATCGCCAACCCCTGCCAGTGCTACAATATCCCCTGGATTCACCGTAGCAATACCTTCACATTTCAGCCGACCATTTACCCGACTCATTTTAGATTTCAACCATTGAGCATCTGCCCAGGCCTGGGCTTCAGCTTCGGTGACAGCCACATGGCGCAACGAATAATGGTCTAACGCCACCACTGCCGCCAAATCATCGTTTGCCAAATTACCCGGAGCACTCAGCCCCGGATCAGCGGCTTCCGTTTCCACAATACTTTGCTGTCCGGCATCCCAGGTAAAACTCTTGACCGCACTATATTGCGATCGGGCATCAATTTCCGCATCAAGCTCTAAAATCGTTGCCCCAAATTGCAATGAACACACCGGACTACCGCTAAACTGGGGAGTCTTAATGGCGATCGTGTCATCGTTAGTAAATACCAGCTTGCCATTGGCTTCGGCACGAGTCAGCAAAAAGTCCCAATCGGTGCAATCATATTGCACCTGTTGTTTGTGGCTAACGGTTGTGCTATCTACATCTCCTGTCAGCCCAGCATTGCTTAACAGAGTGGTGATCATATCGCTATCGGTCTGATCAAAAAAGTAGGCATTTTTGCGCCCAACGGTTAGTTTGATTGCCGAATGACGGCATTCAACAATCAGTTGCGGAGCACTATTATCCCGAACTTTTAGACTCTGGCGAATCACAATGCCTTTGAATAAGGACTCCAGATCATTGCCTGCCCCAGCTAAAATTTCAATCGCTTTACCCGGAATGAAGCGATCGGTATTACTCAGCGGAAAGTCGCTCTTGGCAGCCGAGCCATCTAAATAGACCAATCGTGCGGTTGTAATTTTATTGACCGTTTTGAGCACCGACACACTCAGAAGTTGGTGTTCGCGTTCTACTTCCGTCCCACCGACTTTCACAATAAATTCGCGGTGGGTTGCAGGAATCGGTAGAGTCCGGGTTTCAGGCATCGTTACTTCTCCAGGGGGGGAAAGAAAATCTTGCTGCCAGGGATGAGATTGCGAAAGTGATCAATGCGATTGGCGCGGGCAACTTGCAAGTAGTATCCCGGATCGCCATAAATCTCATAACATAAGGTCGGTAGCGTATCGCCCGCTCTGATCAGACGCAAGTGAGTGAGGTCGGGGGATTGATCTTGAGCGATCGCCACTCGGGTTTGATCATCCGAATTATCGGTGAAGTTGGCTGTAATCACTGCCCGTAGCGGAATGCCATTGGGCTGAAACAGCTTATAGGCAATGGAAGCACCTTTCAGCACACAGCGCTTCACTTGCAACGTGCCCCACATCACCTTCAAATAGCTTGTGCGATGAATCTTGCCGTTATACCCCGTGACGATTTGAAATTCTTCAATCTTTTGTTGAACATCAATTACATGACCATTTGCACCTGTGCCATCTACAAAGAAGGTCAGCGACATATCCCCCGGTTTTGCCTTCTTAAAGTTCATTCGACTATTGGTTGTACCTGAGCCACTGGAGTCGTCATACTCAATCTCATACGACAGCGTAAGCTCACTAGGATTCACATAGGCAGAAAACTCTTTGATGAAAGACTGTTCTGAATAATCTGGTTTCTCATAGGCTCGAATCTTGAGTTTCTCCAGGGTGCCTTCACTTGCCATACGCTACCGTTCTCCCTTTTGCTTGAGAATTTCCAGCACCCGTTCCACACATTCCTGGATAATGGCTTGCTTATCGTCTGTGCTAGAGGGCATCGACCCTGCCCCTGCGGAAGGTTGATTTTTCACTTCGACAGAAATCACGACTTCATCGACAACAATGGGCATAGGTTCCTCAGGATTTAATCAGGGTGAAATATTGGTAAAACAGTTGTAGTGTTTCAATGACAACTGCGTTATTAGACGCATTGAGATCACTGACTGCCCATTTCGTCGGATATGCCTTGACTACATTCCAGGTAAGTAACGGTTCGTGTACTTCATTCAACAACTTGATACTCAGATCTTTGGGTTGAATCTTGTAATGATTCAAGCAATCCTGAATCCATTTAGTGATCTCTGAATTCAGCAACAGTCCCCGTTTCAACACCAGTTCCGGATATTTTGTGCGGGTCGGATATTTTTGGATAAAGCGGTTTTCACCGCCTTCCGCAATTTCTTCGGTGCCCATTTCTACCGACAAGCCGCTCACTTCTGTAAACCGGACATCGTCGGCATTGGTAGTGAAACCGGATATTTCCACCTTAAAGTGAAATCCAACCGGAGGATAGTAGTTTGCCATCACTCATTTTGCAACTCAAGACCTTCATGGGCAATTTCAATCGATTCAATGGCAACTTCATTGCCGGTTGCTTTCAGACCGGGTCCCTCTACTTTCACCGGAAACGCATTATGAATTTTCCAAACCATCACGGGTTGATGCTCTTCATTCAACAAGCTGATGACTAAATCCCGCCGCTCTACCGTATTGAGTTTCACCGTGTTGAGCCACTTGAAAAACTCATTGTCACTTTTCACAATCCCACGCTTCAGCGTGATGTTGTTGAACTTCCGTAGCCCCGGCATTTTGATCGAAGAATACTCTGGAAACGAACCATCTCGATATTCGATCGCCTGGTTTTCCTGGGTTAAACCAGAGACTTCAGTGAAACCAATTCGTTTACCACCCCACTCAACATTGAAGTGAAAAACGGGAAGAGGATATTGTGCCATAACGGGTCATTCCTGAATGGATAATTGTTTTGACAAAACCGCTGTATTGCTTCTTAATCAAGAGGTTTGCAACTTGTGCGAAAACTTCAGGATGATAAATTCTGCTGGGCGGACAACTGCCATACCAATTTCTACATTCATGCGTCCTTCCAAAATCTCCTGAGCCGTCATGGTCGTGCCCAAACCACAGCGGACAAAGAAAGCATCCTTCGGTGTAGCTCCTGTCAATGCGCCTTCACGCCATTTCTGCATCAAGTAATTTTCAATCATGCCACGCACTTTGACCCATGTATTAGCATCATTGGGTTCAAACACCGCCCAGTAGGTTGATTTTTTCACCGATTCTTCTACCATATTGAAGAATCGACGCACCGACACATATCGCCATTCATTATCATTACCCGCTAGCGTCCGTGCGCCCCAGACCAGAGTCCCCTTACCTGCAAATGCCCGTAACGCATTGATCGATTTGCCAGAGGTCGCATCCACATTAAGATCATCTTGTCTGGCATTATCCAACCGAATCACAGGTTCAATCACGTTAGCAAGACTCACGTTCGCTGGAGCTTTCCAAACCCCCCGGTTGGTATCGGTTGCCGCATATACCCCTGCCACAGCACCACTGGGTGGTAGAACCACAAAGTGTTCTTTCAATACCGTTTTGACGAAATTGTATATTGCTGTATCTGAAGTTTTGAAACTGTCCAATGTTGCAGGTGTTGTGGCAGCAGCAGTGAAGACAACGGTAGGCGCAGTAGTATAACCGGAACCCCCAGCAGTAATAGAGACGGCAGTGACAGCTCCACCAGCAATAGTTGCGGTAGCGGTGGCACCTGTACCTCCCCCTCCGGTAAAGGATACAGTTGGCGCAGTGGTATAGCCTGTGCCCCCAGTAGCGACATTGACAGTTGTAATTGCTCCATTCGAAATAGTGGCAGTAGCCGTGGCACCTGTGCCCCCACCTCCAGTAATGGATACCGTAGGTGCAGTGGTATAACCTGTACCTCCTGCGGAAACGGTCACGGCGGTGACGGCTCCACCAGCAATAGTTGCGGTAGCCGTGGCACCTGTGCCCCCACCTCCAGTAATGGATACCGTGGGTGCAGTGGTATAACCTGTACCTCCTGCGGAAACGGTCACTGTGGTAACGGCTCCGCTTGAAACCGTCGCCGTCGCCGTCGCACCATTCCCTCCGGGTGGAGTGACCATAGCATTAGTCTCGCTACCATTCACATGAAAATTCAGGGTAGTTTTAAGGAATGGATAGTAGGCTGCACCATACTTCAGATATCCATTACCGAAGTATTCCCGGTTGGTACTGAGTTGGTTGGTATCCAGACTAGTGTTGCCATCTCGAATATCAAAAATAGCAAAGCGATCGCGCAGTTTATCACATTGTAATAACACTGCCTGCACCAATGTTTGATACTCTCCGGTGCTCAAATTGACTGCTTCAGGAATCACAATTAACGTCGGCTCGTCTTCTAATGCCAACGCTCCTAGCCCATCCTGTAATCCATACTTAGTCGCCAGATTGTTGCCGTTGTCGCCTGCCAAGGCAATGGTGCCAGAGCTTTGATACGTGCCAACGGAAATGATGTAGCATTTGCCACCGCCATTGTCGAAAAACATCTTGACGCTGTAGTACATCAAGTACTTCACCGTTGGCTCTGTAACTGCACTCGCCACCAACTGATTTTGATCATTACGGGTAACGGTAATGGCGATTTGATCGTCTTCGGGAAAGCCGTAATATTGCTCGTACTCTTTTAAGGAGTAAATCTTAGTGGGTTTTAGAACTAAATCGTTATCTGCATTCTTTTTAGCAATTTCGGTGTACCCGATGAAAGCGGGAATTGCCGTTTCTACCTCGGCGACCGAGGGTGGAAAAACAGAAATTTCTTCGACGTAAACATCCGGAGTTCTGTAAGTTGCCATAGTTTAGGGGCTAGGGTTTTGTAAGTTGGACAATCAGATCAGATTGGGGTTTGTCAGCACCCGGTTGGGGTAAATGGGGAATCAATGGATCCCCATTTTTGTACAATTGAATTTTGCGACGCGCTTTCTCTTGACGAGCGATCGCCGTTTGAGATTTGAACAGTATTACTCTGGCATCTGAGTGGTTGCCTTGAAGCAATAGTGGGGAAAGATCCTCAGTTGTGAAATCGGCGGGTAACACTTTAGTAAAAGCAACTTGGGGACGGGCATCATCGGTAAACCCTGCATCCGCAATCGAGAGTTGATTGAAGTCGGTTTCGCTATATTTATTGGCGATTACATAATACTTTAGCGGTTGTTGTTTAGCTGTAAATGCAACCTGAAACGCAGGAGGTTGGGTATAAAACGAGGAATCAATTGTAATTTCAATGACACCAAATACACCCTGATATTGCAATTCTGCATCAACATAATATGCGATCGCTTCGGTTCCATTCGCATCGCTTTCTTCTAGCTGATAAATTCCGGCGGGTTGACCGTTAAGTTCATAGGAAATACTAGAACGATCTTGAGCAGCAGGGATAGTATCGGTTTGTAAAATCTGCCCCATCCTATCTTTTAATAGAACTGTTAAAGGGCGGATAACACTCTTAAACATGTGACTAAACCGTTGCCCAACCATCTGAATACTCGAAAGTGGAGATAGTTGAGGTGACGAAGTTATATTTTGATAGATAGGTGTGAATACACTAAAATCGAAATTTGTGAAATTACTAAAGTAAGGATTGAGAAGTTTCAGACCGATCCGAAGCGTTTTTCCGGTGATATCGACTAGCGGTGCATGAGTTGAGTCCGCTTCATATAAAAGGTGCAATGTTCCATTAGAGACTTTGGTAATTAGCTTCCCGTTGCGCAGTAAGCATTGAGTATCTACCGGAACAATAAATCCAAAATCCTGACACCTCTCACTATAGTAACCATGCGCTATCTCAATCGTAAATAGTGTAAAAAAATGCATCATTTTACACAGATGATAAACTACGAGATACTGTTTTGGACATGCAACAATTTCACTGAAAAGCTTTTCCAGCAAGAGCTTCAGCAACATGACTCAGACATTTTCAATACAACCGAAACTGAGTTAGTGTAGCAACACTCAATTTTTTACTATAGTTTTTCAACCCTAGAGAATACCTTGTCCCAGGAATTTCATCATGTATGAGTAGGGGATGAAAAAGCCTTAGCAACCGCCTGAAACAGATTTGATTGAACTGACTGATATTGCCAATATAAACAACTCAATTCTGATCAACCATGAATAATTGTTTCAATTGTTGTGAGCGGAGGTTGTACATCTGATTGAGTTTTATCCTGTACAGCGACCATCCTAACTTTATAAATGACAGACGGCAATTGCTTACCTCCAATAAAAGCCCAGACCTGGTTTAATTGTTCAAAATTTAGAGATTGTAACTCTATATTTAACTTCCCTATCCTGGGATCGAGTTCCGGACATTGAGTA
This sequence comes from Calyptranema fuscum S582, assembly GCF_055793305.1. Taxonomy (NCBI): domain Bacteria; kingdom Bacillati; phylum Cyanobacteriota; class Cyanophyceae; order Oculatellales; family Oculatellaceae; genus Calyptranema; species Calyptranema fuscum. Next base: position 371,642 of record NZ_JBSLYH010000001.1, read on the forward strand.
GACACAAACGTAGAATGTGCCTGAAAAAATGTCAGGACATACGATATGAATTTCAAAGCTTGATCATAAAGCTTAAAATTCGCAGCAAATAAGATGTAAAGATTGAGTTTTAGTTCAGGCTCCAGGACAACATGCTGACCATTAGTGTGGATGTATTCAGGCATCTGAGCCTTAAAAATACGATCCTCTTCGATATTAATGATAGTTGCGGCAATTGTTTCTTCGGCAAATGCATATTTGCCCGACTCGTCTACGATTCTACTCATTTCAACTTTGATAGAATCTGACCCTGTTTGCATGTAAAAGTAGGTATTAATTTCATTCGTCAAAAATTTGAGTGCTAAATCTAACATAGGTGTTTGTAGCGATCCATTGAAGAGTCGAGCGAGCAGTAGCAATCTACTCTATATAGAGAGATAGTTCTACTGCCCTCGTTCACGGAGGGTAGTGATAGTCACGGATGATTTTTGTTACAAGAGCAACCGCCTATGCAACAAAACATTATTAAATTTTCAGGACTCTCTGCACCTTAAAAACTGATTTGATACAGGCATCAGACCGTGGTTTTATATGAGCCCAGATCACAATAAAGCCAACTTCTGACTCGTTTCTAAAACTATTACACTCTATTTCTCTAGAAACAGCCTCAAGTATTTACATTCCTTTAAACCTGACGATTTCATCTGGAGAGGTGAGGTACAGATTGTTTGCCAGACATACTATCCGCCAGCAGCAAGAGTGCCATCATGAGCACATATCAGCTATTTGTGAAATTGCGCAAACCTATCGTGTGACTCAGATTGTGATTGGAGAAAGTCAGCGATCGCGTTGGCAGATTTTAGTGCGCGGATCTCTGACTCAACAACGGCTAAAGTCACTGAAGCATATCGATATCCATATCATTGCCACGGAAATGCTGACTGACTTAGCACGCTAACAATCGCCGCAACTAAGTGATCGGGTTCTACAGGCTTAGCAACATGGTCTTGAAAACCCGCTGCCAGCGCTTGCCGATGGTCTTTCTCAGCCGCATAGGCAGTTAAGGCGATCGCAGGCACTTGACCATTCTGCTCTGACGGCAGCGATCGCACTTGCCGGAGCAACGTATAGCCATCCACTTCGGGCATCCCAATATCGCTGATCAGCACATTAGGCTGAAACGATGCCAGGGCAGCCATAAACTCAGCAGCCGTGGCGACCGTCATCACCTCCGCACCCGATTGAGTCAGCATCACCGATAGGAGTTCGCGACTATCAGGTTCGTCATCAATGGTCAGCACCCGAATACCCGTCAGCTCCAGTTTTCGTTGGGGTAAGGGGTGCGATGGATTGACCTCTAAAAGGCTGTTGTGTAAGGGCAACCGAACGATAAATGTCGATCCCTGTCCGACTCCAGGGCTGTCCACCTGAATGGTACCACCGTGAGCTTCCACCAGTTGATACACAATCGTCATTCCCAATCCCAGCCCACCGTGTTGACGCGTAACAGAAGCATCTTCCTGGCGAAATGATTCAAAAATGTGGGGCAGGAAATCTGGATGAATGCCTTTGCCTGTGTCAGAGATAGTAATTTGGGCGTTATTATCCACAGCCTCCAGGCACAGGTCGATGCGCCCACCGTTGGGCGTAAACTTAACCGCATTCGATAGCAAGTTCCAGATAATTTGCTGGAGGCGAACGGCATCTCCCGATATGTGCCCGACATCAGTCAGTAGCGGATGAATCTGAATCGATTTGGCGATCGCAGCAGTTCGTACCGTATCAATGGCAGCTTCAACAGCGCGTAAAACACTCACGGGTGCGACATTGAGCGTCAGCTTACCCCGCAATATCCGGGCGATATCGAGTAAATCATCAATCAATTGACTCTGCGCTTTAGCATTGCGCTCGATCGTAGCTAGCGCTTTCACTGTTTTCGCGTCATCCAGGCGGTTGCTTTGCAGTAATTTCGTCCACCCTAAAATAGGGTTGAGCGGCGATCGCAACTCATGCGATAAAACAGCCAGGAATTCGTCTTTGATGCGATTGACTCTTTCTGATTCTGCCAGAGCCGCTTGTTTCAATTGCAAAATCCGATCCAATTCGAGTTCAACATGTTTGCGATCGGTAATATCGATCGCCGCCAAAATCGCGTGATCGGGTCGCGGATAATCGCCAGACCGATCAAAAAACACTTGCTTGCGCACACTCAGCCAGCGCACGTCACCATTTTGCCAAACCACCCGATGATCCAGGGCAAACCAACCAGACCCCGTTGGGTCTACCACTTGTTCAATATGCTGAGCGACCCGCCCCGATTCTTCAGGGTGAACCATACCGTAAAAGCGATCGCGGGTCACGAGTAACTCATCCGCAGAAATTCCGTATAGTGCAGCCGCTTCTGGCGATAGCTTAACCGTATTGGAAGCGTAATCAAATCGCACTAGCCCCACACCTGCTACCTGAACCCCCAAATGCAACTGTTCCTCAGAGTCTCGTAAACGTTGTTCTGCCTGCTTCCGATCGGCAATTTCGCGTTGCAGCGTGACGTTGATCTGCATCAGTTCGTCCGTGCGTGCGTTTACCAGGCGTTGTAGTTGCGTTTGGTAGACCTTTAGTTTTTCCTCAACCCGCAATCGTTCTGTCACCTGAGCCTGCAAGTCGAGGTTAGCTTGTTCCAGTTGGGCAGGACTTGTCAGCGCCAGCACTTGCGGTACTAACGGCACCAACTGAAGCGCTGTGGTAACTGAAATCAGAGCGGTGATGGCTTTAACGGAGCCTGACACCCAATAGGTGGGATACCACAATGTCCAGATCTCTAGCAAATGGGTGGTTCCACATGCCACGATAAAGGTGCCAAACAACAGGAAAATCCATTGGAAGGGAAGATCCTGGCGCTTGCGCACCAGATAAAATAGGGTGATGGGAATGGAATAGTAAGATAGAGCAATGAGCGCATCAGACAGGACATGTAAACTGACCAGGTTCGTTTGCCACAGATAGCAGTGTCCGTGCGGAATGAAGGAGATAGCTGGCAAAATTGAGTTCCAAAGGGTTGTCATACGGTTAGGATGTGGACGATTACCGCTAATTCTTTTTGTCAGAACGGTGGCATAGGATCGTGGATTTAATAAAACTGAAGATTTATTTTTGTCAGCGCGGCTCCGCCGCGCTGACAAAAATAAACGTCCGAGTTTTAATTCATTTGTGATCCATAGCCCTCGCTCTTATAAAACACGACATGAGTCTCACGACGCAGAGGGGTGTGGAGACTCCGTTTTCTGATCTACAGCAGACACAAATCTCAAAGCTGGACTCAAATCATAGGGTTGATCCCCTTGGAGTTGGCTACACGTTAAGTCGAAGAGAGGAGTAGCGAGATAATGATACTGGGTTGCGTAGACATTACTCATACAACCCACCACCATGCCTTTTTTAAACCGATTCAGGAGCATTGCTATGAACTGCCGATTAAGTCAATGATCGTAGCAACTAATTGATCAGGTTCAAGCGGTTTTGTTACATGCCGTTGATAACCGCAGCGAATGGCGCGTTGTTGGTCATCGTCTTTGGCATAAGCCGTCAATGCGATCGCCAGCAAGTCTCCACCCTCTTCAGGGGGTAAAGCTCGCACCTGTTGAATCAGAGAATAGCCATCGACTTCGGGCATGCCAATATCACTGATTAAGATATCTGGTTGAAAAGTCGTCAAGTTGGCTAGAACTTGAGCCGCAGAGTCAACGATTAACACCTCGGCTCCATATTGGGTCAGCAACACACTGAGGAGTTCCCGAGCATCGGCATCATCATCCACCGCCAGAACTCGAATGCCAACGAGATCGAGATCAAGGGGCAACACGTCTTCCGACTGTTGCATCTCCGCTTCAACCGCGAGCAGAGGTAACCGCACGACAAACGTCGCACCCATCCCTTCGCCCGCACTGCTTGCCGTGATCGTTCCCCCATGGGCTTCGACCAACTGCCGCACGATCGCCAGCCCCAACCCCAACCCGCCATACTTGCGCGTAATGGAGGCATCTTCCTGACGAAATGATTCAAACAAATGGGGAAGAAACTCCGGATTGATCCCCTTGCCGGTATCGCTAATGGTGATTTGTGCCTGATGGGGCAGGGGCGATGAGAGATGGGGCTTGGAGTCTGACAGATGGGAGTGAGGATAGGAAGATTGCCCCAGACTTGAAGCGGAATCATCTGTAACGGTTTCTAAGCGCACGTCTACCTTGCCACCGATGGGCGTAAATTTAATCGCATTGGATAGTAAATTCCAAACAACTTGTTGAAGACGAGCAGCATCTCCATACACTTGCCCAATATCCAGTAAAACCGGACGCAAAGTGATAGATTTAGCGATCGCTGCGGTTTTGACAGTATCAATCGCCGCTTCAATCACAAACGAGAGATTAACTGATGTAATATCCAGACTGAGTTTACCGCGCAAAATTTTGGCAACATCCAGCAGATCATCAATCAGTTGAGTTTGTAATTTTGCATTTCGCTCAATCGTCGTCAGAGCTTCAGCCGTTTTAGCCGCATCTAATTTTCGCGTTTGCAACAGCTTTACCCAGCCCAAAATCGGGTTGAGGGGCGATCGCAATTCGTGGGACAGCACTGCCAGAAATTCATCTTTGATGCGGTTAGCACGTTCGGCGTCGGCTCTAGCTGACTGTTCGCGCTGCAACAGTTGCTCTCGCTGGGCTTCAATCCGCTTGCGATCGCTAATGTCACTAAACAGCACAGCGACTTTACGACTCTCGGGTGGTCCAATGCGAAAGGCATACACGTCATACCATCGTTGTAATGCTTCAGCCCGATTCTGAAAGCGATTGGGTTCACCCGTCAGGGCAATCTTGCCGTAGATTTCATACCAATAGGATTCATGATTGGGAACCAATTCGCTCACCGTTTTGCCCTGAGGTGCCGATAAGCCCGTTTGATGATCGAAGGCTGGATTGGTTTCTAAAAAGCGGTAGTCAATGGCTGTATTAGTTTCATCAAACAGAACTTCAATTACACAAAAGCCTTCATCAATTGATTCAAATAGAGTGCGATAGCGTTCTTCTGATTGGTCTAACGCCGCCTCAGCTTGTTGGCGTTCGGCTTCCAGTCTTGCCCGTTCGCTCATATCAATTGCCGCGCAGGTAATGCCGATCACCCTGTGGTCACTATCTCGGATCGGGTCAATGGTCAGATCGTAGTACGTCACTTGATCGTCTTTTGTCACCTTGACTTCTTCTCGTATCCCTTCGCCGGTATCGATGACCTGACGTTTGAGTCGGGTCAGGTGCGCCGCCGTTTCTGGAGAAATGATATCTTCGTCGCGTTGACCAATCACTTCTGATACTGAATAATTTTGAGTGGGATTATGAACCCAGGTGTAGCGCAGATCCAGGTCTTGATTGAACAGGGTGATCGGGGCGCTCTTGAGGGCAATGTTAAGTCGTTCGGTAGCTTGTTGCAGGGCAACTTCCGTTCGCCGCAGATCGGTAATGTCTGTATTGGTGCCAAACCATCGTCGCACCTTGCCCTGATCGTCTCGAACCGGAACCGCCCGCGACAGAAACCAGCGATACTGCCCATCTTGCCCCCGTAACGGAAACGTATCTTCCCAGGTTTCGCCTGTCTCAATGCAATGGCGATATTTGTTGACCACTCGTTCGATATGGTCGGGATGATGGACTTGTTGCCAGCCCCAGCCCTGCATCTGTTCTAGGGTTGTGCCTGTATAGTCAAACCAGCGCTGGTTATACCAAAGCAGTAAGCCATTTTCGTCTGCCATCCAGGCAAACTGAGAAATGTTATCGGCTAAGGTGCGGAACCGGGCTTCACTCTCGCGTAGCTCTTGTTCGACTTGTTTGCGATCGCTAATATCAATCACCGAACCAATGTAGCCTTGAAACTCATTCGCTTCATTAAACCAGGGGCTGGCAGCATCGATCGCCCAGTGATAGTCGCCATTTTGATCCCGCAGGCGATATTCCAGGCGAAAGGGTTCATGACGCTGATTCGCCTCTAAGAAAAGCTCTTTAGATGATTCATAGTCATCGGGATGGACGGCATCTAACCAACCCAACCCCAACCCTGTTTCTGGAGTTTGCCCGGTGAAGCTATACCAACTTTTACTCAGGTAGGTACAATATCCCGTGACATCCGTAACCCAAATCATCACAGGGGCGTGGTCTGCCATGTTGCGGAAGCGTTCTTCACTTTGACGCAGGGCTACTTCTATTTGCATGCGATCGGTAATCTCTTCGCACACCGTGCTAATGCCAATCACCTGATCTCCATGCTTGAGGGGGATAAAGTGTTCTAACCAGGTACGTTTAACCCCCGGTTTAGCAGGGGTTTCACCATGAATTTCAACATTTAATAAGGGGGTACCAGTCTCCAAAATTGGTCGGAGCAATTGTTCGCTAGCCTCTGCCAGATCGGGGAGCAAGTCTTGCACCCGACGCCCAATGTGTGCCTCTACGGGCAACCCATTAATATCGGCGAGTTGTTGATTGATCCGCACAAAGCGCAGATCGGTATCCAATACATTTAAGCCAATTGGGGCAGATTGATAGATCGCTTCAATTTCTGCCAGTTGCTGTTGCAGTTGTGCCTGACTGTCTCGCAGTAACGTTTCGGTCTGTTTGCGATCGTGAATGTCGCGGTAATAAATCCCCAATCCGTCAGGCGACGGATAGGCATGAACTTCATACCAGCGTTGTCTGGCTTCGTAGAAATAATCGAAATGGACGGGGGTTTGATGAGCGATCGCCCAGCGATAATTTTCTTCACAGATGCTGCCCTTCGCATCTGCCCAGACATCCCAATGGGACTTACCCACCAATTCTTCGGGAGATGATTGATTCAGCTGAGCAGTATTCTGATTGACATAGGTAATGCACCAGTTTCGATCAAGAGCCACATAGGCATCTGTCATGCTCTCCAAAATGCGAGAGACTTTCTGGTTGGTGGCTCGCAATTCCTGTTCGGTCTGTTTGTGGTCAGCAATCTCACTCAACAAGCTGGTTTCTAACTGTTTCTGGTTATCAATATCGGTAATGGTGCCAATCCATTGGGTAATCTCTCCCCGGCTGTTGCGGGTGGGTAATGCCCGACAGATAAACCAGTGGTAGACACCATCCCAGCGACGGATGCGATATTCAATCTCAAACGATTCTCCCTGGACAATCGCCTGCCTCCATTTAGTCAGGGTGCGATCGCGTTCATCGGGGTGAACCGTACTTGCCCCCGCCAGCCCCATCGATTCGGCAGCACTCAAGCCCGTGTAGTCGTACCAGCGTTGATTCCAATACTCAACGGCTCCATTAGCATTTGCTAACCAGACCATTTGAGGCATGGCTTCTGCCAGCTCTCGATATCGCTGCTGACTGGTTTTTAGTGCCGTTGCAGTCTGCCGGAGTTTCAGCTCCAGACGTTTGCGATCCGTCGTATCCCGCCAGGAGGCAACAAACCCATCTTGCAAACGGGTTGCCCGAATATCAAACGCCCGCACTAACCGCTGATCGCCATAGATATCGTCGTAGACCAGAGATTCTTTGATCAACGGTTCTCCCGTTTCCACAAGCCGACAATAGTCGTCAAATAAACCCGACTGCCGATGAGCAGGGAGTATTTCACACAAGCCTCGACCGATTTGCATGTCTTTGGACATGCGGTTGTTTTCGCAGGCTGCCTCATTGAGATACTCAATGCGAAAGTCTACGATTTGCCCGGATGGATCGCGCATGGCAGAGAAAATGCCAAAACAATCTAACATCGTCTCAATCGATGTTTGCAATTGCCTGTGATTGAGTAATGGGTCGGTCTGCAATTCTGCCCCACCGATGCGATTTGCACTGCCCCTGGACACTGCATTGCCGATGGCAAGGCTAAGGTCAGCAGCCGTCATGCGATCGCGAATTAAATAATCGGTTGCTCCGTTTCGAAACGCCTGGACTGCCATCTCAGCCGCATTATCGCCCACCACCACGATGGGCGGACACTGGTTGCCTGCGGCAGCTCGCAGAGATTGAAGCCGATGACCATTGTCGGCATTGATGCTACTATTTTGGCAGGAATCAAACTCTAACAGGATGACATCAATGGGCTGCGATCGGGGCTGCGATCGCCATAGTGCCAAGCCTTCCGGATCGCCTTGCGCTGTTAACACCTGATAGACAAACGCCGTGTCTTGCCCTAACCCTTGTCTTAATAATAAATGGTTGACGTTGTCTCCATGCTTGTGAGCATTATCAATGACAAGGATCGTGCGATCAGGGTTTGACATAGACGATTGACTACCGTTCCTTCTAGAATTTTATCTCCTTTGCCATCGTCCGTTAAATCTCTCTAAAGACAGAAGACAGTTTATGAAATGAGGAGTGATTCCAAACATGTCATGATTTTTTTTAGTCCGAGCAATGGTAATGCCCCAAAAAATCGGTGTTGCTGGTTTTGGCATAGATTTGCTGGTGAAACCAAAGGTTTCATCGGCAAATTCATCCCACGACTAAATCATGCCAAAACATCATTACATGAATACTACAACCCCCTGAGGGATTGCTTAATTGTCAGAGATACAAGCACAGGACACAGGGGCAAGTCACGTTTATTCCTCATCCTAATTTATTTTCTCTTGCAAAACCCCTCTCCTGGGAGAGAGGGATCTTAAAAATTTGCTGCTTCTGACAGATTTGGTCAGGCTCGGCTAAAACTAGATTATTTTTTGAAAGCCCTGCTCCGGCTTTCAAAAATAATCCATACTCGAATGTCACTGAAATAAGCAAAAACTAGCCCCCCAACCCCCAAATCTGGGGGAGCCGGATCGGAAGTCTCCCAGATTTGGAGGTTGGGGGGCGATTCGGATAGTTAAGTCAGTGCCATTCATCCATACTCTACTCAATTGAAAATCACCACACGACCGAAATTGGAAAATAGATGGAGGGTTTCACAGGATGGATGAGAGTTGTGTGATAACAATTAAGCAAGATGGCTTGTTTGCCTGACGTATAGCAGTTGTAGGGTTCATTAGAACAGGATGCAGAGGTAGAACCCCTGTTCGGGGGCACAGTCCCCGCGCTCCTGTCCTCATTAGCCTTGCGGCTACTCTATCTGCCTGACTTACAGCTATTTTCAATTGCTTAAGCCACAGATTTTTTGTTGTGTGCCGCGCTCCGCGCGGCACACAACAAAAAATCTAAACATATTCAAGCGCGAAGCGCTGTATTTGCCTTGAATTTGTCTTAATTATTAGACCCGTTACGTTCAGCCTAATCTATGCTCTCACCTCGATCGCCACAACCCTCTGATACCAATCCCGATGATGCCAATCTTCCCACAGCCCAGCCATCTGAACCGATAGATACCCCATCAAGCGATCGCTTTCCCGTCGTTGGCATTGGGGCATCAGCCGGTGGGTTAGAAGCCTTTAGCCAATTGCTCAGCCATTTACCCATCGATACGGGCATGGCATTTGTGTTGATACAACACTTAGATCCCCATCAGCCCAGTCTGCTGAGCGAAATTTTGGCACGGACAACCGCCATGCCCGTTCATGAAGTGCAAGATGGCATGGCGATCGCTCCAAACCATGTTTATGTGATTCCGCCCAACGCGACCATGACCCTGAACCAGGGAAAACTTTGTCTTACCGTGCGCCAGAAAATCCAGGTCATACGGGCAGTGGATACGTTTTTCAATTCTCTGGCAGAAGAACGGGGCGATAAAGCGATCGCGGTGGTGCTGTCAGGTGGCGCTGATGATGGCACCTTGGGGTTAGAGGCAGTCAAAGCGGCTGGAGGCATCACCTTTGCCCAATCCGATAGCTCAGCCCAGGTCAATAGTATGCCCAATATGGCGATCGCCACCGGGCAAGTAGACTTTATCTTGACGCCCGAAGAGATTGCCGCTGAACTGACAAACATCAGCCGTCATCCCTACGTCACCACCGTAGCGCCAAGCATCCCCAGTGACGATGAATCCTCATTGCAAACTGATGCTCTTGCAACCATTTTTAACTTGCTTCAAACTAACTTTGGGGTCGATTTCACGAACTACAAGCGCACCACCCTGCATCGCCGAATCTTCCGGCGGATGGCACTTCATCACCTGCAACAATTAACCGATTATGTTCGCTATCTAAACGACAATCGCGAAGAAATCCAGGCGTTGTATCAGGAAATTTTGATTCATGTCACCAGCTTTTTCCGCGATCCGACCGCCTTTGAGGTCTTGAAACGCGAAGTCTTTCCGGTAATCCTGCGCGATCGCCCACCTGATTTACCTATCCGCATTTGGGTAGCCGGGTGTTCGACCGGAGAAGAAGCCTATTCCATCGCCATCTGTTTGCTTGAATTTCTTGCCAATCAACCCTATCAACCCCAGGTTCAGATCTTTGCCACCGATGTCAGCGAACTGGTGATCAATCAAGCTCGCATGGGCATTTATTTACCCAGCCAGGTCGCCCATATCTCTGCCGATCGCCTGCAACGCTTTTTTGTCAGCCTGGATGGCAACTACCAGATCAGTAAAGTCGTCCGCGAACGGTGTGTCTTTGCTCGGCAAAACTTGATTAGCGATCCACCCTTTTCTCGCATGGATCTGATCAGTTGTCGCAATGTTTTAATTTACTTTGGGACATCGCTACAAAAAAAAGTGCTGCCGATGTTTCATTATGGGCTGAAGCCAACCGGATTTTTGATGCTGGGTTCATCTGAAACCGTAGGAGAGTTTTCCAATCTCTTTCATTTGCTCGATCGCAAGCATAAAATCTATGCCAAACAACCCGTCTCCCCATTGCTGCCGATGGAATTGGAGCGCAGCAACTATTCCACCCCATCCCCCCTGTTGCCCCTGTTAAGTGAAACGCAGTTTAGCCAGGTGAACTTGTCTGATGTCGCCGATCAGATTGTGTTGAGCCAATATGCACCCAGTGGAGTGGTGGTCAATGCCCAACTGGATATTGTGCAATTTCGGGGGCACACGGGGCTATATCTAGAGCCATCGCCGGGACAAGCCAGCTTGAATGTGCTGATTATGGTTAGAGAAGAACTGCGGCTGGAACTGCGCACGGCGATTCATCAGGTTAAACAAGACGGCAAAGCCGTGTCTAGAGACGGAATTAAACTAAAAGACGGGGAGCGTAGCTGGCACGTCCGGCTGGATGTCATTCTCATGAAACCGAATGCCAATAGTGACGACGACTATTTTTTGATTTTGTTTAGCGATATGTCTATCCGACCGGCGATCGCCCGTGACGCTAAACTGCCAGCACCAACATCATCAACTCGCAAGAAAAAGAGCCAGGAACAAGCAGAAATTTTGAGGTTAGAGCGAGAACTCGAAACCACCAAAGCCTATCTGCGATCGATCATTGAAGACCAACAAGCCACCAATCAAGATTTGAGAGCGGCTAACGAAGAAATTCTGTCGAGCAACGAAGAATTGCAAAGCACTAACGAAGAATTGCAAACGGCAAAGGAAGAAATCCAGGCGACCAATGAAGAACTCAGCACCATCAACGACGAACTCTATCGCCGCAATGTTGAAACCATGCAAGTCAGCAACGACTTTCAAAATTTGCTGAGCAGTATCAACATTCCAATTTTGATGCTGGAATCGGATTTAAAAATTCGCCGCTTTACCCCCACTGCGGCATCATTGTTTAACTTGATTCCAACTGATATCGGTCGCCCCCTCAGCGATATCAAACACAATCTCAATATTACGGATCTGGAAGCACAAATTTTAGAGGTGATCAATACCCTTCATCTCAAAACCCAGGAAGTCCAAGACCAGGGTGGGCACTGGTATGACCTGCGAATTCGCCCCTATCGCACGATTGATAACCGCATTGATGGGGCAATGGTGATCGTGGTAGAAATTGATGCGATCAAGCGCAGTAGCGACCAACTACGGATCACCCAGGAATATGCCGAGGCAATCGTGCAGACGGTGAGCGAATCACTGGTCGTTTTGAATGCCAACCTGCAAATTGTTATGGCAAATCAACGCTTTTATGACACATTTCAGATCTCACTCGGCGAATCCGAGCAATGCCATATCTCCGATCTGGGCAAGTTTCAAATCTCATCGAGTAATACGGGGCAATGCCAGATTTTTGACCTGGGTAATGGTCAATGGAATATTCCGCAATTGCGATCGCTATTAGAAAATCGATTACCCTACACCAGCCAGATCGACGACGTACAAATTTCCCATTACTTTGAACAGTTAGGTCAAAAAGACCTGCGACTGAATGTTCGCAAGTTATCATTAAACAGTGGAGATCACTTGATTTTATTGGCGATCGAGGATGTTAGCAATTTCACAAACAACGAGGGGTCAGGTCGCCCCAGCTCACCGGAATAGGAGATTTAACCCCAACGCCAAAAAACATCTTGAAGTATTGCTGGTTTTGGGGATGAATTTGACGGGTTCTAACTCAGTTTGTGTTGCCCTAGCATAGGGGGTGAAAGGAATAATGAAATCTTCTCTTCAGAGTGCAGCCCCCCACCCCACGATCGTGGCGTCCTGGTTGCACTATACTCTTGATCTGGCAGTCAATATCCGATTGTACTGATGCAGGGAGGATATCACCTATGGACATGACCAAAAAAATCGAGGCGGTTTATCAACGGGCATTAGTACTGCATCAACGGGCAATGGAAGAGCCGGTGAAACAAACTCTTCTCGAAGCTGCCTTGAGAGAACTGACGTTAGTTTTAGAAGAATTACAAACCTCAGAACACGAACTCTGTTTACAAAATCAGACCTTAATCTCAACCCAGCAGCAAGTTGAAGCCGAAAAACGACGGTATTACGAACTATTCAATCTAGCTCCTGATGGCTATTTGATCACCAATAGCACAGGGATCATTCAAGAAGCAAATGTGGCGATCGCCAACTTGCTGGGTGTGTCTCAGTCTTATTTAGTCAGCAAACCGTTTTCAGTATTTCTTGCAGAGGCTGACCGCCCTCAGTTTTACACCCTTCTAGAGCGATTCAATCAATCTTACCTAGCCACCGCTACTAGCCATCCAGCTTGGCACATTCAGATCTATCCCCGCCACACATCCCCCTTAGACGTATCCGTTACATTTTCAATCACCTATGATGGCAATGGCAATGTGCTTCAGTTTCTCTGGTTGCTGCGCGATATTACGCTACAAAAACAGATGACCGCACTGCTAGAGCAACTCAATAACGATCTAGAGAGGCAGGTGCAAGAGCGCACCCTGGCATTAGCCGAGGCAAAACAACAAGCAGAGCTTGCCAACCGGGCAAAAAGCGAGTTTTTAGCCAATGTTAGCCACGAATTACGCACTCCCCTGAATGCAGTTCTAGGAATGTCGGAAATCTTACAGGAAGAAATTTTTGGAGACCTGAATTCACGTCAAAAAGAGGCGGTCGAAGCCATTGCACGCAATGGCAATCATTTGCTGAACTTGATTAACGACATTCTCGATCTGTCAAAAATTGAAGCTGGCACCATTGAACTGAATCTGGCTCCAGTCGATGTGGCACGGCTGTGTAAAACCAGCTTTTCCCTGGTCAAATCTCAAGCCGATAGTAAGCACATTCAACTGCAAGCTGATATAGCCCCCGATGTAGGCACCCTGATAGCAGATGAACGACGAGTATTACAGATTCTCCTCAATTTACTCAATAATGCCGTCAAATTTACGCCAAATGCGGGTCAAGTCATCTTGCAGGTCAGCCTGCAAACCTGGGAAGAGTATACTTCAGAGATCCAGACTCACCCATCCCATGATCCAAGTTATCTGACCCTGCCTGCGGATGATGCGACTCAAGCTGCACAAACACCATCCAACCCACCCGGCTGGATGGTATTTGCCGTCAAGGATACAGGCATCGGCATAACCCCAGAACATCTCGAAACGATCTTTCAACCCTTTCTGCAAATTGACAACCAACTCAATCGTCGATATGCCGGCACGGGCCTGGGTTTAGCACTTGTCAAGCATCTCACAGAGCTACATGGTGGCATGGTGTCTATTCATAGTGTCGCAGAGCAAGGCAGTTGTTTTACCATTCGCCTGCCCCGCCAACCGATCGCTCGTAATATCACGACTTAAGGATCGTGGATTAAATACGATCGACTATTGCATCTTTTAAAGGGGCGAACGACCGTTCGCCCGTACAACAAATTATCGAAGTTATTTAATTCCCATTCCTAAGATCGTGGATTGCACGGTGAAACAACACGTCGCCTTGAGTGGAGGCGCGATCGCCGTTGCCAATCAGTAAGGATAGATCACCGTTACGCTTCAGATCCCCGGAAGATAGCTAATCTTAAAATCTCTTTTTAGTTATATACTTAAAAAGTCGCATTCAGAGATCACAAAGCCAGCTGCTCTCATCTTGAGAATTGCAGATTGCCATCAGAACCTATCGAGAAAGTTGTGGTTTTGGCAATGCAGATCAACGGAGCGATCGCCGATTGTCATTGTTGTATTTTTATCGTGGACTATCAGGAAGTCTTCTATGAAAATTGCTGTTTCAAGTAACAACCAAACCGATTTAACAGGTCATGCCGGACACTGCTTGCAATTCTGGATTTATCAATTAGATGATTCAACCCATGAAAGCAAACAGCTTCTGCAATTGTCGAACGATCAAAGTTTTCATGCCACTCCCGTCACCGCTCCCCATCCCCTGGATGATGTGCAAGTGTTGATTAGCGGCAGTATGGGCAGTGGCTTAGCCCGTCGGTTAGAAGCAAAAGGCATTAAAGCTATCGTCACCCCTGAGACCGATCCCGATGCCGCTGTAGCAGCCTATCTCGTAGGTTCCCTCGTCACAGGCACACCCGAAGAGCATGGGCATACCCATGATCACGCGGCGGGTCATGAACCGGACGGTGAGTGTGGGTGTAATGGTTGATTTTGATGTCCTGATTGTGGGCGGTGGCATGGTGGGTATGGCCCTGGCAACCGCCCTCAGACAAACGTCGCTGCGAGTGGGCATCGTTGAATTCTCAGACTTTCAACAACGATTGGCGCAAGAGGGTAGAGCCAGTGCGATCGCGCTGGGTTCAACACAGATTCTCAATCACATTGGCGTTTGGGATACCATGCAAACCCTGGGGGTGTCACCCATTCACCGGGTAGTTGTCTCCGATCAGGGGTTTCCCCACACCACAACCTTGCATCGAGAGCATCTGGGGGTTGCCGCACTGGGGTATGTGGTAGAAAATCGAGTCACTGAAACGGCATTAGCCCAGGCGATTACCACAATTCCACAGGTGCAATGGTTTCGTCCGGCTCAGGTGGTGGCGATCGCATCTTACCCCAGCCATCTCCAGGTAACGGTAGACCATCAGGGTGAGATCCGACAGGTTTCTACTCGTCTAGTCGTGGGTGCCGATGGGCGACAATCTTACGTGCGCCAGTGGGCAAATATTCCCCTGGTTGATTGGGAATACCCGCAAGCATTGATTGTCTGCACCATACAAACAGAACATTCCCACCAGCAAACGGGATACGAGCGCTTCCATCACAGCGGTCCCTTTGCTATCCTGCCGATGATTGCCCCCCAGGAATCGCCCACTGCCCATCGCAGTTGTGTCGTCTGGACGGCTCCATTACAAGAACGCGATCGCTTGATGGCACTGGATGATGCACGTTTTATTGAAACCATGGCTCCCCGCATCAGCCCCGATTTAGGGCAGGTTCTATCGGTTTCTTCACGGGCATGTTATCTTCCCCGTCGCCAACATAGCAAATCCTATCAATCCCATCGTTTGGCACTGGTCGGTGATGCTGCCCATGCCACTCATCCGGTGGGTGGACAAGGGCTGAATATGGGATTGCGAGATGTAGCTGTTTTAGCAGCGTTGCTGATCCAGGCAAACACTCGGGGCGCAGATCCGGGACAGACCGATCTACTGCGACACTATCAGTCGCAACGTCAAACCGATAATGCAACTGTTTTATTGGGGACGGACCTCGCCAATCGCTTGTTCTCA